>NZ_JBXASD010000005.1:250019-526057 GCF_058808955.1 Undibacterium sp. GW821-FHT11B02 | reverse complement strand
GTTAATCATGCAGAGCTGGAAAGCAAACTGCTGGCTGTGGCAACCGCAGCAGACCAGCCAGAAGTGCATTTGCGTCCAGTGGCTGTGGTACCGTACAAATCGGTGGCCGCGGTGATGGCAGCAGCGCAGCGTCTGGGTGTGACCAAGATCGGCATGGTCGGGAATGAACAGTTCTTGAAATAAACACGATGGCGCATCAATGCAAAAAGGCAGGTTTTCCTGCCTTTTTGCTTTTGTACTCAGCACATTACATTACAGTCGGCAACTGCCCTCAGCCATTTACGGGCACAGCCTCATAGAGTTCCAGCGGCAAGCCATCGGGGTCAGCAAAAAACACGAAGCGCCTGTTGGTGAATTCATCAATACGTATCGCCTCTACAGCTATGCCCTGCGCTTCCAGCAGTGCCTTGCAGGCAGCTACATCATCCACTTCAAATGCCAGATGACGCAAGCCCTGTGCTTCAGGACGTGAAGGCCTGGCTGGCGCATCAGGGAAGGAAAACAGTTCAAGCTGGGAACCATCAGGCAAGGCCAGGTCCAGCTTGTACGACTGTCTTTCTACCCTGTAATTTTCTGCAATGATGCGCAGGCCCAGGCATTCAGTATAGAAATGCCTGGAAACTGCATAATCAGCGCAAATAATGGCAACGTGATGAATGCGCTTGAGCATATTCATGACCAACCGTCACAGCCAGACTTACTGTTTTTCCATGAAGGCAAAATACAGGTCACGCGCACGGGTGGCTATTTCACCTACCGGCAACTGGCGGTCTTCATAACGGGTGCACGGTGTGACTTTTGCAAAATTGCCGGTATTGAAAATCTCTTTGGCATGCAACAGTTCTTCCGGCTTGACCGTGCGCTCTGACACTTGCTTGCCATCTTCTTTCAACAGGCCGATGACGCGGGCACGGGTGATCCCGGACAAAAAACTGCCATTCGCAACAGGGGTGACAATTTCATTGTCTGCCGTCACAAAAAAGATATTGGCCGTCGCAAATTCAGCCACATTGCCATGCACGTCACAGACCACAGCATTATCGTAGCCACGGTCCTTGGCTTCACGCAAAGCCTTGGTGGAATTTGGATACAGACAGGAAGCCTTGGCATCTGTCGGTGCCATCGAAGGATCGGGGCGACGCAGGCTGGACAGACAGGCAGAAAAGCCCGAGAAAGCCGGCATGGCTGCATCAAACAGCGTCAGCGCAAAACCGGATGTTGTTGGCTCTGGGATCAACAGGCCATCGGTGCCAAATACCAGCGGGCGTATATACAGTTCTGCATCTGCCGGAAACAGGGCGATGCCCTCGCGGCACAAAGCTTCCAGTTCATCCACAGTATATGGACATTGCAAACCCAGCCTTTGTGCCGATTGTATGACCCTTTGCAGATGCAGACGCAAATCCGGTGTCAGGCCGCGTATGGAACGTGCTCCATCAAATACCGAAGAGCCCAGCCAGACGGCATGATCCATTGCTCCAAACAAAGGCGTATTACCTTCGCTCCATTGACCTTTGAAATAAGTGCGGTACATAAGTATTCCTCAACGTTAGAAATCGATGGCGTTTGATTCTACAGCATGCCTGTCTACGCCTGTTCAGCCTGGGCATTGACGTTATCTCCAGATTGAATAGTGCCACCGGGATTCACACTGCGACCGCTGCTTCTGATCACGACATATTGTTTGCGAAATTCAAGACCGCGCTGCGGCCATTTTTCAGCATAGTGTTGCAGATGTTCGGTTGCAGCTAAAAAATCCTCGCCATTCACGCGGCAGTCAGCGGCCAGCTTGCCTTCGTTGTCGCGAGAAGCAAACAGACGCACGCCTAAAAATTGATTGCTCTGCAGCAGATCATGAAAAGCAGGCATGCTTTCCGTGAACAGACAGCAAGGGCAAAACGGGTGCTCTTCCTTGAGCTTGGGTGCGGGCAATGTAGCAAGATGGGCCACCGGCCCCAGTATGACTTGACGGTACACGGCCTTACCCGCAGCAACGTCTGTCTCACTTGCCACATTCATTTCGATGACGGTACAGTCTTTGGGAAATTCACGCGTGGCATCCAGTAAGGCCAGCAAATCCATTCGCGCCCAGGTGCGAAAACCTTCGGTCATGGCCAGCACTTCACTCGTCCCCATTGCATGTTGATATTCACTAAGGCCTTGGGGAAAATATTCAGCATGGCTGACATGGATACGGGTACAGGTTCTGAACTTGTCTTCCGCCAGTGCCACAGTTTCCACCCGCTCGGCACCCAGTACCAGGCCATCTACCAGACGAAGGTAGTTGCCTTGCCATGTGGCCTTGATATCTTCCGCAACCAATACCTCAAACATCATCTGCATCAACACCGGATCTGTTTCAATGGATGGTGCGACTGGGAGTTGTTGCGAAGCAGCCGGGGCAGGAAGCAACTTGGCCTTGGCTGCGTTAAATGCTTTAGTAAATGAATGAACAAGGGACATGGACAGGAGAGAAAAGATAGCAGCAATCAGCCTGCATTGTAACAAGAACGCACCGTGAGCGAGCGAATCCTGTAAATCTGAAAGCAGTTCATGTCTTGATCATGGAAATCAATTCGCGTGCATGGGCAGGCAATTCATCATACTGCCGCACGCAAATCAGCAGTTGCCGCACCGCCCACACATCGGTCAGTTGCAATTGGCTGATCTTCATTATTTTCTCGTAACGCAATGCCGCTGTTTCAGGAATGATGGCAATGCCGGCACCACTTTCCACCATGCTGCAGATGCCGTCAAAGCTACGCAGACGCAACCGGTAATGCAGGCGCTGCCCTAGCCTGGTGGCATGATCATTCAGATATTGTTGCAGTGCGCTGTCACCAGCCAGTCCAACAAAATCATAGGCCAGGCTATCAGCAAATGAAACCCTGCCAGCAGCATCTGCCAGCTCTGTCAAAGGATGTTCACGCGCTGTAACCAGCACCAGTTGATCGTGCCGAAAGGGAAAAGTCTGCAAACCCGCACTACTGACTGTATTGGCCACGATGCCGATATCAGCCTGGCCTTCTATCAGTGCCTGCACAATGTCATTGCTCAATCGTTCTTCCACTTCAATATTCACATGCGGATGCGCATGCATATAGGCCGCCAGAGCCTGTGGCAAAAACTCTGTCAGGGCGGAGGTATTGCATAACAAACGTATATGCCCCTTCAGACCTTGCGCATACTCACCCAGGTCACCGCGCATTCTTTCCATTTGCTGCATCAGCAACCGGGCGTGATGCAATAACGTGCGGCCAGCATCGGTTAATTCTATGCCACGTCGGTTACGTGTCAGCAGGGGTACACCCAACTGTTCTTCCATACCTCGCAAACGAGCACTGGCCGACGCCAATGCCAGATGGCTGCGGTTAGCACCCGCAGTAATGCTGCCCGCTTCCACCACATGCAGAAACAATTGTAAATCGACCAGATCAAAGCGCATTGTGTGGTCCCTATCATCTCGTTCATTTCAGCCTAAGTATAATCCGGAGGCTGGCTGAGTGTATTCCACATTTTCAGTTCTTGCTGGTAATGGCAAACTGTTTGAATGGAAAACTTGCTTAACCTTTTCGGCAGCTACCAGCAGTTCCTGATGATCTGTCTGGTCTTTATACTGGCTGGTATGGTCAAGGGCATTGTGGGTCTGGGCTTGCCAACGGTTGCCATAGGCTTGCTGAGTTTGTCGATGCCGGCCATGGAGGCAGCAGCTTTATTGATCATGCCTTCGCTTTTAACGAATATATGGCAGCTTGCCACTGGCCCTGATCTGCCCCAGTTATTGCATCGCCTGCGCCCCATGCTGCTGGGTATCTGCGCTGGTACATTTGCTTCTGCCCTGCTGCTGACACGTGTCAATGCTTACTGGTCGGATATCGGCCTGGGTCTGGCGCTGATTGTCTACGCAGGCATGGGTCTGGCATCGTTTCACTGGATTATGCCAGTCAGGCTGGAAACCAGAATGGCTTCTGTTGCTGGTACGTTGACGGGCATAGTCACCGCCACCACCGGCGTATTTGTGATGCCATCCGTCCCTTTTTTGCAAACCCTGAACCTGGATAAAGACCACTTAATACAAGCCATGGGCCTGACGTTTACCGTTTCTACCATTGCCCTCGCCGCCAATTTGGCATGGACAGGGCAATGGCACTGGAGTGCTGCAGGCAACTCTCTTTTTGCATTGTTGCCAGCTATTGCCGGTATGCAGCTGGGGCAATTCTTGCGCGGCAAGATGCAGCCTTCGATCTTCAAGCGCTGTTTTTTTATCGGTTTGCTGATGCTGGGGCTGCACTATCTCTGGGGAGCGAGAGGATGACGAACACAATACCCAATAACAATCTGGCAGACACCCTGAAGATCTGCAAGCAGTGTAGTGGCACCGATCAATGCAGTGTCCAATTCAATGCATTCTGGGACAAGCAGCATGTAGGTGCACTTGATTGCAACATCAGTGGCACGCATATCCATATCAACGTCCTGTATGTGAAACCAGCATTTCGCGAACTGGGTATTGCCAGGGCCCTGCTGAATTTCCTGCATTCTGACTTGCCTGGGCTGGAAGTCACCTGTCAGCAAACCCTCAGACCCGCAAGTACCCACTGACAAGACACTTGGTATCAAACTGAGCAACGCAATTGAGCCAACACAAATAGGTCTGTTTGATCTGCCATAACTGCCATACCTGGCATACCTGCCAGTTCGTGCTGTTACGCTCATATGCGTTGCACCATATCAGTGTCAATCTGACTAACACTGACACGGTGTCTTTCAGCTTCAATTATTTACTTACCAAATAACACCCTGCTGCTCAACTATTATTCAACTTTACTTCTGCAGTAAGTGCTGTTCAAAAAAACGGGCGATTTTCTGGTCAACTTCAGCCATCTGACTACGATCAAATCCAGGTGGATCATTAAGCATGTCGCCAACCAATCCTGTCAATCCAGGCGGCAGGGGAGACAACAATGCGCCATGTCCAGCAGCAGGCAAGTCGGCCAAACGCACGCAGCTTTTACAGGTTTGCATGACCAGATCGCTGTGAAAACGCGGTATCAACCACCGGTCTTGTCCTGCTGTGATCAGGGCTACCGGCATCGCCGGATGTTCCAGCGATGTCATGTCAAAGTCAGCAGCAGTCGGTACACCCGCAACCACGGCGGCCACCCTGGGGTCATGGTGTTCACGCGGCGTCGCATCGCTGAAACGATGTCGTATCACCAGCATGGCAGCCCACTTCTTGATGCCATCCAACATCCCGCCCGTCAAACGGGTAATCAGGCCGACACAGGACTGAAAATCTTCTACCAGACTAGCTTCACAATGCTGCCTGAAGCCATCAGGTGACCAGCGCCCGCCAGCCATACTCAGGGCGGTATGCCCACCTGCAGACATACCGTAAATACCCACCTTATCCAGCATCAGCAAAGTTGAAAAACGCGAATCACGCCCGACTGCGTCAATGGCGTGCGACACTTCTGCCGGTCTCAGGGTCCAGCTATCTGGCCCTGGATTACTGTCATCCAGGTAATTATCCGCATAATGTTGAGGCATGGCGACCACAAAGCCGGCTTCAACCAGGGCACGGGCAAGATTGACATGCACCCAGGGGCCACCACCTGAACCGTGTGAAATAACAATCAGGCGTCCATTACCCTTTATCGGTTCGGCCCGATCTGCCAGGTTAAAGACAAAACGCCCGCGTCTGACAGGTTGTTCTTCAGCCTGCGCAGGATAAAACAGGGTAATGGTGCCATCACTGGTTGTCGGAGGTATCTCAGCCAGTCCGACACTTGCGTGCGCCCTGCCTGCAAATAAGAATAGTACGAAGATCAGTAGCGAAAAGAGGTAACGCTGCCAAATCCGTTGAAAGGTAAAAAGAAAAATAGCTAAGTTATGCATAGTCAGACTCCAGTTCATTTGGGAGCCACAAGCGTCTGCCTGTGGTGAACCTGACTATGGGTTTGAAACAATACGATGTCTTGCCAGAGACTGAAAATTGCAGAATACGGCTAGCCGATTTCAGAAATCGGCCATATTTTCTTTGCGAAACTCGGTAGGCGTCAGCCCTGTCGCCGCCTTGAAAGCCCGATTGAATGGCCCTATGGACTGAAAACCTGCTTCCAGGGCGATGCTTAAGACGGGCAAATCCCGCAGCGCCGGATCTTTAAGAGCGGAGCATGCTTCCGTCAGGCGAAATTCATTGATATACGCATTGAAATTGCGATAACCCAGCCGCTGGTTAATCAGGCGGCGTACGCGATATTCGGGTAATTGCAAACGGGCAGCCAGACTGGCCAGGCTTAAATCTTCGCTACGATACAAGCGCTCTTCCTTCATCAGGCTTTGCAATGTGGCAGCAAGACGATCTTCGGCGGGATCATGCTCTACGACTTTGGGTGCTGGGGATAGCGCCTCATCAATTGGCAACATATCGACTTGCCCAGATGCAGGCAATGTCGGGTGGCGTGGCGCGGGAAATAGATCCTGATTCCCCAGTTGCAACATCTTGACAGCCACAGTAGCGATGATCACCAGCAGAATAAGAACATCAGCTGCTGCTGTTGGTCCCAATAAACGTCCATGTGGCGAACCCAGTCGTGCCGCCAGCAGGATGACGGTGTAGGCAATGCCGGTAATCACAATAAATGCACGCAGACGCCGACGTTGCTCTACCAGGTCAGTACGCCATTGCCTGGCTGCAGCCAGGGCGGCAAGAGCCGCAAACAACAGCGGAACGCCGCGCTGCACACCCAGCAATAGCGGCGTCAGTATAGATGAGCTGCCAGCGACCACAGCGCAATTCAATCCACTGAGTCCAGCTACGGCCAGCCAGAGCGCAGCATGCAGGGGACGCCACACAAAGTCATCGTCAAAAAGAGCTTGCACAAAAATCCAGAACAGCACGGCGTTCGCTACAGAAACCGCCACCAGCGGTGCCTGCCACATGCGCGGCACCATCGCTTCAAACAAAGGGGTGGCTGCCAATACCTGTATTGCCAGCCCCAGGCAAAGAGCGATACCGGCACGCACCACGGTCAGGTGTGGCCGGTCGCGCCAGAGTATGGTCGACAATAATAACAACAGGGCAATCAGGGTGCCACGCAGTCCAGCATCCAGCAGCACCAGGGGTTCGGTCAGCGGCATAGCAGATCATCACCGTCAAAGATGATCACGATAGCAGCAAGCCGCTAATTTGCGCAAGCGCCTGAAGTACCAACCAGTCAACTGTCAAGGTGTGAAATCAGCAGATTACTGAAACGCGATAATTCCTTGCGTTTGACTTCATCGCCACCAGCATCAGTCACTGGTGCATCGATAGACAAACCAACTGCCAGAATATCAATGAGTAGCAATTGCAATATGCGTGAAATCATGGACAGGAAAGTGGCATTGTCTTCTGAATGATTAACGGCCAGGCAGACCGTCGCCTTTTTGGCCAGTGGCGATTGATTCGGCGTGATGGCGATGACATCAGCCCCGGCATGCAAGGCTGCATCCACCGCTTTCAACAGTTCCGGCAACTTGCCGGAATTGGACACGACGATTACCACATCACCCGGATTCAACAATTCTGCCGCCATGGAAAACAAATGGGCATCGCCATAGGAAGCAGTAGGAATACGGAAGCGGAAAAATTTATGCTGGCCATCCAGCGCCACCGCCCGTGAATTACCCATGGCATAGAACTCGACCTTGTTGGCCTTGCGCAGCAGCGCAATCGCCTGATCCAGCGAGCGTACATCGAGCTGATCGCGGAAATTCAAAATCGCCGACACGGTATTGTCAATGACCTTGGCACTCAGGTCATGGGTACTATCGCTCATGCGTACCTGGCTATGCCTTACCGGTATGGTGCCGGTCAGGCTGCTGGCAAATTTAAGTTTGAAATCGGCCAAGCCCAGAAAGCCGAGGGAACGGCAAAACCGAATCACAGTAGGTTGACTGACATCGGCCAGGCGGGCAATTTCTGCAATGGCTTCATTCAGTACGGTGCGTGGGTTTTCCAGCACCAGGCTGGCAACCCGTCTTTCGGCGGGTGTCAGCTCAGCGTGCAATTGCTGTATGCGATCCATCAGTGAACTGTCACCACTGCTGCCACGCAAGTGTTCCGACAAAATCGCCGATACGCCGTAAAAAGCCGGGTTTGGTGTGGTGATCACAAAGGTAGGGATTTGTGCCAGATAACTGGAAAAACGCCCCTTGGCTTCAAAACGGCTACGGAAAGGAGAAGTCGCAAAACGCTCGCCCATCAGTGGCACGATACCACCACCGATATAAATCCCGCCAAAAGCCCCCAGTGTCACTGCCAGATTGGCGCTGAAACTGCCCAGCATGCCGCAAAAGCATTCCAGTGTTTCCAGACACAAAGCATCACCATCAGTCAGCGCACCACGCATGATGTCTTGTGCCGGCAGGGCCTTGACAGTTTTTTTATGACGATTGGCAAGGGCGCGGTAAATCAATTCCAGACCAGGACCAGAAATCAGGCGTTCTGTGGAGACATGTGGCCATTCTTTCCAGGCAAATTGCAGGATGGCATATTCGCGTTCATCCGCAGGGGCAAAATTGACGTGCCCACCCTCACTGCCCAGTGTCACAAAACCATCGGAAGTAGGGATCAGACCAGACACGCCCAAACCGGTACCCGGCCCCAGTACACCAATCACAGATTTGGCGACGGGCGTACCGCCACCCACCTGCATCAGGTCTTTGGCCTGCAAGCCAGGCAAAGACATCGCCAGCGCTGTAAAGTCATTGACGATGAGCAAAGTGTACAGCCCAAATTCACGGCGTACATCTTCGATTGAAAAAGCCCAGTCACGGTTGGTCATCCTGACCTGGTCACCATCGATGGGATTGGCCAGCGCAAAGGCCGCATGATGCACCTTGTTGGCAGGTACCAATGTCAGGTAAGCGCGCAACAGCGCAATGACGTCCGGATATTCGTCACATTTCAAGACCTTGACGGATTCAAACACGCCCGGTGATGATTCAAGCGTAAAACGTGCATGGGTGGCACCAATATCGGCCAATAATCGTGGGCCACCAGAAAAACCTGCGGCATTGCCATGTTCTACAAGTGCGTGTTCTGTCGTCATGCTGTCTTCATGTGTCACGTTTTACCATTCCGGGAACAAATACTGCCATCCTGCCATCCCTGCCATTCGGGCATTAATCCCTCAATCCCGCAATTTACCACAATCGTCAGTCTGATCTGGGCAAACCAGCCAACAAACACCGCATTCCAGTTAGTTACCTGAGCAATATTGCTCCATTGCAGCGACGTCCTCTTGCGTGCAACATCATTTGATACTCCCGTTGTACGCGCAGGTAATGAACAGCATTTTTCCCAGCGTGCATCCCTGCTCAGCAACTGCTTCTGTTTATCGCAGACAAAAGACGGGGCCATTTCTGACTCGGGACCTACACCATCTTTCCCTGGGCGTTTTACAGTTGAGCTTACGCAAAAGACATGAAAATAAAAAGAAAAATGTCCGCCACTTTCACCGAAGCAGCGGACATTTCCCATACCAAAGGCAAACTTTCAGATACTTTACTTGCTCCTGAAAATAAGTTCCTTCATCTTCTGTAATTTCGGGTACACGATAGGCACGGTCAGCATGGTGCTGGCGATGGCCATCAACAACAAGGCCGTAAAGGTCTCGCTGGTAATAATGCTTTTATCCAATAAAACATTGACGAAAATGATCATGATCAAAGCCTTGGTCTGCAATAGCCAACCTATGATGGAAGCCTCTCCTTTTTCCCATTTCAATATCTTGCCAGCCACCTGTATACCTATCAATTTTCCGCCTACAGATGCGACCAGCAGTACAGCAGCCGCAACGAATACTGTAACACCACCTACCGCCCAGTTGGTACGCAAGCCTGTACTCAGAAAAAACACCGGCATGATTGCCAGCAGCACATGATGGCGCATCAAATCCATTTTTTCCTGATTAAACCAGTGTGCATCCATGACGGCCCCGGCCAGGAAAGCACCCACCATATAATGCAGGCCGGCCCAATCAGCAGCAAAACTGCAGGCCGCCAACCAGATCAGCCCCACGTACCAGCGATCACGCTCTTGCAGCCAGACCATAAGTTTGCGAAACAGATAGGTAGTGACTGCAAATAACAACAGAAAACCAACTTGCCGCCCTACCCTGGTCCAGTCGAGCAAAATAATTGCCAACACACCCCAGATCGCAATATCGTCCAGGCTGGCATAACGCAGGATGCGCTGACCGATGGGTTGACGTAAAATTTCCAGTTTTTCCATCAACAATATCAGGATAGGCAAGGCTGTGACGGCACATGCCATACCGACACCCAGCACAAATTGCCAGCTCATGGCTTTAGGCCCCATCCAGCCATCCATGGTCAACAAACCCAGGCCAGCAACACAGCCGAACAGCAAGGGCATGCCCAGTGCCAGTCCCGCAGTAATGGTGCTTTCACGCCTGTGCTCCCAGGCCTTCTTCAAGTCCAGTTCTATTCCGGCAACCATGACAAAGATCATCACGGCCCACCAGGCGATACCGTTCAGCGACTGTATTACCTGGGGATTGAACACAAATTTATAGTAATCTGGATAAACGGCACCCAACACGCCTGGGCCCAGCAAGATACCAGTGATAATTTGCACGACTACCAGTGGTGCGTAATAGTCAGTTTTACCTACCCGCCAGATCAGGTAGGGCAAGGTAAAAATCACAAACATCGCAATCAAGAAAATCTCAGTAGTACTCATCCCTGTATGCATAATTTTTTAGATTAAGGTTTATGTTTTTCTGCACCACCTGTCTTTCTGGCGGCGTCTCCTGTACCTGTATTGCTTGAATTCTGGCTGTGCAATACTGGACAATATAGGCAGCACGATCCCGCATGATGACTACGCATTCTGCACGACTCCACGCACACTTTCGAGATAGTCGATCGTATCCGCTTCGGTCTGCAAATCTACCAGATGATTGGTATTTTCAGGGACTAAATTTTACCCTTCAAATACCCGCAACCAGCCTTGACAAACAATTCATGCTCAATACGCAGCAAGCGACCGATAACACTGAACAAATCAATCTTGTGCTGCAGACTGTCTGGCACCTGCATGGTGGCACAAGTTTTCCAGAAATCAGATCTTCAAGCAGATTCAGCTTGCAATGCAAAATCATTGGGTACAGGTGCGTTCATATTCAAAACGTGACTGGCAATTGCATCCTGCAAGATCAACTGCATTGAAACCCTGATCAGGGAAGAAATTGATGAGGCGTACAATCACAGATTGTATGAGACGAATGCTGTTGGATTCCTGCGGCTCCAGAAATCAGCCAGCAAGCGCTATCGCCACCACATTCTGGCTCCAGACTTTGGAACCTGATCACATGCAGGTCAGCCAAAGGCTTACCGTCAAAATTTGCCTGCAATACAGACGCCATTTCATCACAGCCACAATACTTGCTGCAATACACATGACTAATATCTGTGCGATGTCACCAAAGGTATGCCCCATCGATGTCATGTCTCTTCACGCTTTTGTATGACACGCACTCTTCGAGCTATCAAGCAAAAACCCAACATTCCAACCTGACAATCAACATCCAGGACCCCGAAATGGATTTCGTACTAAAACTAGATTACATGTCAAACCAAGATTATAAAAACACAAAATAAATGCGTTTCCATGCAAATTTATAGGGAAACCCCTTTATTTTCACGTGATCATGTTGCGAATACTTTATAAAGTGGCGAAGTGAAACATGTAGCTATACTACTTATCACTATAAAGCCACTCATTTTATTGCTAAAATTGTCATTCTTCTACAATTCATTTGGAATCAAAACAATAAATTCGACCACCAATATCCGACATGACGTTATTGCAACTACAGCCATTTGAATGGCGAAATATGGTTGCCAATCACATAAAAAGATCAACAAGAAAGGAAAAAGGAGGATACTCCACTGATTCAAACTCAGTGGCAGGTGGAAGGATGCGATCACGCCTGAAGTTTTATGCTGCAGTCACTTGCCGGCGTCGCCATACTGCGCCGTACAATCGCAAAAAAGCAAATGGCAACAAAAACCAGAAGCAGGCATTTGCAATTACACTGATCTGAGTGAAACTAAACTGGTAATAATTGTCGTTGGCATCAACGTACACCGCCATGAAAGGCAAGCCAGCAAACCAACCCGGCCCCAAACTATTTGGATAAGGCAATAACATCCAGAACGTTGTCAGACTGGAGAGCAATCCCAACAACACGCCCGCAGCTAAAGTGGAAAAAATCAGTTTCTTCCAGTTCTTTGGGATCGAGCCTGACCTGGCAAAGCGCCAGATACCGACAAAACCCCAGACACTGGTCAACATCAACAACGTAGCAGCAATAACAATGAAGATCAACATGACGTGCCTGGAAGGATGAACAGAAATAGTGCCAACATACCTGAAGGCTGGCCTGACTGCAATGCCTCTGGCTATCAAAACCCCATTCAAAACCTGGGCTGATCTTTTTCGCACTTCCATCTGCCCAACCCTTTGCAAGCAGTCAATTTACTCCCCGACCACCCACAGCTATTAAATTTTCCATGAGTGCTATGTTATATTCGAAGGAGATACTCGCCAAAAAACACACTCAGAGTAAAAAATAATGAAAAAACCTCAGATACAAAAAGTATTTGCCAACCTGTTTTGCAGCGGTCTACTGCTTGCTTCAGCCACGGTGTTTGCCGAAGAAAAGACAATTACAAAAAACCTGATCGTCATTAAAGCAGGCAAACTGATCGACGTGGAAACTGCCAAAGTTTTACGTGATCAGTTAATCATGATCGATGGTGAGCGCATTACCGCTATTACCCCGATGGCGACCACCGCCATCCCCGCTAATGCCATAGTGATTGATTTGTCAAATGCCACTGTACTGCCCGGCCTGATCGATGCACATACTCATTTAACCAGCAACCCGCATCAGCATGGCTATAGCTCGCTCGGCACCTCAAACGTACGTGCAGCACTGTATGGAGTCAGAGCTGCGCGTGATACCCTGAATGCGGGTTTTACGACTGTCCGCGATGTCGGTTCCGAAGGTTTTGCTGATATCGCTCTGCGTGATGCCATCAATGATGGTGACTTCCCTGGCCCTCGCATACTGGCATCCGGTTATGCATTGGGTATCAAAGGTGGGCATTGCGACAATAATCTGCTGCCTCCCGAATACAATGATGTCGGTAAGGGAGTGGCGGATGGCCCTTGGGCTGCCCGCAGCAAGGTCAGGGAAATGGCAAAATACGGCGCAGACCAGATCAAGATTTGCGCTACAGGTGGCGTCTTGTCCAAGGGTGATGCCGCAGGTGCCCAGCAATATACGCTGGAAGAAATGCAAGCCATCGTGCAGGAAGCACATAAGCTGGGACGCAAGGTAGCGGCTCATGCCCACGGTGCCAGCGGCATCAGCGATGCCATTCGTGCCGGAGTAGACTCGGTAGAACATAGCAGCCTGATCGATGCAGAAGGCATCAAGCTGGCTAAACAGCACGGCACCTGGCTGGTCATGGATATCTACAACGATGACTATATTCTGGGCGAAGGTGAGAAAGCTGGCTTCTTACCAGAATCACTGGAAAAAGAAAGGGCAATAGGCCAGAAGCAGCGCGACAACTTCCGCGCAGCCCTGCAAGGTGGTGCGCGTATGGCCTTTGGTACTGATGCTGGCGTGTACCCACATGGCGACAATGCCAAGCAGTTTTATTACATGGTCAAATACGGTATGACGCCAATGCAGGCAATACAGGCAGCCACCATCAACGCCGCCGACCTGTTGGGGCAAAAAGAAAAAATCGGCAGTATCACAGCTGGTAAATTTGCTGACCTGATCGCGGTAGAAGCAGATCCGCTGGCCGATGTCACGGTCCTGACCAAAGTATCTTTCGTCATGAAAAATGGCAACATCTACAAAACGACAGCCAAACAAGAAATCAAGTAATGTAAACATATGAGGGTATCAGGCCCTCAACCACCCTGGAAAGCAGCAATGAGTCACAAACTAAGCATAGATGAATATGACGCCCTTGAGCAATTAAGCAAGTTACCACGCCAGGGCAAGCCAAGTGCCTGCATCAGCCGCAATGCCAAACGCCTGTGCGGTATCAAGCTCATGACTTACCGCAAGGATGGCACATTGGAGCTGACTGAAACCGGTCGGCAAACCCTGTTCATCAAGCAATGTATAGATGGTCTGCGTGCGATTGCCAACGACCCCGACACTGTGTTACCTGGCCCGGTCGCCACCTTTCTCGGCAAGAAGGCACATGTGGAAGTTGACGCAGCAAGTGGCAAATTGCTCATCACACAGCGCGGACGCGAATGTCTGGCAGATATTGATGCACAGATGCAGTCCGGCAAATAAACACCCCCCAGGGCCAGTAAAACCTGCGCCTTCAAATGAACACGGGGCAAGGCAAAATCATATAAATAGGACTTACGCAAAACGGTCCCAGCAAGGCGTAGCGACGAAGACAGTACAAATAGTACGCGGCTTCTATGAGAGGAGCTACAACGCAGCCGGTGCCGTTTTGAGTCAGTCCCAATAACACCTCTTTTGACTACTCTGCCTGCTTGCCTACAAGCAGGCACTTTTATAAGTAAGGACTAACAATGACTATCGACTTCAAAGGCCGTGTTGCCATCGTGACTGGTGCAGGTGGCGGACTGGGACGTGAGCATGCACTGGCACTGGCTGCGCGTGGTGCCAAGGTGGTTGTCAATGACCTCGGCGGCGCCCGTGACGGATCGGGTGGCTCGTCTGCCGCCGCACTTGCAGTGGTGGAAGAAATCCGCGCAGCGGGTGGTGAAGCGATCGCGAATGGTGCATCGGTAACCGACTTTGATGCGGTACAGGCCATGGTAGCTGACACCATGGCGCAATGGGGCCGTATCGATATCCTGATCAATAATGCCGGCATCCTGCGCGACAAGAGTTTCGCCAAAATGGATATTGCCGATTTCAAGCTGGTACTGGATGTGCATCTGATGGGTGCAGTGCATTGCTGCAAGGCAGTGTGGCCCATCATGATGGAGCAGAAATACGGCCGCATTGTGATGACGACTTCGTCTTCGGGTCTGTACGGCAATTTCGGTCAGTCAAATTACGGTGCAGCCAAAATGGCACTGGTCGGCCTGATGCAAACTCTGGCGCTGGAAGGGGCCAAGCATGACATCCGCGTCAATAGCCTGGCACCGACTGCAGCAACCCGCATGACGGAAAGTCTGTTCCCCGAAGAGCTCCTGAAAGCCCTGCAACCGTCTGATGTCGTACCGGCGATGCTCGTACTGGCTTCGGAACAGGCCCCGACTCGCGCTATTCTGTGTGCCGGTGCTGGCAGCTTTGAAGCCGCGCATATCACCATGACCCAAGGCGTGTGGGTAGGCCGGGGCGACGATGCCGCTGAACAACTGGCAGCACGCCTGAGTGAAGTCAGGCAGCGCGACGCGGAAACTGTACCAGAGAGCGGTACCGCGCAAGGGCATCTGGAACTGAGTAAGGCCATGGGCCAGCTTAAAGCCTGAGCCTGAGCCAGGCATCAGCCATCATGGATGGTGCCTGGTTACAATTTAGGGACAGGCGAGAGTATCCTCGAATTCAGCAATCCTATGCATGCAGGGCATGGTTGTTCATAGATACTCCCCTGTTTCCTTATAATAATAGAAAAAAAACTGCCTCAAGCCTCAAGCACTTGCTGACGCTGCCTGCAGTCTGTGCCAAACTAACGGCATGACACTCACAGAATTAAAATACATCGTTGCGGTTGCCCGGCAAAAGCATTTTGGCCATGCGGCTGAAGCTTGTTTTGTTGCCCAGCCAACGCTGTCCGTCGCCATCAAGAAACTCGAAGATGAGTTGGGCGTCACTATTTTTGAACGCGGTGGTACTGAAGTTTCTACCACGCCGCTGGGTGCGCAGATTGTTGCCCAGGCCGAACGTGTGCTGGAACAAACCGCAGCCATCAAAGAAATTGCCAAACAAAACAAGGACCCCCTGGCTGGCCCTTTCCGTCTGGGCGTCATCTATACCATTGGCCCTTACTTGCTACCCACGCTGGTCAAAACCATGATACAGCAGGTACCTCAGATGCCTTTGGTGCTGCAGGAAAACTTTACCGTCAAACTGCTGGAATTGCTGCGTCAGGGTGAGCTGGATGCAGCGATCATCGCCCTGCCCATACCTGACCATGGCCTGATGGTACAAGCCTTGTATGACGAGCCATTCGTGGTCGCCATGCCGAAAGATCATGCCTGGTCAAAGCGTAGTGAGGTATCAGCAGAAGAGCTCAAGTCTGAGACCATGCTGTTACTGGGGAATGGCCATTGTTTCCGCGATCAGGTGCTTGAAGTTTGTCCTGAAATGGCACGTTTTTCGACAACCGGGGATGGCATCGCCAGAACTTTTGAAGGTTCGTCGCTGGAAACCATACGTCACATGGTGGCGTCAGGCATAGGAATTACGGTGTTACCCATGGCATCAGTACCTGATATGGGTGCACGCGATGGCATGCTGCGTTACCTGCCTTTCACCGCCCCTGCACCTGACCGTCGCGTGGTGATTGCCTGGCGCAAGAGTTTTACCCGTCAGGCCGCCATTGAAGCCATACGTCAGGCTGTTCTGGTTTGTGATTTACCTGGCGTTACCATGCTGGATGAAGCACCCAGTACGCAATAATCCTGTTACTTCTTGTTGATGATGATTGATGCCATCGCCACCGCGCGCTTGCAATTACGTGTGCTTTTGCCTGAACATGCGCCACTGTTGCAACACTATCTGCTAAACAATCGCGACCATCTTGCACCTTGGGAACCAAGTCGCGATGCCGGTTTTTTTACAATAGAAAAATGTGAAGAACGTCTGTCAGCCAGCATACGTTTGATGGAAGCTGGCCTGGCTGTGCATTTTGCAGTATGCCTGGATCATGAAATGATAGGCATCTGCAATTTCAGTAATATCGTGCGCGGTGCCTTCCAGGCGTGCCACCTGGGTTACGCCATAGGTGAAAAACAACAGGGACAAGGATACATGTTTGAAGCCGTGCTAGCGGGCATACAACATATGTTCGATGCATATAATCTGCATCGTGTCATGGCCAACTATGTGCCAGAAAACCAGCGCAGCGCAGCCCTGCTCACCCGCCTGGGTTTTGAAAAAGAAGGCTATGCCAGGTCCTATCTGAAAATCAACGGTGTCTGGCGTGACCATGTATTGACCGCCCTTGTTAACCCCGTAGAATAAACCTGCCTTACCGCTCAAACCATCCATTTCCAACAACCATTGCATTTTGTTTATCACTATCTTCGCTATACATATATACTGCGGTCTTTTGCGAAATCAGATGAAAAATGTGCAGCCTCTGAGGCTGTCATTCAATCATCCCCTTTCTACAGAAAGCAGTATTCATGTCATCGCTATACTCGTTGCTAAGAGACTGTTGCAAAATTAACCTGGCGTTGTTGCATCTCCTTGCCGCACTGAAATACTGTCTGCATCGGCGGCGCCTGACCAGCTTAATTTTGCAACAGCCTCTAAGTTTATTGGTGCACCTTTCGCTGAGCCACATAGCCGTATTGGTCGCCCTGACTGCCAGTGTTTTTCCTCTTTGCAGTCTGGCCCAGGCTAATACTGAAACGCCTCCGGCAGTCGGTGCAAATCCTGCCACCCCGCGCCCTAAGGTCGCGCTGGTATTGTCTGGCGGCGGCGCTCGCGGCTTTGCTCATATAGGTGTATTGCGCGCCCTGCGCAAAATGCGCGTACCGGTAGATATGGTAGTCGGCACCAGCATCGGTGCCGTTGTCGGTGGTGCCTATGCTGCAGGCCGTTCTGCCGATGAACTTGAACAGATCGTGCGCGACACCAACTGGGATAGCGTACTGGCCGACCGCCCAGCCCGTTATGATCTGGATTACCGCCGCAAGGAAGAAGATTTCCTGCTGCCATCCCGCATAGAATTTGCCATTACCAAATCCGGTATCTTCCTGCCACCTGCAGCTGCCGGAAATGCCGCACTGGAAAATGCGCTGACCCGCCTGATGCCGGAAGGTATGCGCGACCAGCCGGTTGATCAACTGACCCTGCCGTTCCGTTCCGTCGCCTCTGACTTGTTGACCGGCGACATGGTAGAACTGAATGACACCCCCTTGCTGATGACCATGCGTGCATCGCTGGCACTACCTGGCGTATTTGCGCCTGTACGTATCAAGCAGAAACTGGTAGTGGATGGCGGACTGGTCAGCAATTTGCCAGTGGAACTGGCGCGCTCCATGGGTGCCGATATTGTCATTGCGGTGAATGTAGGAACTCCGCTGGCAAAAGAAAATGAATTGAACAGTGCCATTGAAGTCACCAAACAAATGCTGCAAATTCTGACCGAACAAAATGTACAGCGTTCGATCAAGGAATTGCGTAGTAATGATATTTTGATTGCACCAGAACTGTCCGGCATCAGCTTTCTCGATTTTGGCGAATATGTAAAATCCATCAAGGCGGGTGAAGTCGCCACCCATAAAATGGCAGATAAATTGGCTGCCCTGCGTGTCACAGATGAACAATACGCCAGTTTTGAATACCAGCGATCCACTGGCACACTGACAGCCAAACCCAATATCGGCAAATTACCGCTTGCAAAGATAGAGGTGGAAGGCCCACGCTATATCAACCCGAAAGCTCTGATCACTCAAACCGGCCTGCAAGAAGGCCAGGTGCTGACGCAGGAACAGATCAGGCAGGCGTCCGCCCGTTTATATGGACGTGGCGATATCGATAATGTGGAAACCATCATCACCGATACTGAAGGCAAGCGCAATGTGTTGATACTTCCGACAGAATCCAATTCCAGCCGCAACCGCCTGCGCGTCGGCCTGGAACTGATCAGCGATTTTGCCGATGAAAACCGGTTTGCACTGAGCCTCATGCATATCGCTTCATCACTCAATAGCTACGGTGCCGAACTGCGCAGCGTCGCACGTATAGGCAGCGAACGCCAGTTAGGCATGCAATTCTGGCAGCCCATTGCATCTGGTTCGCCTTGGTTCGTCGCACCTTCCGTTGAGTACAATGGAAAAAGCCTGGACTTATATAACGAAGGCCGTAAGGTTGCCCGCGTCGGCGTGCGTGCCACCCAGGCGACCCTGACATTTGGCCGCCTGCTGGACAACTGGGGCAAGCTGGAGGCCGGTATCACGCGCGGTTTTGGAAAAGTCGATTTGCTGCTACCAGCCAACGCTGGTCAGGACAGTACACGCTATTTTGACACGACGCAATTTGTCAGTTTTCAGCTCGACACACTGGATTCACTGGCTTACCCAAGCCGTGGAGATCGTATCGCCGTGACCTGGGAACGGGCACCATCCAAAGGACCGGGTGAACCTTCTCAGGCCCAGTCAGAAATCGACATGCTGACCGCCTTCCAGTTCGGCGAATGGGCTGGTCACGTGTATGGCGAATGGGGCAAATCCCAGCGTGGCAGCGCACCGAATCCACTGGGTGGATTTTTACGTCTGTCCGGTACGGCAAATAATTCACTGACGGGCAATGCCACCGCATTTAGCCGGGTACTACTGGCGCGCAAGATAGGTTCACTCCCCAGTACGGTTGGTGGTGCCATACGCCTGGGCTTTTCAGCAGAAATCGGAAATGCCTATGGCGACACCCAGCCGCTACGCTTCAATACCCTGAAGCAGGCAGCCAGCGCCCACATATCCATTGATACGCGTTTTGGACCACTGTTTTTTGGGGCTGGAGCAACACGTGGTAATGGGTCTTCGCTTTATCTTTTCCTCGGACCTATCTGGTGAGTCAATCCTTTGACAGGGGGCGCGGCTTCCGGGCGACGCAGAGCTGTAAAGGCTGAAAATTCCCAGGAGCGGAAACCTACCAGCAAGGTAAAACCATCGCGCTCTTCCGGCTTCAGGCGGCGGTCGTCCTGGTGCAGCCTGGCCAGCTCTGCGGCCAGTTGCTGAATTTTTTGCACCAATTCCTGCGCGCTGTGTGACGATACCCTGGCCGGTACAAACAACAAGGTCTCACCTGGGCCATCAAAGCTGCCAGCAAAATAATCACTGACCACCACGTCCCGAAAATACTGTTGTATCGGGCCATCAGGACGCCAGTGAAATGCGGGCGACACGTTCAAGCGATAACGGTTGTGCGGACGCAGTTCTATCAATTCCAGCTTGTCGAGTGCAATCATTTGCAATACGCATTCTGATTCGGACAAGTGATAAGTTTCAATAATCTGTTCCAGAGTCCAGTGCCCCAGGCAGCAGATTGCCACCAGCAAGAGCTTGGGATCCGCCATCAGCGATTGTTCCTGCTCCAGACTGAGAGTGTCAGATTGCGGTGTGACATCTGCAGCCTGCCGCAATATGTCTTCCATGGCGATGCCTGCTGCCTTGCAAATTTCTGCCAGGCGCGAAAGGCTCATATCCTTTTGCCCGAACATGCGCTTCATGCTCGATTCGCTCATACCTATGCGTTCTGCCAGCATTTTGTATGTCACGCCTGCCGCCCGTAACTCTGAACGCAAGACTTTCAAGACCAATTCGGGTGAACTCATAAAGCCTTCCTGACAAAAAGTTAAATTTTGCAAATGGTACCGTATTTCAATACCAAAAATAGTAAAAAACAATGCTTTTGGTAATTTTCTGGTACGTATTTTTAATTATTGCGACACTTCGACCAGCAAAGACAGTGTGAAGTTCAACCCGTCGTGAAACTGTTCGGGGATTTCCAAGAAGATCCCGCCTGCCATGTCACTACTGCGAAACAAAAAATGTTACGCAATTCAATACGACAGTGCAGTTCCGGTTTTCAGCGCGATTTCAACTCTTAAACTCTTGCAAAGAGGAGCAGATATGGGTACGGAAATAGTAAGAAAAATGAAGCCAGCAATGCATATGGAAACGGTAGGCCGATACTTCATCAGCGCTTGCCTGACCATAACGATATTTGGACTGGGCTATTTTTGTGGCAACCGGGCAGAAAAAGAAAGCCGTTTCCACGTCAGCACACCCGCGACCAATGCGAATGACAACACGAGCCGCACCAGCATGCCAGCAGCAACCCTGCGCCAACAACATATGCCTCGCAAAGCAGGCATGCTGGTATGACAGCGAAGTTCTGGCCAAATTGAGGAAACCTGGTAACTACAAGCGTGTTATCAGAACCGCTTATTTGTTACCGGGTCAAACCAGTGCACAGCATCCGCAGCAAAACCGACAGAAGTATGCTGACCCGCCTCCACTGCCGTACCAGTTGGCGTTCTAATGACTACAGGTTGTTCACCGCAGACACCATGCACCAGCAAATCCGCCCCCAGCGATTCCACCAGTTGTACTTCTAGCGGCAAGCCTGGCATACCTATGAACAAATGTTCTGGCCGCACACCCAGTATCAGTTCACGGTGCGCGACGCGTTCTGCTTCGCTTTGCACCAGCGGCAATAACACCAGTGCCTGTCCTATCTGTATCTGACGCCCGGTTTCACTCAGCTTGCCGCGCAAAAGATTCATGGGCGGGGAGCCAATAAAACTGGCGACAAAGGTGGTGGCTGGTGTGCCGTAAACTTCTGCTGGGGTACCAATCTGTTCTGCCACACCGGCATTCATGACTATCATGCGCTGCCCCAGGGTCATGGCCTCTACCTGATCATGCGTGACATACAGGCTGGTCGTACCCAAAGTCTTGTGCAGGCGTTGAATTTCCAGACGCATCTGCACCCGCAGCTTGGCATCCAGATTAGACAAGGGTTCGTCAAACAGAAACACTGCCGGTTCACGGACAATAGCGCGCCCCATCGCCACCCTTTGTCGCTGCCCACCAGATAACTGGCGCGGTGTTCTTTGCAACAACTCACCCAGCTCCAGTATCTGCGCGGCCTTCTGTACCCGGGTTTCGATATCGGCTTTGGAAAAGCCGCGTATCTTGAGTCCATAAGCCATATTTTGATAAACACTCATATGCGGATACAGCGCATAATTCTGGAACACCATGGCAATATCACGGTCTTTGGGCTCCAACTGATTGACAACACGGTCACCAATGACGATGTCGCCGGACGTGATTTCTTCCAGCCCGGCTACCATGCGCAACAAAGTGGACTTTCCACAACCTGAAGGCCCCACCATGACGATGAATTCGCCATGTTGTATGTCAATGGAAATCCCATGGATGATGTCAACAGCTTTGTCACCCTTGCCATAGGTTTTTTTGACGTTTTTTAAATGAACCTGTGCCATATATTATTTGCGTAAGCATTACAAAATGAAGCCTGGTTGAAGACTGGCAAAGTGTCAGCCATTTTTACTTCAGGCTTTTATTTCTCGGCATCGACCAATCCTTTGACAAACCATCTTTGCATGACCACCACCACCAGACCCGGCGGCAGCATTGCCAGCAGCAGACCCGCCATGACCATATTCCATTCGACCGCAGCATCTCCACCGGCAATCATGCGCCTGATGCCAACGCCTATGGGATACATATCTTGCTCTGTCGATACCAGCAAGGGCCACAGGTATTGATTCCAGCCATAAATGAACATGATGACGAACAGGGCAGTCACATTGGTGCGCGACAAGGGCCACAGGATATCAATAAAAAACCGCATGGGGCCGGCACCATCCATGCGTGCCGCTTCTGCCAGTTCATCCGGCACCGTCAGAAAAAACTGGCGGAACAGGAAAGTCGCGGTGGCCGAAGCAATCAACGGCACCGTCAACCCAGCATAACTATTAAGCATGGATAAATCCGAGACGACCTTATAGGTAGGACTGATACGCACTTCCACCGGCAGCATCAAGGTAATAAAAATCATCCAGAAAAACAGGTTGCGCCCTGGAAATCGAAAGTACACCAGTGCAAATGCAGACAGCATGGAAATGGAAATTTTACCTATCGCTATCATCAGGGCCGATACCAGACTGACCCACAGCATGCGTCCTACCGGGCTGGTGGCGACATTGCCAGATGCACCACTGCCAAGCACCGCGCTCAGGTTATGCCATAGCTGATCACCAGGAATCAGCGACATCGGCGCCAGTGCCGATTGTTCTGCCGTTTGCGTGCTGGCGACAAAAGCGACATAGATGGGAAACACTACCAGGCTGACGCCCAGTATCAGGATAAGGTGGCTGAACACTCCCAGAAAAGGACGGCGTTCTATCATGTTCAATACTGCACTTTCTTTTCGACATACTTGAACTGCAACACGGTGAGAACGATGACGATGCTCATCAGTATCACCGACTGTGCCGCAGCACTGCCGAGGTCACCGCCCTTGAAGCCATCGTTGAATACCTTGAACACCAGGATTTCTGTCTCCTTGCCTGGCCCACCCTGGGTGGTCGCTTCCACAATTGCAAAAGTGTCAAAGAAGGCGTACACAATGTTCACTACCAGCAGGAAAAAAGATGTAGGCGTCAGTAAAGGAAAAACGATGGTGAAGAAGCGATGCCATGGCCCGGCACCATCAATCGCCGCCGCTTCTATCAGGGATTTGGGGATAGATTGCAGACCCGCCAAAAAGAACAGAAAGTTGTAACTGATCTGCTTCCACACTGCAGCCAGCACGATCAGTATCATCGCATGTCGGCCGTTCAACAGGTTATTCCATTCGATACCAACATGCCGCAAGGCATGGGCCACAATACCCAAAGTGGGATTGAGCAAGAACATCCATAGCACGCCGACCACCACAGGCGACACGGCATACGGCCAGATCAGCAAGGTCTTGTAAAACGTACTGCCTATGACCACGCGATCAGCAAATACAGCCAACAACAAAGAAATACTCAACCCTAATACCGCCACCAGGAAAGAAAACAAGGCCGTCGTCTTGAACGACGCCAGATAAGTGGGATCAGCAAACAAATCCTTGAAATTGTCCAGCCAGACAAACTGTGAAGATATGCCAAATGCATCCTGTAGCAGCACCGACTGATACAGCGCCTGGGCGGCAGGCCAGAAAAAAAACAGTATGGTCACCACAATCTGCGGCAGCAGCAACAGATACGGCAACCAGGCGGATCGAAACCGTGCGCGTTTTTCCAAATCATCCTCGATTGCTTAAGCACTAAAATACTAAGACCAAAAATCTCACCACAGAGACACCGAGACACTGAGAAAACAAAAAGAGAAAGTATGAATTAATTATTTCTTTATTAGGACTTACGCAAAATCGTCCCAGCCAGGCGCAGCGACGAAGACAGTACGAATAGTACGGCAAGGAGCTGTAACACAGCTGGGGCGGTTTTGCGTAAGTCCTATTTATGAAGCCGCACTTCCTCTGTGTCCCCTCTGTGTCTCCGTGCCTCTGCGTTGAGAGGTCTTGATTTTACTTATTCGCTTTTTCGAAGCGTTCCAGCAATTCATTGCCACGGGCAACCGCGCTGTCCAGCGCTGCCTTGGCTGGTTTTTTACCGCTCCATACTGCTTCCAGTTCTTCATCCATGATGGTGCGTATCTGTACGAAGCTGCCCAGGCGTATGCCGCGCGACTTGTCGGTGGTCTTGACTATCATCTGTTGCACAGCAACACCTGGCCCAGGTGTCTTTTCATAAAAGCCCGAGCTTTTTGTCAGTTCATACGCCGCATTGGTGATAGGCAGATAGCCGGTTTCCTGGTGCCATTTGGCCTGCACTTCTGGCTGCGAAAGAAATTTATAGAACTTGGCAACGCCTTTGTATTCTTCCGTCTTTTTGCCATTCATCGCCCACAGCGATGCACCGCCTATGATGGTATTTTGCGGCGCACCTTTGACATCGGAATAATAGGGCAAGGGCGACACGGCAAATTTGAACTTGGCATTCTTCGCCACACTGCCATAGGCAGAACTGGATGAAGTCAGCATGCCGCACTCGCCGGAATAAAACTTGGCCTCTGGTTCATTCTTGCGGCCTGCATAGGTGAAATAGCCTTGCTTGGCCCAGTTTTCCAGATTTTCTATATGTTTGACGTGTAACGGGCTATTGAACTTCAGACGCGCATCCAGGCCTCCAAACCCATTGTTTTTGGAGGCAAATTCGACGTTATGCCAGGCAGAAAAACTTTCCAGGTGCACCCAGGTTTGCCAGCCAGTGGTATAGGCACATTTTTCGCCATTGGCTTTCAGGCGGGCGGCGGCGGCCACCACCTCCTGCCAGGTAGCTGGTGCCTTGTTCGGGTCCATACCAGCTTTGGCAAACATGTCCTTGTTATAGTAAAACACGGTAGTCGAACTATTGAATGGGAAAGACAGCATTTCCCCTTTCGGCGACGTGTAATACCCGGCAACTGCGGCGACATAACCGGATGTATCAAATTTCTCCCCCGCTACTTTCATCACTTCCGACACTGGCTTGATCGCACCTTTGGCGTACATCATGGTCGCAGTGCCCACTTCAAATACTTGCAGGATATGCGGCGCATTGCCAGCGCGAAATGCAGCAATGCCGGCGGCCAGCGATTCGTCGTAACTGCCTTTGTAGACGGCGGTTACACGGTATTCTGTCTGGCTCTTATTGAATTGCTCGGCCAGGCTGGTAACGCGGTCACCCAGCGCGCCAGTCATGGAATGCCACCAGCTGATTTCGGTCACGGCATGGGCAGAACCGGCAAGCCCCATGAATATGGTCGCACTGACCAAGCTCAATTTAGTATGGAATTTCATAAGGCTGTCCCCGAAAAACTTATTAGCATAGTTAGAACTCATTTCATAAATAGGGGTGAGATGCGTTTGCCTCATAACGCGGGCTGGCAAGGGTAAAGCAGGGGTTTCGTGCAGCATGCTGCACGCCTGCGTACGATGTGCGCTTACCAGCGCACATGCGCCCTGCAAGGGGACGAGGCAGTCAATAGCGGGTCTATTGACAACGAGTCGAATTGTTCACACCTTGCAGTCCAGCACGCGTTATGAGACAAACCCTCCGGGAGCTGGCCGCATTGACACTTCGCGGGCGCATTGCTTCGTTGCGCCGCTTGCTAAGGCACCAGCCTTAGCTGCAAGTGTCACCCTTACGCCTTGCACTGCATCCCGAATCGCCTTGCTCGCACTCATCCCTATTTATGAAATGAGTTCTATTGTTTATGACAACACGACTACGATAACATTCGGAACTGTCCAATGTACAGATAACACTTATAATTCTGCCTATGTGCAACAACAAAGCTGAATCATGAACCGCCTGTATTCTCGTCTGCATCTGTATTTCAAACTGGTCAGGCTGGATAAGCCCATAGGCATACTGTTATTGCTGTGGCCGACCCTGGCGGCACTGTGGCTTGCCTCAAAAGGACAGCCTGGCTGGCAACTGGTCCTCATTTTCAGCCTGGGAACAGTATTAATGCGTTCCGCAGGTTGTGCCATCAATGACTACGCAGATCGCGAATTTGACCGCCACGTGAAGCGCACAGCCGAAAGACCGCTGACCAGCGGCAAAATCAGTGGCAAGGAAGCCGTCGGCGTAGCCGTGGTGTTGGCCCTGATCTCTTTTGCCCTGATCCTGCCCTTGAACACCCTGACCAAGCAATTGTCGGTCGCTGCCGTACTGGTGGCTGGCAGTTACCCTTACTTCAAGCGGTTTTTTGCCATTCCCCAGGCGTATCTGGGCATTGCTTTCGGCTTTGGTATCCCGATGGCTTATGCTGCAGTGCAAGATACCGTGCCCATGAGTGCCTGGATATTATTACTGGCAAACGTTTTCTGGGCCGTGGCCTATGACACTGAATATGCCATGGTGGACCGTGATGATGACCTGAAAATCGGCATCAGGACCTCGGCCATCACTTTTGGGCGTTATGACGTGCTGGCTATCATGCTGTGCTATGCCATCAGCTTTGCACTAATACTGGCAGTTGGCTGGCAAGCTGGTCTGCGCAGCTGGTTTGTGGCAGGGATGGGGGGTGCCGTGTTATTTGCGCTTTACCATTACAGCCTGATACGCGAGCGTGAACGCATGGCCTGTTTTGCCGCCTTCCTGAATAACAATTGGCTGGGTGCGGCAATCTTCACTGGCATTGCGCTGGACTATGCAGTAAAGTAAAACCATAGATTGCTACTTATTCAATTTTCTTGCAAGTCCTTGCGTTTCGACAAACCCGCCCCCATCTTTTTGCATAGACTGAAGTTAATTCACTTGCCAACCAGAAAGGAAACATCATGAGTACAGTAGATGAGCATAAAGAACAATTAATGAATGACCTGCATCTTGTCATCCGTGATGCGGAAGAAATGCTGAAAAACACCGAGCAACAAAGCGGCGAAGGCTTTAGAGCAGCCAAAGCCAAGTTTGAAAAAACCCTGAAAAATGCCAAGGCAGAAGTAGAACGCATTGAAGACCTGGTCGTCACCCGTACCAAGGAAGCTGCCCGTGCGACGGATGTCTACGTCAAGGAAAATCCATGGCAATCTGCTGGTATTGCAGCCGGTGTAGGCTTGTTGATCGGTCTGCTCATCGGCCGTAGCAGATAAATTCATGGCTATTACCGATTCGCTGGCACAACTGGCATCTACACTGATCAACAGTGTCCATACACGCCTGGAATTAGCTTCGGTAGAACTGGAAGAAGAGCTGAATCGCTTTTCTTCCAGTCTGTTATGGTCATTGGTGGCCATGTTTTTTGCCGGACTGGCTATATTGGTCGCCATACTGACGCTGATCGCTCTGTTTTGGGACAGTTACCGCTATACCGTCCTGCTATCACTGCTGGGCCTGTTTTCACTACTTGCCATTGGCATCTTCTTGCGAGTACGAAATGCCATGCACAACAAACCGGGATTTCTCTCGTTTACGCTGGCTGAATTGAAAAAAGACAGCGCAAGTCTGCGTAACGCTGACCGCACCGCCTCCAAAGAGTAGGTATTCTGTCATGATGAAAAGGCAAGAAAAGCTCGCGCAGAAACGTCAGGCCTTGTTGTTGAAGATACAGGCTCAGCGCAGCCTGATAACTATCTATGGCACAGAAATCAGGCAATCATTAAGCCTGGTGGATATGGCCAGCGAACTGTTCGGCAAGATGGGAAACTCTGCCCGTCGCCGTCCCATCGCCAGTCTGCTCATTACCGCCGTCGTCATGGTACTCAAACCCGCGCGCGCCTTTGCTGTCGCCCGATCCGCCCTGATGGGCTGGCAAATCTGGCAAAGCCTGTCCAGTCTGGTGAAACACCTGCGTCAAAGCAGGGATAAGCCGGTGGGCTGAAGACTGGAATTAGCCTTAATTCTTATGCAATTTTTTCCATAGTGCCAAGAAAAGCATTCATAAATTGCTGTCTTGTCGATTCATCGCTAAATTCAGCCGGTAATGGGTAGGTGATACAATCGTCACAGGCAGTAATAAATTGTCTGATACGCTGTGTAGCGCTTTCAGTATTGTCATACTCAGCAACAAATAACTGAGGCAGTCTTGCACTGACCTCACCGACAATACTGCCCATCGATGCCATGGCAAGTACAGGATGCCCGGAAACCAAATAATCGAATAACTTGGCAGGTATGGATGCCTGGGAAGAAGATAGCATGATCAGGCCATCCGCATTGGTGACTAATTCAAGTACCGTTTGACGCGGTACCAAGGGACGAATTTCAATTGCCCAGTTGATCGCTCCAAATCGTTCCGCCCAAGAACGCAGCTCGGCAATTTCAGCGGTAGACAAGTCTCCGACGAAAATCAGATTACCATGAGCACCCTGCAGACCATCCAGCAAAGGCTGTAGCAAGTCTGCAATCTTACGTTCTGCACGTGAGCTGAAAATTCGCCCGGCATACAACAATTGCAAATACCGCCCCTTGTCTTTTTTTGTCACGGGAAGCAGCTGGCTCCCCGGAGGATAGGCGTTTGTTACGGCAACTGTTTTTTCGCGACAAAATGGAAGTCGCTCGACCAGCATTTTCTTCCAGCGTTCAGATGTAACCGTGATTAAACTGGCTTGTTTGAGTATCTTTTTCTCAATCAAACCTTCACGCCATCGTTGCAATGCAGAACTGACCAGCAGAGGCTTCATGGGTTCATCCAGCCAGCCATCGCGCATGTCGATCAGCAAAGGAAGCTGAAACTTCGATGCCAGGTAAGATGCAGCAACGTGAACGGACTCTGGAAAACTGGAAGACAATATGGCATCTGCCTTGCCCGCATATTCGTCGACAAGGGAATGTCGCATTGCCCTGCGCGCCCAAAGTACCCCAGGGTCAGGGCTCAATAAGGCATAGGCCAGCAAGCGCAAACGCCGACGCACTTTGACAACCAAAGCATTTCTCGGTTGAACTGTGGATGAAAAACGTTGATCGCTTTTCTTTCCATAAATACCCAAAGGATCAGGGATACAAATCAAATGCCCCCACTCCATTTTGCTGTAAGTATCCTGTTCGGCAGAGGCAACAATAGTAATGACAATTCCGGCCTCCGACAACCAGCGAACAAAACGCTCTATGCGATATTGCCCCAAATGTTGTGGATCACACCAGTAAGGTGCAATGATCATCAGATGCTTACACTTCACGATTCGCTCGCAATTCGCGGTAGATGGCTGCAAGCTTGTCCGCTTGCAGCGTGACGTCATATTCAGCTTCTATCAGCGCACGAGCTGCCTGGCTGTAATCAATCCATTTTTCCGGTGCATGTATTAAGGACTGCAGTTGCGCCAGCAAACCATCGACGTCATGTTCCTGCGCCAGCAAGCCGGATACGCCATGCTTGATCACCTCTGGGATATCGCAATGAAAGGTACTGACAACCGGCATGCCACTAGCGGCCATTTCTATGATGGAAACCGGCAGGCCGCCTTCCGAATCGCCATCCTGTGCATGAACGCTGGGTGAAAAGAAAATATGGTTCTTATATGCCTCTTCCAACATTTTTGCATGGGTACAGTACCCCAGCATACGCACTTTATTTGCCATACAGTATTTGTCGATGACAGCAAGGATTTTCTGTTTCTCTTCCTTGCTACGAGGATCAGCATCGGCGTCACCAATCAGGGTGATTTCCAGGTCAACACTATCCTGTAATCGCCCCAATACTTCCAGCGCACAAGGTATACCCTTTTTTTCCCTGAAGGCACCTGCAATCATTACTTTCAATGTGGTGGACGGATTCCAGTTGCGGGCCTGAAATGGAATAAATTGCAGATCCACTCCGAGATGGTGGACGCGTACCTTTTCTGGCTTACAACCTCTGGCCACAATGCGTGAAGCCATATGACTGCCCTCACACAAAACCAGGTCAACACTATCAAACAATTGTGCGTAACGCGTTAGCCAACGCGCATCCTGTTGGGGTAGATGATCGACGTCAAGCCCATAAAAAGTCACTACATGCGGCAAATTCAATTGCATTGCCGCAGGACGATCAAACCATCCCATATTACCAAAGTGAGAATGTATGACTGTACTCTGCGAGCGCTTCGCATATTGTTTCAACCAAAACGGATACAGGGGAATATTCAATTTTCTTAGCAAAGCCTCAAACTTATACAGCAAGCCAGACGTACCGCAGAGACTATGCAAATCATCGACTGGAAATAATTCAGGCTTACTAAGGCCGATACAGGCAACTGTACAATTAATATCTGCTGGCAAGGACTTGATCTGGTTATATAACCAGGTTTGTGTCGGTGCCAGCCAGACAGGGCAACTATGTAATATTTTTACAGGTCGATAACTCATTGATGCTATTCCACATTGATCTGTGCATCTGCTTTTTGCACTATCCACAAATCCTGTCGATGAAAACCCTCGGGTGAAAAATGGATGACTTTGTATCCAACTTGACGAACTACAGATTCAACCCATTGTTTAGGATGAAAAGAACCAAACAATTTTTTCCCTTCGATATCACCGTCTCTGGTAACTAGCTTCCCTTGCCGAAAAGATTCCATCTGCTCCGGGCTCAAACAAAAAGTAAATTTCTCTCCATGGGTGCTAAACGCGAAATACCCTTGATCTTTCAACAGGCGATGCATTTCAGTCAACCATTCAAGTATGGATTTTTCTGAGAGGTGGGTAAAAATTGAAATAGCATAGATAAAATTGAACTGCTGGTCGGGCAAGGCAATAGGGGGAGACAATTGATTTTCCAGAAAATGTATGCCCGGCAATTTGGCATTACACCACTGGATCGAGGCGGTATTATAGTCAGACCCCGTCAATTCGACTTTGTGAAATCGCGTCAGTTTCGCACCAAGATGCCGAATAATCCGTGCCGGACCACAACCCCATTCAAAGACACTGACATCTGGGCCCTCAACATAGCGTTCGATCAAGTCTGCAATTTTTTGCGCATCAGTAATTCCTGATGCGTTATAGGTTGCCCAGTTAACATTATGATTCGCATCAAATATCAATTCGGGTGGCGGAAGCTGAAAATCAGGATGGCTTTTCACGAAAGCAGTATTTTCTCTTTCATGCTTTTTATGCAGGTAGCGGAAGTGTAATTTATCAGCGATACCGCGCAGTCCCAGTGACCATATTAGTTTTATCAAGCCAGATTTAAGTTTTTTCACGATAATTAAAGTTATAAGTTTAAGGACGGCAATTTTGGTAAATTGCAATGCGTGATTGCTTTCCAAGCAGCGATGCTAACCACTACGCGCCACAACAAATTACGGACGGTCGAATCGCAATTCTTCATGATTGACACAACGATGCCACCAAAAAATGACGGACAGTACACGCCATAAATAGAATGGCTGAGCTTGAGCCAATTGCAAGTAAGCCCTTTGCAGATTTACCAGGTCAATGAATGGACAATCCGCTGTTGTCGCAACAAGTATAAATTCACGCTCATGCTGTAACAACCAATTCGCCAGCGGAAAAGGAAAGCCCATTTTTGTTTTTCGCCACACCACTTGAGAAGGCAGCAAATCCTCAGACGACTTACGTAAAATCCATTTCAACCAACCGTTCCTGATCAAATAATGCAAGGGTAGCGAAAACGCAAACTCAAGCAGTCGATGATCAAGAAACGGGGCACGCACTTCTAGCGGCACGCCCATCGAAGACTGGTTACCAGAACGCAGCCAGTAATTCATGCGCCAATTACCCACATTGTCAATCAGCCGTTGGTTTATTTCCAAGGACGCGCCCGTGCCAGATGCAGTCGTTTGTGAACCTGTCTTCAGTATATTGAAAGCAGGTTCCGTCTGTGTCTTCCCATTAAAGATTTTTAAGCCCCGGAGTAAGGTGTTGAGAGGGGACGCACGCAACTCACTGAACCGGGCAATCTCATTGAGCATAGCGGGCCAGCGCCTTTGTCCACTTAAATGCCGTAGATATGGCCTGAAATATTCAGCGTACCCTGCCAGTACTTCATCACCAGCCGCGCCGTTGATACTGATCTTAATTCCATCTGCCCTCATACGCCGCCAGATATTATGATTCGTGAGCATATTGGGAGCATGAAAGGGTTCGTCCATGAGCGCAACAAAACTGTTCATCTGTGGCAAAAAATCTTCTGATGGCGGTCGTAATACTGTGTAATCTACCTGCTGTGGATAACGCTCTGCAACCATACGCGCATAAGGTTCCTCATTATCACTCTTTGCCTGAAAAGCTACGGTGTATGCTTTTAACGAAGAACCGGCACTGGCGGCAAATCCAACCAAAGCAGATGAATCCATTCCTCCACTCAACTCAAACCCGATGGGTACATCGGCACGCAGGCGAATCGCTACTGCGTCACTTAAGATATGTTTAAATTGACTTATCGCTTCCTGATCGGAAATATCACCAGCCTGCATACGCGACATGGGGACGGACCAATACGACTGAGCGGTAAAACGACCTTCATCATCAATCCACGCATAAGATGCAGCCGGAAAGCTGAAGACATTGTCGTAGAAAGTTTGGTTATCAATATCGCGCCAACCAGATTGTACAAAATCCAGGACTGCATGCGTACGAATATCGAATGCCGCACCAAATGAACGAAGCCCTTTTATTTCAGAAGACCAGACCAGGCGGTCATGCAGGCGACTGATATAAAGTGGCGCCTTGCCCAATCGATCACGTGCCAGCAAAATCGCATTTCGATCTGCGTCATACAGACTCAAAGCCCAAAATCCGTTCAGTCTTGAAAAACATCGCTCGCCCCAGCATTGATAGGCACGTACTAATACTTCTGTATCTGAGGAGGTATGAAATACGTAGCCTTGGGCCTGAAGCTCGGTCCGGATCTCAAGAAAATTATAGATTTCGCCATTAAAAGAGATGCACACTTTACGATCGTCAGACCAGAAAGGTTGATGACCACCGTTCGACATATCAATAATGGAAAAACGCAGGTGGCCAAATGCGGCCCAGTGTGGGTGGCTTTCACCAGTATGCAGTTGTGGCAAAGACAGGCCCCCGGCAGAGCGCACAGTCCTGAAATCAATGGCGACGCCACCAGTAGCTGGAATTAATGTAATGCCTTCGTCATCAGGCCCCCGATGATGAATCGCTGAATTCATGGCCACTATTTTATGGACAGTGTCTTCGAGCCGGTGACGATGCATCTGGTAGCCTGAAACTCCACACATCACTCATTTCCCTTTAATCAAACCAATCAACTCGCGCAAATAACTGCGACAAAACACCGCAATATTGCAAATATATAGGGCTGCACCACATGCAATGAGAGCAGTCAGCCGCCAGGTATTTTCCAGTTCAGCAAACAAATAGTAATCCAGGCCCCACAGTGCCAGTGACATCAAAAGCCCTGAAATGAAGAATGGCCAAACAACGCGTAAAAAATCTCGCGCTCGCATATCAACCAATTTTGAACGCAGATAAAAATCCACAGGCATAACAAAAATGGCCGTAACCAGAAACAATGCCCACGCAATGCCGGTTATATTGAAAAAGCTACCTATATACAGGCCAATAATATACATTATCAAGCCATATACGTTCATCCAGAAACCTAAATCGGCACGCCCCTTTGCCAGCAAAATACTACCTAGTAAATTTCCAAATGAATATAAGATGCCAAGAAAAGCGAGTATCTTCAAAATTCCTGCACTTTCCAGCCAGCGTTCGCCGAACAGGAATTGAATAAGCGGATCAGCCGTGCTTGCCATACCAAAGTACACGGGTACGCATACCAAGGCAATTCCAGAAATCACAAAATGATAACCACGCCGTATTTTCTGATTATCAGTTTGTACTTGCGCAAACAAGGGAAAGCTCACGCGCGATATGGCGGAACTCATCGCAGAAAACGGTTTGATCATCAATTGCGATGCAACCGAATAGACACCCAGGGCATCCGCTCCTAACAACCTGCCAATCAGCAATTTATCGATATTCATATAAACCAGATTCAGAATACGTTCACCCATCTGATATCCACCAAACGACAGATAGGGTCTGACATCTTGCATACTGAAATGCCAGTCTGGCGACCAGCGCTTTCGCCCAAAAAAGACCAGCAGACTGGATCGCAAAAGTGTAGAGACCAACAAGCCCCAGGCAACCGACCTTGCATTTTCGCCGGAATAGGCAGCACTGCAAGCGGCAACGGTGCCAGCTGACAATGCGATCATTTCAATAATCGCAATCTGTTTAAAACGAAATTCCTTTTGCATGAGCGCCTGGAATTGTTGTCCTGCTGGCGCGATCACAATACTTAACGCGGCAAGACGAACAATCGCACTCAATTCAGGCGCCTTATAAAGCTGCGCGATGGCTGGTGCTACCATGATCAGCAAGACGCAAGCTAAACTGCCAAATATCCAGCTCAGCCAATACAGGCTAGATAGCTGGGATTGACTGGCCTCCTGAAAATGCACCAGGGCGTTACTCATGCCAGCATCAACAAAACCTTGAAATATAGTAATTACCACGAGCACCAGAACAATCAGCCCGTACTCATGGCTATTCAAAAGACGGGTGAGCAGCACCAGTTGCAGCATCTGCAGCAACCCTGTCACTATGGTGGACAATCCTGACCATCTAACGCCAAGGTAAGCGCGTTGTTTCAACGAGGTCACTTGAGTAGTACCTCAGTCAACCCCCAAACTTTCGCACAAGGATATATCAAAAACTGACTCGCTCTGATGCGGCATCTGTCTTTGACGTTATCAGGGGAGATCATCAAATTTTGCCATTTTCTGGTTTTTGCACGACCACAAGATACATCCAGGTCCATTGCTCAGTCTTATCCATTTTGTCCAACAAAAATGCAAATGCCTGAACAAACAGACCAAGTGCGTCGATAATCCGTAGCCAGCGTAATGGGCCTCTATTAAATCGATATAAATTGTAGACAAACAATTGCCCAAAGGTTACCCAAAAACCAGAAAGAGCTTCGAGTTCAATGACCGTAAAGCCAGCCTTCTTAAAGATATGTTCCAGCCCATATTTGGTAAACCGATAGAAGTCTCTGGGTTCTTCATGCAGGTGCCAAATGAAAGGAACAGAATAGATGGCGTAACCACCGGGGCGCAGCACACGAAAACATTCCTTGAGTGCCAGTTCAGGTTCCTCAAGATGTTCCAGAACTGCCGTACAAACTGCGGTATCAAAACTGCCATCATGAGCTGGTATCTGGTATGCCGTACCCAACAAATCTATATTCGATTTATCATGCACTGACAGTTCGTGATCAACACCAACATGTTCAGTAACGCAATCTGCAAAAATCTGCTGGTAAGGTTTGATGCCGCAACCAATATCAATCAATCTGCCACGCGCAAACTTCTTCGCCTGTACTCGCAAACGACTATCATGAATATAATTGACCAGTAGATTTTTTAAGACTTTTGCCATTCTTCATACCACTCATGCAGTTGGGGATCAGATAAATGCTCTTTGTCGAGCGCCCTCGTATCCCCCACTTTTTTTGCTGGCAAACCGGAAACAACAGCGAACTCTTCCACATCCTCTGACACCAGCGCTCCGGCCCGAACCAATGCGCCGTTACCAATCTGCACTCCGGGCAGGATAATCGTCCCCGCACCGATATATACATATTTACCCAAGCGAATTGGCGCAACGTCATAGGCTTTTTTTTCATACTCAGGGATTTCCTGATAATGACGACCATATAAGCGGATGGAAATATGTGAGCTATGCGTAAATAATCCACACCATGCGCTTACATGACAACCTTCACCAATTTCTATGCCGCCAGTCCCATCAAAGACACAGTAATGCCCAACGAATACATTGTCGCCTACAACTATTTTTTCGGGATGATTCAATGCAACTGTATCGCTGATCCTGGTCAATTTTTGAAACGAACCATCACTATTGCGATGCCCCCAGATCATCCGGGGTGCCTTCAAGCGGCGCCAGATCTTTGCAATTTTCTCATGCAAGAAGATACGTAATGATGTTGGCACGAGCATATTCTGCGATGCCCTTAGCATCGCAGCGTTCTCCGCACAGCGGCAATGACATCTTCAACATCCTGATCTGTCAATTTAGGGGATAGTGGGATGCTCACTGTACTATTACCTATTTCATATGCATGTGGATACTGTTCTGGCTTCCAGCCAAAATGCTCCTGGTAATAAGGATGCTCCGGCAAACTGAGGTAATGTACGCCCACACCAATATTCTCTGCGGTCATGGCATCAAGAAACTGATCCCTTGTTATACCGGATTTTTCTTTATTAATCAGCAATGTGTACAGATGATAAGCATGCCTGGTTCCGGCTTCGACGGGTGATGGCAAAGTCACTGGTAAATCTGCAAATGCCTGTTGATAGGTATTCCAGATTTGTTCGCGACGCAACCAGTTCTTTTCCACACGTGCCAGTTGATGGATGCCGATTGCTGCCTGCAAATCCATCATGTTATATTTAAAGCCGCACTCAATTACCTGGTAATGTTTATAGCCATCATCGCCAAAACGTTTCCATGCATCTTTACTCATACCATGCAAACCCAGTACCTTGATGCGCGCAATATCTTCTTCACGCTTGGCGATGACCATTCCGCCCTCTCCTGAGCTGACATTCTTGGTCGCGTAAAAACTGAAACAGGAGAAATCTCCGAAGGTCCCTGCTTTTTGACCATGGTATTCAGTTTCTATCGCATGTGCACAATCTTCGATCAATTTCAATTGGTGTTCATTGGCGATGGCGACAATCGCGTTCATGTCACAAGAGCGACCGGCAAAATGAACGGGAAGTATTGCGCGGGTTTTAGGATTTATCTTTTCACGGATTTTTGTAGCGTCGATGTTCATGCTGCGTGGATCAACATCAACCAATACAGGCGTGGCACCAGCATGGATAATGGCATTGGCACTGGCGCAGAAAGTCATCGGTGTGGTAATCACCTCGTCACCCGGGCCAACACCGGCAGCCAGTAAACTTAAATGCAATGCAGCCGTGCAGGAATTCAGGGCGGCGACATGAGGCACATTTTTATAGTTGGCAAAGTCTTTTTCAAACTTTGCTACCTTGGGGCCAGTACCCAACCAGCCCTTATGCATGGAATCAATGACGTCATCGATTTCGTCTTGCTGTATCTCAGGCTGTCCAAAGACGAGAAATTCAGATTTAGGGCGGGCAGGCATGACGAAGGATCTCCGGTTTTCATAACATTGTTTCACCAGACGCATGCAAACCGCTGCCTGGTATATTTTCAATCAGGCAAACACAAACTGTACGCGGATACCCGCGACATCAACCACATCACCATTCGTCAATGGAGATGATTGCGGATCAATTGCCTTGTCATTCAGTTTTGAAGCGACACTGCCCTCGACCTGACGGATCACATACCGGTTTTCCTGACGCGTTATCGCCACCACCTGCTCCCCAGGTTTCCCCAGGGTGGTCACCGGTTTGCTCAGCACCATTTCTTTGCCGGAATTTGCTCCGTTCAGTACCTTGATCTTTGCCACTGCAGTACTTGGTACTTTGATGGTCGGCTGCTCTTTTACTGATGCAGTAATTGTGCTTTTTGCGTCAACCTGGAAGCGCAGTTTGTATTTGCCAATATCAATCACATCGTCATGCTGCAACAAGTGTTTTTTTACTGGCTGGCCATTGACCATAGTGCCATTGGTACTGCCCAGGTCAAGCACAAACGAACCATTTGAAGAGGTATCAATCGCTGCATGCTGACCACTGACGGTCAGATGATCAATAACCACGTCATTGCTTGGCCTGCGACCTATGGTCAGCCGTGATTTGCTGATTGTCAGTTCTTGTTGAACCAGACCATTAAAGGTGACGATAATTTTCGCCATAAATCTCTCATCAATTCATCAGCCCTGAACTACCGGGTAAAGGTTCTTTGCAACCAGGATTTGTTTTTTTCGCCAACCAGTCTGAACAGGATAACCGATATATTATCAAGGCCACCACGATCATTCGCATGATCAATCAGTGCACCGCAACATAATCGCATATCCGAACCATAGCGGCTAAGGATGGTGAAGATTTCATCATGACTGAGCATATCGGTCAATCCATCGGAGCAAATCAGGTACAGATCATCGTCCAGTGTATGGTGTATATGCAACTCGATCAACAACTCTTCCTGGGTACCGACGGCACGGGTGATCAGGTTCTTGATGGATGAGAAGCGTGCATCTTCTTCTGAAATCAGGCCAGCATTGATCTGTTCCTGCAACACCGAATGATCTTCCGTGAGTCTGGTCAGATCGCCATCACGGAAACGGTATGCCCTGGAATCACCAACGTGGGCCAGCAAAAGCTTATCCTGCAGACAACAGGCCACCACCACCGTCGTCCCCATACCTGCGCATTCGGGGTTGGTTTGTGCGACATTCAAAACATCACGATTGGCGGACTCAATTGACTCAGTCACCCAGCGCGCCATGGCGACTGGTCTGGGGCCCATGGAAGGAAACCACAGCCCATCCATTTTTGTGCAAAGGTACTCAGCAATGATTTGCGCCGTCATCGCACTGGCTACTTCACCGGCGTTATAGCCCCCCATCCCATCAGCCAGGACGGCACAGCCATAATCAGCGCAAACGACTATAGCATCTTCGTTATGCGCTCTGACTCGCCCGTTATCAGAAAGGGCGGCAAATTCTAAAACACGCTGGTATGACATCAATAAACGGCTGACAAAAATTTTTGCAAATTAATTAACAAATACCAAGGCACCGGGAATGGATTGGTTTTTTCTCTATAAGTTAAGCTTAACATTAAGGAAATCTATTTGCACTTGATATCCTTAGTAAATGCAAGCATAAACAAAAAAAGAGTCGCAAAATCTGCGACTCTTTTAGTTCATTCATTTATACCGAAAGAAGCTTACAGCATGGCTTTCAGCAAACGCGCCATTTCGGACGGGTTTTTGGTTGCTTTGATACCACATTCTTCCATGATATCAAGCTTGGCTTGTGCTGTATCTGCACCACCAGAAATCAGCGCGCCCGCATGGCCCATACGCTTGCCTGGAGGCGCAGTCACACCAGCGATGAAACCAACAACAGGCTTCTTCATGTTGTCGCGTACCCAGTAAGAAGCATTGGCTTCGTCAGGACCACCAATTTCACCGATCATGATAACGGCATCTGTATCAGGATCATCATTGAACATCTTCATGATGTCGATGTGCTTCAGACCATTGATAGGGTCACCACCGATACCAACAGCAGAAGACTGACCCAGACCCAGTGCAGTCAATTGACCCACTGCTTCATAAGTCAGCGTACCGGAACGGGAAACCACGCCAATACGACCTTTGCGATGGATATGGCCTGGCATGATACCAATCTTGATTTCGTCTGGAGTAATCAGACCTGGGCAGTTAGGGCCGAGCAATTTTGTTTTGCTGCCAGCTTTAGCCATGCGGTCTTTCAACATCATCATGTCACGGACTGGAATGCCTTCAGTAATGCAAATTGCCAGATCCAGGTCGGCTTCAACAGCTTCCCAGATGGCAGCCGCTGCACCTGCTGGTGGAACATAGATAACAGACACTGTCGCGCCTGTTGCTGCCTTGGCTTCAGTGACGTTAGCAAAAATCGGGATGCCTTCGAAATCTTCGCCAGCTTTTTTCGGGTTCACGCCAGCGACGAAACAGTTTTTACCGTTTGCGTAATCGCGGCACATGCGCGTATGGAACTGGCCAGTTTTGCCAGTGATACCTTGGGTGATGACTTTGGTGTCTTTATTGATCAGGATGGACATATCTGTTCCTTGCGATTATTAAGCTTTAGCTGCAGCAGCTGCAACAACTTTCTGCGCTGCTTCTTCCATCGTGTCAGCCGCGATGATAGGCAGGCCAGAGTCAGCCAGCATCTTCTTGCCGATGTCTTCGTTGGTACCCTTCATGCGCACAACCAGTGGCACTTGCAGGGAAACTGCTTTGGATGCAGTGATCACGCCTTCAGCGATCACGTCACAACGCATGATGCCGCCGAAAATGTTGACCAGGATGGCTTTCAGGCCTGGGTTTTTCAACATGATCTTGAAGGCTTCAGTCACTTTTTCTGCCGTCGCACCACCACCTACGTCGAGGAAGTTGGCTGGTTCGCCGCCGAACAATTTGATGGTATCCATGGTTGCCATGGCCAGACCAGCACCGTTCACCAGGCAGCCGATATTGCCGTCGAGGGAGATGTAAGCCAGGTCAAATTTGGAGGCTTCGATTTCAGCTGGATCTTCTTCATCCAGATCGCGGTAAGCCACGATTTCTGGTTGACGGAACAAGGCATTCGCGTCGAAGTTGAATTTTGCATCCAGCGCGATAACCTTGCCAGAGCCAGTCAAAATCAAAGGATTGATTTCGGCCAGGGAGCAGTCAGTTGCCATGAAGGCTTTGTACAGACCTTGCAACTGTACACGTGCATCAGCGATAGAACCTTCAGGCACGCCGATTTTGCGGGAGATGTCGTCCGCTTCTGCATCTTGCAGACCATTGGTCGGGTCGATTGCCAAGTTGTGGATCAGCTCAGGATGTTTTTCTGCCACTTCTTCAATGTCCATACCGCCTTCGCTGGAGGCCATCAAGACCACGCGCTGGCTGATACGGTCAGTCACCATACTGACGTACAGTTCTTTTTTGATATCTGCGCCTTCTTCGATCAGCAGGCGACGTACCTTCTGGCCTTCAGGACTGGTTTGATGGGTAACCAGTTGCATGCCCAGGATGGCATTGGCGTATTCACGCACTTGTTCCAGGGATTTGGCGACTTTCACGCCACCACCCTTACCACGGCCACCGGCGTGAATCTGTGCTTTGACGACCCAAACTGGTCCGCCCAGCGTTTCAGCCGCTTTGACAGCTTCGTCAACAGACAGGCATGGAATACCGCGTGGTACTGTCACTCCGAATTTGCGGAGGATTTCTTTACCCTGATACTCATGAATTTTCATACGACTTCCCTTCAGACACTGAGGTATAAATAATTAATTAAACAAACAAACTAGCTGGGTGATTTCACGCTGGACAAGGTCTTTGACCAGCGCGGGTAATACTTGACAACCGCAGGCCCATCAGTACGCAGGGCATGGCAGCGATCGAGTTGAAAAGGTTGTTCTGACTGCTGCTCATCATCGGTTGCGCCATCGCGGGTATCAACGACATCACCGGCGAAAGCCTGGACTGCTGCAGTGGGTAAAATTTGCGCCATTTCGGTTAAATGGGTACAGCCATGAATGCCGGACAGGCGTTCTTTCACGCCCTGGCGGAACTGCCGTAGCAGATTCAGGCCGATCAACTTCTTGTAATCTGGAGCAATCGCTTCACAATAACCGGGGTAAGGAACCGCGTCAGAGACAGCCTCGACATCCACAACATTGAGTTGCAAATCGATGGTCAGGCGCAGGCTGAGGTCGTGAAGGGCCGCGCCATTAGGGCGCGTGCCGGAAGCGAGAGTAATGTCGCGTGGCTTATAATCAGTAATACGGGCGTCAAGATCCCACAACCCATCATCGCGCGCGAACGCTTCGATCTGGATAGTACGCGTATGCTTCAAGGCGCGTCTGTTAGTGGACGGAGATAAGGGCATCATGCCTGCTGGCGGCTCATTCTGAATAATTAGCCACAATTGCGTGTCGTTACCGCAGCTTCTACGATAACAGCCGCTCCTGCGGCCCTGCAAAAAAACCAGCAGAGTTTAGCACAGACCTGCACAGAACTCATCATACGACTACAATTTAAGACGATTTCTACCTAAGCTTATGCAAAAATATAAGTAGAAAATCAATATTTTTGTTGGTGGTATTGCTACACAGTCAGAATGCTTTGCTATTATGACAATTCCTCATCGCGTGGAGCGCGCATGGCTGCCTGGCTGGCACGACTGGAAAAACCTCGTTGCTGCAAAAATGCTGACTGCTTCATCTTTTCCTGATGATCTTGCGGCGGATGGGGGAATTTTCTATGCAAGACCTGAATCGCTCTTTCAACTTCGGATTCTTTTAATTCTTCTTTGACGTGCTCTATATCCTGCGCATCCAGGCCATGGCTTTGCAATTCCGCCAGTATGCGATTGTTGCCAAATCTAGCCTGACGCCGGTTCACCAACGATTCAGAAAAACGTTCTCCAGACAGATACTTGGCTGCCTCCAGAAAATCCAGCACACTTTCAACATCATCACCCTCTTCTGCATAGCGCGCCAGCTTGCGTTCCAGCTCCATACGACTATGTTCACGCATGGATAAATAACGCAGCGCCCTGGCTTTCAGGCTAAGTGGAGGTCTTTTCATACTTTAAAAACAAAAATGCCAGTCAGACAGCGCAAGTATCTCGCGCCACCAACTGGCATGATTCAAGGCTCAGGGCGCCTGCCTGACTTATTATTCAGCCGTTGCTGCTGCCATCAACAAAGGCACACCCAGATGCAAGCGAACTTTGTTTTCAATTTCAAATGCCAGCTCAGGGCGCTCTTTCAGATAAGTACGTGCATTATCCTTACCCTGGCCAATGCGTTCGCCATTATAGCTATACCAGGCACCGGCTTTTTCTATGATCTTGGCGTCAGCTGCCAGATCCAGAATTTCGCCTTCGCGGGATGTACCTTCACCATACATGATGTCAAAGTGCGCTTCTTTGAATGGCGGCGCCACCTTGTTCTTCACAACTTTCACCTTGGTTTCATTGCCCACCACTTCGTCACCAGACTTGATAGAACCAGTGCGGCGAATATCCAGACGCACAGAAGCATAAAACTTCAGCGCATTACCACCTGTCGTGGTTTCAGGGCTACCAAACATGACACCAATTTTCATACGAATCTGGTTAATAAAGATCACCAGGGTATTGGTACGTTTGATACTGCCTGTCAATTTACGCAAAGCCTGAGACATCAGACGTGCCTGCAAGCCAGGCAAAGAATCACCCATGTCACCTTCAATCTCGGCCCGTGGCGTCAAAGCCGCCACAGAGTCGATGACCACCAGGTCAACACTGCCAGAACGTACCAGCGCATCCGTAATTTCCAGTGCCTGTTCACCCGTATCTGGCTGTGAAATCAGCAAATCAGACAGATTCACACCCAGTTTCTGCGCATAACCCACGTCCAGCGCATGTTCCGCATCGATAAATGCACAAGTGCCACCCAGTTTTTGCATTTCAGCAATAGCCTGCAATGTCAGCGTGGTTTTACCTGACGATTCAGGACCGTAAATCTCAACAACACGACCACGTGGCAAGCCACCAACGCCCAGTGCAATATCCAGACCCAGTGAACCTGTGGACACAACCTGCACTTCTTCTACCACCTCACCATCGGCCATGCGCATGACCGAACCTTTGCCAAACTGCTTTTCTATCTGTGCCAGTGCGGCAGCAAGTGCCTTTGCTTTTTCTGAGGCATTTTCTGGTTTCTTATCGTCCATACATTCTTTCATTCAATAAGCGGCGGGTGGAAAAATGAAGTGCAGGTTTAATTTCCTGCGTTTTGCAGTACTGTATAAAAAAACAGTGATTTATGCAAGCGACATTTTCAAAATATCTTTTACGCAAGCTTATTATAGATAAAGCAAGAAAAGTGTCGATTTCGATTTCGATTTCGATTTCGATTTCGATTTCGATTTCGATTTCGATTTCGATTTCGATTTCGATTTCGATTTTCATTTAACTCTGAACTTTTTTCACTTAACTCTGAACTCTTATGATCTTAAGAGGCCAACGTCGATCTTCGACTATGTTCCTTCACTTTAGTCGATGCGAACGCTAGATCAGATACCTCAATGCAAGTGAAATTTGCCCCCCCCCTCGAAGGTCAGACATGACCCTTGTCGGGTCTAAAATGCTCATGAACTTCGACTTGAATCGAGCACAGAGCCCAGAAAATAACATACGCTAAGCGACGAAACGTCAAAGTTCGGAATCACGCGAAGCCACTATTCCGCCACATTCCCGCCAGCTGATAGTTCAGCCCAATCCAATTCTTGAACAAGCACGCGAAATGCCTGATCACCGATAATCTCCAAATTTCGAAGTTCAATGGCTTTCTGCCGCGCCTTCGCCAGAGCTGATCTTATCAACGGCCCGCCGGGAACTTCAGTGAGCGGGTGAATGCGATCGCCTCCGACATTCAGATCAACAATTGCCTGATACTCCTTGCGCAACAGCTTTGCATGAAAAGAATCGTCATCCTGAATGAAGTCAATCAGCGCCTGATACATTTGCGCTCGACCAAGTCGTACTTCATTCGCCACTGCGTCATCTTCATCCAGCTTCAGCATGCGAATAATCGGCTTCATGGTGAGCCCCTGGATTACCAGCGTCCCAAATACGACCGAAAATGCGCTGAGCAATATCAAGTCCCGATAAGGGAAGGCTGAGCCGTCTGGCAGGGTTTCCGGGATCGCGAAGGCGGCTGCTAAGGTAACGATACCGCGCATCCCCGCCCAGGACACGACGACGCTACCGCCCCATGTCCGTTTCGCTCGTCCGCCAGTTGGGCGCCCCCGTTCCTGACGCTTGGAAATTGCACTGTAGGTCATGACCCAAAGAAAGCGGGTCGCTATCACAGCGACCAAAACGGACACTGCAACAGTGACAGATTCTACGCGCCCAGGGCCGTTACCAAGCCGCTCCCAGATCGACCGCAGTTGCATGCCTATCAAGACAAAGGCCAGTGCATTGAGCATGAAAACGACTGTCTCCCAAACAGCCTGAATGGGGACGCGCATGCTCGCAGGAATCTTCGGTCCGCCGTCTCGCGCCATTGTCATGGCGAACGCGACCATGGTCAGAACTCCTGAAAGTCCGACACGCTCAGCGAGTATCCAGACTCCAAACGTGACAACGAACTGCAATATCAATGATGTCGGGACATGCTTGGGCGCACTCACCACCGGCCGAATGACAAACCCTACGCCAATTCCGGCACCAATGCTTCCGAACACCGTAAGAAGAAAAACCGGCAGGTAATCGCTCAGACCCAATGGCCCGGCAATGATGGCCATTAGCGCTAGGCGATAGACCAACAGCGCGCTTGCGTCATTGAGTAGACTCTCGCCTTCAAGTACGCTCAGCACCCGATGAGGGAGTCCGACTTGGCGCATTACGGCGGTCGCGGCGGCTGCGTCAGGCGGCGCTACGATTGCGCCGAGGCAAATTGCGACCGCCCACGGCGTGCCAGGCACTAGCCAGCGGCAAACTAGCGCAACCCCAACGACAGTAGTAGCAACTGCAGCAACAACCAAACCCGCAACCGGCTTCCACTGCCGGCGCAAGTCTCGCAAAGACGTATCATAGGCGGCGTCAAGCAGAACGGGGGCTACAAATAGGGTAAGAGCCAGTTGAGGATCAAGTGTCCAACGAGGGCTTTCTGGAATTAGTCCGACACCTACGCCACCAAGCGCCAACATCGTCGGATAAGGAGCACCAAAGCGGCGAGCAAATTCGGCCAAGGCCGCAGCAGCGAGGAGGAGTACTAGAATCCATTCAAACGTTTCCACTTTTACTCCCCGCTATGAAATACTTGCTTCATCTTGAGCGTGTACCTTACTCGCTCTTCACCGCCGGCAAGCGCTGCAGGACGTAATCGCTGACCTTATTTGCAGAAGCATCGATGAGTGTATCAACGCGGTTATTCAGCATGTAGACGTCCTTTCCTCTCGTTGTCACAGCAGTAGGGAAAGATACCACGCTCTTAGCCAGCTCTTGAACCTTGGCGGACTTCCAATCGTCGATGCTCGCCAACAGCATGGCGCGGTCATACCCTTGATTCTGGGCCACGATCATCGAAGTCTTGCCCAGCAATTCAATACCGTCGGCGCCGGGAACCTTGATCGACAATTCAACGATCTGGACCTCGACTCTTGGTTTGAGCGTTATTTTGTAGAAATCGCCGCTATTGTGCTTCCCGACGAGCAGATACCCGCTATCGTGATAAGCGATACCATTCAGGTTGAAGTTTTGCCCTTCGAATTTCTCGCTGCTGACCAATACCCGCGCCTTCATCTTCTGATCGATCACATAGACGACCGGTGCAAAACTGTCGGTCACGTAGATGTTGCCTGCGCCGTCGAACGCAAGATCATTGGCGCAGTGAGCACCTGGCACGAGAGGCGCGAGATCGATATATCGCTTCCGCTTTCCAGACTTCGCATCAAAAGCAATCACTGCGGCAGTCTTGCCCTGTGTCCGCGGCGAGCTGGCCATCGAGACCCCAATATCGCAGAGTGCAGCCCAAACCCAGTTGCGTTTGGCGTCGTACTTGATACCACCTGACCCGAACATCAATTTGTCTGACGCAAATTTCCGATAGTCGCCGGAAGGCGAAACAATCCCAATGGTTCCCAGACGAAGGGAACCGACGAAGAAGGCGTTTTGGCGCTGCGACCAAGCCACACTTTCGGGATATGCCTGATCTGCATGGAACGTGATTGCATCTGGCAATGGCTCAGCCACAGCAGAGAAATGCATGATGCCGCCGATTATGGCCGCGACAAGAACTTGCTTCCAATGTGACGGCATTACATCATCCCCAGCACAGGATGCGTGACATAGGGCTTTTCGAGCGCCATTATTTCATCGCTGGAGAGTTGAATATCAAGGGCCGCCACAGCTTCTTCCACGTGCTTGATGGCGGTTGTTCCAACGATCGGTGCGGTGATGTATGGCTTGCTGAGCATCCACGCCAGCGACATTTGAGCCATCGAAATACCGCGTGCATGGGCCATTTCTTGAACGTTGTCAATGACCACCTTGTCCATTGGATTGGTGCCGTCCCAAACCCACTTGGACACTTCGTCGACCTGGACGCGCGCTGTCGAAGTTCCCCACGGATGCGCCAGGCGACCGCCGGCAAGTGGGCTCCATGGTGTCAGCGCGATCTTGCGATCCTCGCAGAGCGGAATCATCTCGCGCTCTTCTTCTCGATAGATAAGGTTGTAATGGTTCTGCATGGCGACGAACTTCGTCCAGCCGTTTCTCTCAGCGATGTTTTGCATGCGTTCGAACTGCCAAGCATACATAGTCGAAGCGCCAATGTATCGCACCTTGCCGCTCTTCACAACATCGTGGAGTGCCTCCATAATTTCTTCCATGGGAGTCAGGGGATCGAGCCGGTGAATCGTGTACAGGTCCACGTAGTCCAGACCGAGTCGCTTCAGACTCTTGTCGATTTCGCCGAGGATGGCTTTGCGCGAAAGGCCGCTACCATTCGGCTTGCCTTGGCGCATCTCCATGCGCACCTTGGTTGCCACGACAATATCGTCCCGATCAAGATTAAATTCCCGGATAAGTTTCCCGGTCACCTCTTCACTGGTGCCAAGTTGGTACACGTTGGCGGTGTCGAAGTAATTGATGCCCAGTTCAATCGCTTTTTTGAAAATTGGCTTGGCCTCTTCAAAATCGCGTGCCCACGGGAAGAGGCCGTGTTCGCTCCCTGGTTTTCCGAAGCTCATCATCCCGAGGCAGATTTTGGAGACATCGAGACCGGTATTTCCAAGTTTGACATATTTCATGGTTTTCACTTTCATTTGTTTGTAGTTTCTTTTAATCGGAACATCCAGTGGTTTCGCCCCCCGCCAGGATTGGGCGGCGAACCACATACCAAAGGACCAAAAGGAGCGAGATGGACAGCAGAATTGCCGCGCCAGTGAGTGACACGCCGATACGGTGTGCAAGTTCGACGTTTGACGCTGTTCCGGCCGGAACAACTGGCGTGGCGAATACAACAACAAGGATTGCCAGACCAAAAGCGCCGCCCAATTGATGTGCCACACCAACTAATCCAGAGGCAGAGCCGGCATCTCCGGGCTCGACGCCGGCAACTCCGTTAATGGTCAGGAGCGCCAGGGTTGAACCCATACCTGTACCAACCAACATCATTGGCAGTTCCACACCAAGCAGGAAAGGCGTCTCCACGCCAATCTGTCCGAGCCATCCCATACCGACAAGCGAAATCGTCAGCATGCTTACCAGCACCGTATTGTTCCCAAAGCGCTTTGCGAGACGCGGAGTAGCCAAGGCACCAAGAAAGTTTGCAAGCATCGATGGGAAGAAGGCCAGACCCGCCCACATAGGGCGCATTCCCAATACACCCTGAAGGTATTGCGTGGAGTAGAAAAAGAAACCCATTGCGGCGCCAATAAATAGGACGCGCGCAGCGTTCGCGCCCGACCTGACTGTACTAGAGAACAAGCGCAGTGGCAGAATTGGTTGTTCAGCCTTGCTCTCTATCTGTAAAAACATTGTAAGTAGCATCAAACCTATCGCCAACGGAAGCGCGGTTCCTGGGTGCAGCCAGCTTTCTTCAGCAGCGTGGACCAAGCCATACACCAAGGCAACAACGCCAACAGTGGAGAATACGGCCCCCGCAATATCAAATCGCCCTGGCTGCTTTGGGGTTTCAGCAATATAGCGTCTTGTGGACCACATCAGCACAGCTCCGATCGGTACATTGACAAAGAACCCAGCACGCCAGGAGACCAAATCCGCAAGAATGCCGCCCAGCACCAAACCGATGCTTGCAGTAACCCCTCCGACGGCGCCATACCATCCAAGAACGCGGTTCCGCTCTGGTCCTTCCGAAAAACTTGTCGCCAGCAACGCTAGTGTGGATGGGGACAAGATGGCGGCGCCGACCCCTTGTACAGCGCGCGCACCAACCAGCCATGCCGGTGATGTCGCCAGGCCGATAGCCAATGAGGCCAAGGTAAAAATCCCCAGACCAAGGTTGAAGATAAAGCGTCGCCCTAACAAATCGCCCGCGCGCGCGCCAAGCAACATGAGGCCGCCAAACGCGAGTGCATAGGCGTTTTGCACCCAGGACAAGCCAGCGGCGGAAAAATGGAGTCCGTCACGAATGGAAGGCAAGCCGGTAATCACGATCGAGTTATCAATCACGATCATCGCGTAACTGACCAGGATCGTGGCGACCAGTGCTCCACGATGTGACGAGGATGGCACCGTTAAACTAGCATCCACGGCCAAACTCTCTGTGAACGCCCAAGCTGCGGCGCGTCTCCATACCTGGAATTGTCACCAGTTGCACGACGAGATCGGCAACGCTTTTGCGCGAAACCAGATCCCCGGCAAAACGAAAGTCCTCGCCCTTTTGGGTGGTGCCGTATTCGATCTCGTCCCGGTTGCTCAACCATGACGGACGCAAGATGGTGTAGTCTAGGTCAGAACTTTCGATGACAGCAGCCGCATCACGATAAGGATCAAGCACCTTGTCATAGTCGTCTCCCGGTACCTCGTTGTAGATTCCCATCGAACTGATGAAGACTAAGCGCTTTAGCCCGGTGCCCTTCATCGCAATGACAATCGTCCGCGCCATTTGCACGAGATCTCCCGAAAGATTGGCATAGACGACGTCGTGGCCGGGCATCACCTTGGCCAGCGTCTGTGCGTCGAGTACATCTCCTTCGACGACATCAACAAGGGGATTGCCGGCGTACTGGTACAAGCGCTTCGCACGGCGGCAGAAGAGTGTGAGCTTAACATCACCGCGTTCGAGAAAGAGATCGATCGCCCAATGTGCGATTTGCCCATTGGCGCCAAGAATTAGAACCTTCGTCATTGGCTATTCTTCCCTGATGGCGTGCCGAACCAATAGGCGGCAGTAACACCACCGTCCATTAAAATGTCGCTGCCCGTGATGAACCCGCCATCGGGGCCCATTAAAAACGCTGCCAGATTGCCGATCTCATCAGGCGTGCCGGCACGACCTACGGCGCAGGTTTCGATCATGTGGCGATATCCTGCCCCACGTGGGCCGGTGAGTTCGTCACGCGCAAGTGGTGTCATGACGATGCCCGGACTGATCGTATTGATTCGAGCGCCACGACGGCCCCAATGTACTGCCTCGGCCATCACTCGCAGGGAATTCCCACGCTTGGACAGTTGATAGGCATGTAGCGTATCGGTTACTTTCCCGGGTTGCAGCATGTCAAGCTTGAGCAACTCCTCAGTCGGCACAGTCGCCAGCGCCTGGTTTTGGTCCAGAGTCAATGCCGGCAAGCGATGGCCTGACTGGGAAGAGATGACGACCCCAGATCCGCCACGCGCAATGACTTCGCCGAACAATTCAAGAACGAGCGCTGTCCCATACAGGTCGACCTTCAAGATGGTATCAATGGGCGCTTGAGATGGCGATACGCCTGCCGCATGGATCAGGCTGGTGACAGTTCCCAGTTCTTGGGCCTTATTGACAAGCGCCTTTACCGATTCGCGCGACGATATGTCAACGGCTGCCGCACTAACTTCGAATCCGGCGTTGGCGAGCGCCTCGGCAGCCTCGACAGCGCTTTCTTTTGTGACATTGGCAAGCAGCACATGTTTGCCAGCACCGACCCGGCGTGCAATCGCTTGGCCGATGAAACCTGCTCCGACGACGGCGACAACTTCTTTCATGATGATCTCCGTAGATTGTTGCCCGTAAAAAATAGCACCGCAAATTGACGTGCAATTAGCCCGAATGGCGAGTTAGCCAGTAGACTAAACCTTCCTCATTCAATAAACTAGACGCATTTTTATAATTGAACTCATGACTCAATTTCATTAATGAGGTGTATGTGGAACGTGAAGATTTGGCGGATTTGACGATTTTTGTTGCTGTCGCGGAAGCAAGAAGCTTTACGGCGGCCGCGAAGAAGCTAGGGCTCTCACAATCCGCCTTGAGCCACGTTATCCGAAGACTGGAAGCACGTCTTGGGATGCGCTTGCTTGCTCGCACAACGCGAAGCGTCACTCCGACGGAAACTGGGGCCCGATTGCTCGAAACCCTGGTCCCAGCTTTAGTCAATATTGATGAGCGGATCTCTGATCTGACTCATTTCCGCGAAAAGCCCGCTGGAACGATCCGAATTTCGTCATCGGAATACGTCGCATCCACGATCCTGTGGCCGGCCATTAGTCGCATCGTTTCACAATATCCTGAAATTAACATCGAGCTTGAAGTGAACAATGCATTCATCGATATCGTGAAGGAGCGCTTTGATGCCGGCGTTCGCATTGGTGGGCCGGTTCCAAAGGATATGGTCGCCATTCCGATCAGTCCTAAACTGCGGATGGCTGCATTCGCCTCATCCGCGTATTTAAAGAAGCACGGAGCTCCCAAGTCCCCGGCCGAACTCTCTCACCACCACTGCATCAACCTGCGCTTAACACCGGACGCCAGCAGATATGCGTGGGAATTTAGCACTGGCGCGCGCGAGTTCAAGGTTAAGACGGACGGGCAATTGGTGTTCAATCGTGCTCATCTGGTAATAGAGGCCGCTCGTGCAGGACACGGCATAGGCTATCTGCTCGAATGTGCTGTCCAACCGTTTTTAGATGACGGAACTTTGGTTCAGGTCTTAGACGGCTGGTGCCCAGCTTTTGATGGCTATCAGCTGTATTTTCCAGTACGACGCCAAAACTCCCAAGCGTTTCGCATCCTTATCGATACCCTTCGATTTAGTGAATAGGACTTGGCGCCATGCGTGGATGGATCAGTATCCGCTTCAAATTCCCCGTGGCAAGCAATTTACTCGTCTACACTGAATGAAACGAAAAACTCCTGAAAGTTCTGTCATGACGGGTGCGCTTTCAAGACAAGAGTTCGACACTCTGCGAATGCTTTTGAGACTTGGATCGATGTATCACGCCAAGCGGAATTTCCCTGCTCATTCCGCTGAATATGACTTGACCAATTTCGTCCAAAGGATTTACCAGCCTCCCTAAGTCACAGGTTTGATAGAACCGCCATAGTAAATATTGGACTGAATAGCCCGCACCACAGGAAGCGCATCAATGAATAAAGTAAAGCTATGATTACAGTTTCCCTCCCAATCTTGCAGAGTTCTGCTCATCTCGATGCATGACCAGAGCAAACTGCCCGCAGCGTTGGAAAAAAAACACTTCCGCTTCCTTGATATAGCCCTGCACCGTACCGCCATGGCACCAGCCCGTTGAGCGCTGGTGGCCATCCACCGCCGCAGACTGTGGCTCTACAGCTCCGGCACTTAGCCTGGCTTGGCGAGCTGGGCCACATCGGCCAGGATGGCGTTGACGCTGGCTGGGTACAGCGCGTCCGTTCCCACCAGAATCAAGCTGGCTTAAAACCGAAACGGGTAAAAATCGTAAGCAGCCAGGCTGCTTAAAACAAATCATCCGAACCAAAAAGAACTGGGATTTGAGGGGGCGTATGACCGGGTGACAGACTTCGCTAGGACGTGGAAGGTGGATCAAACCGACAGAGTCAGTTCGGCTAGCAAACGAATACGATATCTTAAAGTTCAAACTTAAATAAAAAAAAACCTTACGAATTCAGAGTTAAAAGAAAAAATAGTTCAGACTTAAATTGCCTGCAGTTTTGTATGTACTTGATTCCGCTGCTTCTGCAGTTCAAAGTTAAATGAACATCGACACGATTTTCATTTAATGCTGTTCAGGTTTTCGACAAGTGACACATCCTGCTGTCTGCGCTGAGGTCAAAAAGCAAGCTGAGGATGGCTCTGTGTTGGATGCGCTGTTATCAATGCTGATCCTCCAGGCGCGCCGTGCGTCCCAACATGGGTTCCTGGAAACGGCTTGCTGACGCCTTGTCACGCCCTGTAGTGAATAGGGATTGACGATATCACCGTTGTTATCAACGGCACGGCGCAACACATCTATCATTCGACTCGGCCTCAAGATATTCTGGGCACGTAGTCTGGCAGGGGCTGCCAATGGCGACAGACTCTTTTTCGTGCGACGACAGCCTTGGGGGGGCGTAAAAACTTTGGCAGAATATTGATGAAGTAGCCACTGACAATTCGCCTGAGCGAAACGCACAATGCGTCCTTCACTTTTCACGCAAAGCTGCTCCTTATTGGGTGTCTTATTGCGTGTCTTATTGCGTATACCTCAGGCTCGCGACGAAACGTTCGGATTCGGCTATAGCCACGTCACCTGCCACTTTGGCGATGATGCCAATTTCTACCAGGTAACGCCCATTGATCACCATCCGGCTACGTGCATCGCCCTGCTCGTTCGTCAGCGTGTAGTCTGTAGCTGAAAAATTTCCCACTTTGGTGCTGGTGACATTGGACACCTCGCCGTGCATATTGATACTCGAAGGGTCAGACACATCATAGTTCGCTTTATTGCCAGCATCGTACACGACTTTGCTGTCGCGCTTAGTAGCGAAAGGGTTGGTAAATATGCTGCCGCCTGAATCATGCTGATTGCTGGAGCGATCTAGCGACTGGCTGATTCTTGCAGCGTTGACATTGCCTGGCATGCTCGATATCGTCATCGTCATCAAAGTATGCTCAGATTCAGCCGCACATATTTTCTTGCCTACTCCTCTACTATCTTGCCCCACGTCTATGCATTGCACTGTGGCAGGTACTTTTACCGAAAAACCACTATTTTCCAATTTAAAATCAGACCAGGTCGCTGCCACATCCATTTTGGCCGCTTGATCAACGGCGTTGCCACTCATATGATCCGACCTTGCCGCATCTGCTGTTTTGTCTGCATTGCTACATGCGCTCAAACCCGATGCTGCTACAACGACCCATGCCAACACTATCAGATTTTTCAATTCATTCTCCCTTACCTGGCACCGGCCACCGCCATACCACCCGGAGGCGGCATGGCGTATGCATTACTGCCACTGGCACTTCCTCTGAAGATCAGTTAAAAGCCCACAATTTGGTATAGCCAACATTGACATCCAGAGCCAGCTCAACTTCTGCAGACCCAATACCGATGGTGAAACTCGGAATCGCGTCCGGTGGCAGAGCATAGCTCGTCAACTGTGTCAGACTGGGCTTGAAGAAGCCGCTGACATCGGCATAATCTTTGCCAAGCGCGACCGGGTCCCAATTCACGCCGACCGATACGCCTGAGTCCAGCATACCTGCCACACCAACGCCAACGCTCGCGCCAACTGCATTCTTGATGGAGCCTGGCGACCAGGTCAAGGTATAACTTTGGCCCGCGCCGGCCTGAGCACCTACCGACCCGCCATAGCCTGAGACGTAGCCAACTTCATAGCTACCATCAGCGGAGGGGAACAGATTCATGGCTATGCCATAACTTTGTTTAACACCGCCAATAGCGCTAGCATCGGACACCACATTAATGCTGATGCTGGAATTTGTTACTTTGTCCATATACGGCGCCGAGGCATCGGGCCCGATGAATTTCAATGCAGTCGCCAAAAATTTCATGTCGTCGCGCACCTGCTGTGTCACTGGCACGCCGCTACTGAAGGAACCTGCGGTGTTAGCCAGCCTGGTCAAGGCCCTCTGCACCTCATTGGGACCTGAGTTAGTACTTGACGCAGCGTTGGTGAGCCCTCTGGAGAGCGCAATCTTGGCATTGAGCACGGCAGCTTGTGCTTGGACATCCCCCTGCGCTGCAAAGGCAAGCGCAAATTTGTATCCATAAAAAAGGTTACCAACAATGAACTGATCCACCGCATCGAAACCTGCCCTCACTTCTGCTGCACCTGCTTTAAGTGCGGCAATCAATTGATTATCAAAGCGGGGGTCGCGCAGCACAGCAATAAAAAATTGCATATTTTTGACAAGGCCAAGCTTGTCCTCAACACTCAGTGGTGAGCTGGCAATCTCTTTCATTTGATAGTCAAGCCCTTGAGCAAGTGAGTTCAATTCATTGTTTAAATACGCGATTTGATACGTCACATCGTTAATTTGATTCTGCAAAGAATTTTTAAGAACTTTGGGAGCTGACTGAGATTGCCTTTGTAAGCTCGAGAGTCTGGCAGTCTGGCTGGTTATTGTATTTTTATCCGACTCGACTTGCTTGTACATCAGCATGACGCCATTGATCAGATCAATATTTTTATTTGTGTTATAGACCTTATAGCCCAGCGAGATCAGCTTGCCGTCAAAATTATTAATGGCATCAATGGCAGTGGTGGCGCCGACATAGGGATTAGCCGTCGACGTAAATCTAACCAGTGCGTTCTTGATGTAGACCAGTTCACCACCTATCTGTCGCACCACATAGGTCTGGCCGTTGATGACGGCTGTGGCCTCACCAGTGACGCTATTGACGACCACCGTAACACCATTAGCCAGCGTTTGAGTCGCTCCGGCAACAGTGTTGCCAGCACTCTCTAGTCCCTTCTCAACAGTATCAAGAATACTGGCTGAGGCGCTACCGGTGAACAGGGCAAAACAGAGCCCTGCCAATAGTGTTTTTGAAAACTTGATGCTTGAATTATTTTTCATATGAGACCTCTTATTTTGGTGTGGTTGAAATCAATCTGCCGGATGGCAGGCATGGCCTGGCGCCACGCAAGCCCTGGTATTTTCACTTCACGTCGTCGTATATTTATCCCTAAGCCTGATGATCACTTTACAGATTGCAAATTAGACAAACCATACGAAAAACACCGTAGTTTTTAAAATAAGCCTCATTATTTTTGCAAGCCGGGCAAGCGGATTGAAGCGCTCAGGAAATGACGATTTCCGTTAAGAATCCGGTCTATGGCTGCCAAGAAGAATGTCCAAGCGCCAGCGCTGGAGCGAAGATTGGTTCACGAAATGCAAGAGTAAAGGCACTTTTTCAGGAGAAATGTTTTGCGATTTTCACGTTTTTACGGATCTCACAACTCCCGCAGATAAACTCATAACAGAGGGCTGCATTGGGGGAAAATTCAGCTAAAGCGACGACTTGAATAGCAGAAAGCAATCTATGGTGAGTATTGTTTTTGACCTGAAAACAACCTAGAATCTCTGTAGCAACGTTGCCGTGGCACCATTTTGGCCAACATGAATGGAACGGGATATTCCAGATCGGCAATGCAAAAATAACTTGACACTTTCGGCACGCTTATCAACCGCATTGTCATACCCTAATCGGGCCCCAGGATGAACATTCACGCCCGTGCTGCAAGCTTTCTCTTACTGCTACTCGCATTTCTCTGCTCCGCGCAGGCCGCGCCTTGTGACGTACAAGGACAGGAGCAAATCAACCTTGCCAAATGCACACAAACAATCACGAGTGCGCAAGCACTGAGCGAACTGGCAATACAAGACTTTGTCCTCCCCAAGCAAGGCAAATGGCAGCAAGGTAACTGGTATCGCCTTGACCTGGTCGCCAGCCCCGCAACACGTATGCTCGACCTGGGTATTCCAGACGCCTATCAGGCACGGGTTTATCTGATGCAAGACGGACACACCCAACTTGTGCTCGATCTCGACAGTACCAGCAATTTCGCTGCGCGCCCCGTCATGCACCGCAGCCTGATTGCACCACTGACCCTGGCCGCTGGTCCGGCTACCATCTATGTCTATTACCGCTTTCGTTTCCACGCGAAGACGCCGATGTTTGCACGCTTACTGAGCGCCACGAAGCTGAGTAGCAGCGATACCGTGGACAATATGTTCAATGGATTGCTCTTTGGCCTGGTGCTGGCGGTGGCGCTCACGCTGTGGCTGGGCTTTAGCTCGCAGCGCCGCACCGGTTTGCGCTTGTACGGGGCGGTGGCGCTCGCCAATACTTTATTTATCGCTCAGGCCGAGGGCTATCCCTTCGCCTTTTTTTGGCCCGACTCTCCTGGCTGGAATATGCGGGCACCTGGTGTGCTGGGCATGCTGGTCGTGATGAGTCATATCGCCTTTGCTGTCAATTTCCTGCAAATGAAGCAGTCCATGCCGCGCCTGTATATCTTGCACAAATGGCTGTTTGGTGCGGCGCTGGTAGCAATCGTGCTGCACATTTTGCTGGCACACGACGTTGCTCCGGCATTGATCGTGATCAGCTATTCAGTGATCGGTTGCCTCAGCGCCATTCTGGGTGTACGCCAAGGCATCAGCGCAGCGCGCTTTTATTTGGCGGGCGGGATCATGCTGGCATTTTTTCCTTTTGTGCTGCTGATCTATGTTGTGCTTGGGGTTAACCTGCCGTCTTACCTGCCATTGCTGGCCTACCCCAAGTTCGGCTACCTGGGCGAGACGATTATTTTTGGTGCGGCCGTGATCCGGCAGATCAATGAATTGGGTGCTCGTCAAACACGACAACGCCTTGAGCGTTTGGCTGAAACCGAACAATTGCTATACGCTGAAAAAGAGAAATTCGCGGCGCTGGAAAAGGCCAGCGAGCAGCAATTGCGATTGGCAGCGGCCAGCCATGACATCGCGCAACCGCTGGCATCGTTGCGCTTTGCTATCACGGCGCTACATCAACAACATCCGGCCGGACCGCTCATCGACCATATTGATCACACGCTCCAGTACACGCAATCCCTGCTCAAGGATGTGATTGGCGAAGTGCGCCAAGATCTGCATGAGCCTGAGCAAATCGTACTCGGTAGTCTGTTTAGCCAGCTTGGGCAAGCATTTCAGCAGAATGCTGCCGACAAAGGTCTGCGCTTGTCGGTACACCCCAGCAATCTGCAATTTGCCGGGCATTCTTTATTGTTGTACCGCATTTTGGCCAACCTGCTGGCCAATGCGGTCCGCTATACACCGAAGGGGCGTATCTTGCTCGGTGCCAGGCGGCGTCCGGACGGCATCGACATCCTTGTGTATGATACCGGCCCGGGCATCCCCAAGGCGATTGAGCAACGTATGCTACAGCCATTTCAGCAAGCGGTGAGCGGGGATGGTTTCGGCCTTGGCTTATTCATCGTCAAAAATCTGTGCCTGCATTGCAACTACCAATTAAGGATCAGCTCCATTGCAGGGCGTGGAAGCTGCTTCGCTATCCACATACCGCTCGCTGTACCAGAATAAAAATCACGCTTTTTCCCATACTTAGCACTTGCTGTTTGTTACTGGATTCGCCAGGTGCCGGGCACGCAGTTCCTGCGTAGTATTACCCTCGCCATGAGGAGCCCAGCCCGGTGGCATGAATAAATAGCCCAGCACAGAGCGGGCGCTGCGGGCAGCAGACAAATCCCGCAACAAACTCATCCAGCCAAAAAATTCAATCTGAAAAAAATTATGCCTCATCGGTGGATGCAGCAACCCATAACGACAAGGCAAGTCGTCACGTTCTTTGACATAGGTACCGAACAGGCGGTCAAAGATGATGAGTACACCGCCAAAATTCGCATCCAGATACTCAATATTGACTGCGTGGTGCACGCGGTGTGAGGAGGGAGTATTTAAAATGCCTTCCAGGAAACCCAGCCTGGGAATCCAGGTCGCGTGTATCCAGAACTGATAGAGCAAGTTAAGTGTCAGTGATGCCAGTACAAGCTGTGGATCAAAACCCAACCAAATCAATGGAATAAAAAATAGTGCCGTACCGGAAAACTTGCCTAATATGCCGATTCGCAATGCCGCCGATAAATTGAGCTCATCGGGCGAGTGGTGAACAGCATGATTGCACCAGAACCAGCGTGTGGTGTGGGCCGCACGGTGGTACCAGTAATAACAAAATTCCTGTCCCAAAAACAGCAGTAACACTGGCAACCAGCCATCAAGTTGCAAGGTAGTCAGCCGATGGGAAAAGGCCCAATACACCAATGGCGTGGCAATCGATAAAGGCAGCAAGGCTCTTAAGACAATACGCAAGATCAAATCCATTACGGATACATAAAATGCGCGCCAATCATATTGCCGACGCCGGGATAAAACAATCGCCTCTGTCAGCACCAAAAGCAGGATAGTCGGTACGACAATCACCAGCAACAATTTTTCAAGTGGAGACATGAGGAGGTTCATTTAATTTGAGTACCGCTGTCAACATCGAGCGTTCAGACCAGATGCTGTTTGAACTTCAGGATAAGGATCGGCGCGCTACCAAACAATACGGAAAACACCGTAGCTTCCGGAAACCACAGTAATTATTTGAATGGAATGGGGACGCTACTGAAGTTGTTGATTTCCCGGATTATCCATGGCAGCGTCTGCGCATAACCCAAACAAATGCAGAACAACAGCCAAACGAAGATCATTTGCAGCCTTCCTAAATAAGGTAACATCTTGGAAATTCAACATCTACCCATCCTATCCTCTGTATGCAAATACTGCTCGCTGACGACCATGCCCTGTTTCGCCAAGGTCTCAAACTATTACTGCAAAATCAGCCAGGTTATCACGTGGCGGCAGAGGCTGGTAGCCTGGAACTGATACTGCCAATCCTGCAGCAGCAGCCGATTGACTTGATGATTCTTGACTACCACATGCCGGGCGGTGAATCGTCGGCGGTACTGGCCTATTGCAAGCAGCGCTATCCTGGGCTGAAAGTGATTGCATTAACAGGTGCGCAATCCGGCGTTATTTTGAAGCAGTTGCAAGATGCGCATGCCGATGCCGTCCTGTTGAAAGAGTCTTCCGGAGCAGAATTACTGGACTGCGTCGCGAGGGTGATGGCTGGCCAGATTGTCATCAGCGATGCTGTGCAGCAGCAAATTGACAGTTGTGTGATCGATCTTACAGCGCGTGAATTACAAATTGTGCAATTGATATACCAGGGACATTCCAGTGCGGATATGGCGGCGCAATTGAATCTATCGGTCAAGACGGTTGACAAACACCGCGAGAACCTGATGCGCAAACTGCAGGTAAGCAATGTCGTGCAACTGATCCACAAGGTGCAGCTACTCAAGCTGATCTGATCCAACAAGCTTGGCAGTTCTGTCGCCATTGTCCGATTCTTCCAGACTGCACACCCAGAATATCTTCAAGTTCAATTCAAAGATAGAAGCGTTTCACCGAGTGACCAAGCGACTACATTGTCCACCTGGCGTAATGCCCACCTGTGCACGGGTGGTACGTCGCTTATAAAAGAAAGCGCTTTGGTCGATCGATTTTGGACTTAGGCAGCAAGAACCCACCCAAATTGTTAATAAATGTAAAAACTTGTCGGAATTAAAATTGTATTGTTTAACATGACCGTTCCCTGTTGGCTCCACTAGAATCCACTCTTCCATGAGGTAAGGTGATGAACACAATTCGCAAGGCTGGATGGTTGTCGTGGATGCTGCAAGCCAGCATAGTCTCTCTGCTCTGTGCATGCGGGGGCGCAAACGATAGTGCGGTTTCAAGTGGCCCGCAGACACTGCAATCAAACCCACCACCGGTGCTGCAAACGACAAAAAGTGCTTCAGGAACATTGAGCGCGGTCCCAGCGAACGGAAAACTATCCAGCACAACAGTTGTACCTCAAGTCTTATATACCGATACACTCAGTGGACCGACCACAGGCGGAGAAAACAATCAAGGTGCCTACCTTTCCGTTTTCGGGAAAAATTTTGGCTCGGCCAGCGACTTGGGAACCAATACAAAAGTCTATATTGGCGACACCGAAGTCGCCAACTACCGCTATTTGGGAAGTGCAAAATCAAGCAGCAAGACGGGCTTGCAACAAATAACCGTACAGGTAGGCTCACTTGGGAGTGCCCCTGCGGGGACAGCACTACCCGTAAAAGTCGTGTTTAACGGTGCATCTTCCAATACAGACAATACCTTTACACCAAGTTCCGGACGAATACTTTTCGTTTCATTATCTGGCTCCGACACAAACGCTGTGGCAAATAATATTGCCAAGCCCTGGCGCTCACTTCAGAACATGAGTACGCTGAAGGGTGCCTACTTTGCCATGCAGGCTGGCGACCAGATCGTGATTCGCGGTGGTGCGTGGCACGATAGCAACGGCCAGGATAAGACATGGATGCGTTTTGGCAGCGGCACCTATGCCAGAAATGGCAGTCCTTCAGCATGGATACATATCACGGCCTATCCTGGCCCCATCAACGGCAACGCCATAGAAGAAGTTCACTATACGACGCCAGCCGGAGCATCAGGTGGGATTGCAGGCCCCTGGTCTGCCATCGCAGGCACTTCAGGCGAGTTCATATCGGTTTCCAATTTAAGGATGGATGTGGCGGGTGGGGCCAATCGTGACGCTGCACCAATCAACTTCCAATACACTGCCGGTCCATGGCGGGTTGTCAACAATGAGCTTGGCCCCTGGGTCGCCGGAAATTCCGCGATTCTTAATGCAGCGGGCGTTTCTGGTCACGGGAATGGCAACAAAGTTCTTGGCAACAACATCCATGATATTGCTGGTACGTCTGAACTTCAGAACCATGGCATCTATGCTGACACCACGGCGCAGAACTGGGAAGTTGCCTACAACTGGATTCACAATATCACTGGCGGTTCAGCCGTGCAATTCAACGACAATGAAGCGGGGGCTGGTTCTTATACCCTACCTCACGGTGGCATTTGGCCGGGCTTTGTTGGCATCCGGATTCACCATAACTGGATGGAAAACGCAGCGAAATATGGTATCAATTTCAATGACCAGGGCAGCGCTCATATGGGGACCTATGAAGCCCAGAGCTGGAACAATGTCATTACCGGCACGAAGCTCTACCCGATACGTATCAATTCAACCGCCACGACCCAAAACATGTGGTTTGCGTTCAATACTGTGTATAACGCAATGACCGGGCCAGCCGGCAATAAAGCTTACGTGATGGACGAAGGTTTTGGCAGTGGTGCAGGCATCCATAACAAGTTCTATCACAATATATTTGCATACGGCCCCAACACCCTGGCAGGCACAACGTGGTTGATTGATTATAGTACGCCGTCCACGACCAGCAGCTATGACTTCAAACAGAATTTGTACTTTAGCAATGGACAAACCGTGGCATCGCCAAGCACACTTGGCGACACCCTGGCTATTTCTGCCAATCCTTTGTTCAATGATGCATCTGCGGGAAACTACTCTTTGCAGGCGACAAGTCCGGCGGCTGATGCGGCCACCCAACCTAGTCTCTTTGCCGTCAATGACGACATAGTAAATATCTCGCGGCCACAAGGTACAAGTAAGGATATTGGAGCCTTTGAGCTAATCGGTGGCGGCACAGTACCCGTTTCGACACCTGTCAGCGGCGTATGCGGTAGTGCTAACGGTCAGTCATTCAGTGTGGCACCAAGCAGCAACCTTTGTTCAGTGGGCATTGCGTCATCCATATCATTAATCGGCAGTGGATCATGGGCCTGGAGTTGTTCTGGCTCAAACGGAGGAGCGACGTCAAGTTGCAGTGCGACCGTCGCTGCAATTCCAGATCCGTCCACCCCGCCCAGCGTGCGGCAGCAATATTCTGGCGCGATTACACCGGGAACGACCACACATCATTTTGCTGGTAATGTTTCGGCAGGCAACTGGATTTTGGTGACAGTGGGTGTGAACAATAACGCAGTTGGCGTGTCAGGAACACTGTCCGACAATCAGGGACATACCAATCTCGCCTCTTTCGCATCTCTCGGACGCATCTACGTTGACGGAATGGGTACCGACCTGTATGCGGTAAAGGCGTCTACATCAGGCGCTTACACCTTGACAGTCGGAATTCCAAACCAGGGCAGCATTCACATGGTGGAAGTCCAAAATGCGGACGCTACGAATTTGCTGGATGTTCCTATAGGGACTAGCTCTGGCCCACGCTTTGCATCCACTGCGCAATCTTCACCAACACCAATTACCACCAAGGCGAACGATCTGATTCTGGCACTGGTTGATTTGGGAATCGGCAGTTCAATTCCGTTTAGCCCAAATGGATCCTGGCAGCTTGTGAGTCCAGAGGCAGGGTCATTCATCACTTCCCGTATCTATGCATGGCACCCTGACGTAACAGGTGCATTTGACATTTCCGGAACCATCAGCGGTAGCGGCGCCGGGTATCCAGGCTGGGAAACGGTATTGATTGTCATCAAAGGGCAGTAGAACTCATTGCCCTCCCATATATGAAATGAGCTCTCATGCATACTGAGAATGTCAAACTAAACAATGGCATTTTCAGTCGATGAGAGTGTCTTTTCCATAGAAACCGTTCCATCTCCATACTGCTCTATAGCAGGGTCCAAATTTTGCGGTGAATGAAGGATCGTCGGGCCTCTGGAACATGCCTGTCGCGTCAGATATTCAGTCAAACCTTGGGCTTGAACCGCAGGAGGAATTGTCGCTTGCATTTCGGTTAGCAATTCTTGCGCGGCTCTCACAATCCAATTTACTGAGCGATATTTCGGCGAGACGATCTGGATGTTCTGCGAATCAGTCTGATCGAAAAAGCCGTGCTGCAGTTTATGTCTGACGTAAGAAAGAGCAGTGATACCAGGAATGGTGCGCTGTTCCAGGTAGGCCTGAGTTCCATCTTCACCATAACGGACGACGTTATCTGGAAACTCGTATCCCTCATCTTCCAGAAGTGCTTCACTGACGATATTTGGCAGCAGAGGCCTGGCGTCTTCATGCCCAACCTCAAACAGAATAATTTTCTTAAGCTTCTTTATTTCTTTCTGTTCTTCTGTATCTGTTTTCTGGATGGCGATAGTCGGGAAATACTCACGGATGAAAGCATTGGATGTGTTGATCAGTTCATCCCTGTTGACCTCGGGTCGGAGTTGGAAAAACCGGTCATCCATGTCCATCATCTTCCAGGCATGGTTAAGGTCGTGGATGAGGAATTCGAGTGGGGATTGCCAGAACTCATCAACATACACAGGCTCCGTCGATACCCCAATGAAATAGATCGGCGTCCCTCTTATTTTCATGAGATCAGTGGCAGAGATATTGTCAAAAGTCGGGATAATGATGACTTCAGGAATCCGGTGCATGAGCGCTTCATAACGGTACCAGTATTTCTTTTGAAAATGGGTACTCAGGCTCTTCTCTGTACGGCAGGCGACATCAAAGAAGCCTACTGCTTCGAACAAGATACGCAAGGTCGGGGCATAGGGGCACATTGCGCCGTTCTGTATTGTCACGTGATGGAATTTATGCAGGAGCTGATCGCGCATAAAGGAAAGTGCAGCATTGTCGCGGCATTTTTCCTCCATCACCGGGAGTGCCATCTGGCTGCGAAAATACTCGACCACTGGTAACAGTTCCAGTACTGGCATATCCAGACTGTTGTTATGTAACTCAAATCGCATACGCAATTCACGGTATAACTCCACTGGGTTGCTGACCCATTCCCGTATCCATTCGTGATGTGAAATACCCTTGGTTTTACTAAAGTTTTTTGCAAGCAGTGCAGCGGCAATCTGTTTGTGATGACCAAAGGCAAAACTGCCTTCTTTCGCGTTCGGTGTGGTCATCACACTTTCTGGGAGCCACCTGCCCAGAACCCCGTCAGTATCAGAAACTTCTACGAGAAATCCAATCGTGTCCACGATGTGACGTGGATCTGATGGTACTGCAATGTCTTTGAGATGGTCCCGATACCCGTGAGAAACGGTTCTGTCCATGTAAATACGGGCTTCGTTTCCGGTGTTTCCTCTCGTTTCGAGCACCGCTTCATTCCGGACAAAATAGTATTTACGTCCCCCTGTTTCTGAAATTCCATATGCTGGTGTTATTGATCCGAATACTTTGATACCCGTTACCCGAAGCGCTGCAAAAATATTGCCTGGTATTCCAAACTCATTTTGCTCATCTTCATCTTGCAGTAAGCCACCCGGCAGGGACATACCCTCAGGAAAAAACGTTCTGTCAAGGACAAGAAATTCCCTGCCATTCTGTCCGTCACGCATAACGAGTATGTCGACAGTCTTACGAACCATGACGCCCCGATCAATTCGTTGCTTCGCCTGGATCTTAAGCGTCTGATCCGACAATAAGGCGTTCACTACTCCGGATTGGCGATCCACATTCAAATATTTTCCGATGCAATCTTCGATACCATTCTTGCGGACAGGATCACGCAGACGATGGAACCAATACACCATATACAGAAGCGATTCCGCATAGAGGCTGGTTGGATAGCTTTGCGTATCAACACTTACCGAATAGTTATTCAGTATGTCAAAAACGATATCCCTTACGTTATCTGCTTGCACTTCTATGAGCGAAGACGAAGGATCGCCGGTCATATCCGGGGAATTAATGTCATCCGGTAGCCCGGTGGTCGGCGCAGACGAGTTCAATGTCATATTATTTTCCGTGAGGTTTTCTCAGATGTTGCACATCCGTACGAAACTTGCCAGTTATTTGCATTCCAATATTGCCATTAAATCGTACCTGCAACCCCTATCTATCATATCGGCTGATAAAGATATACGGTATGAACATGCTGCATTCTTGCGCGCCTGCCTGTAGCAAGAATGAAGGTCTCAAGAAAGTTTTCGGGAGAAAAAAACATTATCAATGCTGATATCTTACATTGAGTTTGGAGACAGCGATGCATAGCTTCCTGGATATGCATGGTTCGCCCCTTTCTTCCCCCCGACGTTTCCAAAGCTCACCTTAAATAAAAAATTTACGGATTCAGGGTTAAACAAAAATTCGGTTCAGACATAAATTCCCCGCAACTTCGTAAGTGTTTGATTTAGCTGCTTCGGCTGTTCAAAGTTAAATGAACATTGACATTGATTTTGCCAAAATGGTCGAACAGTAATAGTCAGTAATATTTTGTCTTAAACTACAACAATAGAAAACACATCAGCAATATTCCGTTGACAACGTGAGAGTAAAATCATGGCACTTTTCGCCATCTGGTGAATCCCGGAATTTGTCGTCTGCTGGTACCGGGGAACTGTTAAATAGGAATACCATGAAAGAATCGCAAACCTTAGCCATCCGGGCACTTATCAGTTTGGTCGTATTAGGATTTTCCCTACACGTCTGCGCGGAAGAAATCTTCCCAGGAAAAACATGGGACAAAGTGGTCCCTCCAGATTCCGCTGGATGGTCACTCGAAAAATTAAAGGATGCCGACCACTTCGCGCAAACCGTTGATACCGACTCCTATCTTGTGATACACCATGGCAAGATCGTGCATGAATACGGCGACACAAGCAAAGCGACTAATATTCATTCTATGCGAAAGAGCATACTTAGCATTCTGACCGGCATAGCTGTCGATCGTGGAATATTTAAACTGGACAAAACATTGGCAGAATTGAATATCAGCGATAAAGGCGGTTTATCGGACATAGAAAAGGGGGCTACAGTAAAACAATTATTGGAAGCACGATCAGGAATTTATCATCCCGCCGCTTACGAAACAAATGAACAGGCTGCACTTCGACCAACACGGGGCAGCTTCAAGCCAGGCGAAAAATGGTATTACAACAATTGGGACTTCAACGCATTAGGCAGCATTTTCAAAGGCTTTACCGGCAAAAATGTTTTCGAATCCCTGCGTGATGACTTGGCCACCCCGCTGCAATTTGAGAATTTCGATTACAGCACTGACACGAAATTCATATATGACAGTATGTCGGATCACCCTGCTTATATTATGTGTCTTTCCGCACGCGATCTTGCCCGCGTCGGTTGGCTAATGGCAAAGAATGGACAATGGAGGGACAAGCAACTGGTATCCACAGAATGGATAACAGAAAGCACTGCGGCATACTCGACGACGGGACCGAGGACAGGCTATGGCTATTTGTGGTGGGTCGGCATCAATGGATGGGCTTTTCAGAATCATTTTCATGGAAAAGTATTTTCTGCATGGGGACATTTTGGACAACACGTCCTCATTGTTCCCAGCCAGGAACTGGTCATCGTTCATAAGGTCGACAGCAAATCTGCTCGCACGTCTGATCCTCTTTCTGGACATCAGGGCGTCTCTAGTAAGCAATTTGGAAAGCTACTTGGACTGATCATGGCAGCCGCACCGACAAATGATTGATTGACGAGCAACGAAAAATGCACCGGAAATTCTACACGGTGCCATAGCCATGCTCGTTTTCATTGAATAGTCGCAAGCAACACGCAGATACCTTTTTGCCGACAATAAACTGTAGTAGTTTCGATTTGAGGTGCAAAATCCAGAAAAGACGTGCCTTCAATCTGATAGCGTGCGTACATACTGTAAAGCACAATCTAAAAGCTTCTTTCGTATTTCGTCGTCGCCGTAAGCATCTGCTCCAGCACGAACCCAGCCAGACATTTCTCGCCCGCGTGATAACATCGGCTGAACATCTTTGATTGCAAGTGCCCAACTATCGTTGCCCTTCCCCAGTCTTACAAGCATACCATCAGCGCGAGCACCGCAGAGCAACTTTCCTTTTAGCAACCACGCCCATCCTCCAAACATTGGCTTGTTAGATAAACCTTGAATAGAGCTGAGCTCGTCCGCAATTAATTCTTCTAATCCAGGATCTCGTGCCATATAAAATTGCTCACTTTTTCTACTTAAACAATTCAATTTACATTGACGAAAGGATTTTATCTTAAAACGGGGGGGCTAATCGGCCATACTCACAGAATTCTTTTTTCCAAAACGATCTTTAGAAATGTGCATAGTGGCTGGTAGTTTCCAAATATTCAGAACCCCACTTTTATAGCTCCATCCATCACCAACTACATTCTCCAGGTTCTTTATGTTTGTTCGATAGTTGATTCCACCAGCAGGTATATCAATACCGGCAGAAATGTTTAAGATGATTTCTTTTTTTGTTTGTCTCAATTGGTAACTCACTGTTCCGTAACTGGTACGCAATCCCGTAATACCTACGCCCTCACCATCCAGCCAGGCATCAGGAATGCCAGCAGCTAAGGTCATACTTTTATTTTTCTCGTCTTCAAAAAGAAATACATCTAAAAATGAACGAATGTAATCAGAAGAAATCCATGCGTGAGGCATATCGCCAATAAATCGTTCTTTGCGATACTCCCTTCCTACAACTTCTGCCCATTGGTTCCAGCCAGTTGGTCGCAAATCTTTATAAAAATAGCTCAGTGCAGATTGAGCACGATCGGGAAAACCAAGCCGGACAAAAGCCCCTACCGTCCGCACTTCATACGGGGTATAAGCATCCCAATTTTTGTCTGAATCCCTGCGCGTGACGAAATTTTTCCAGTAACGCTCAAAGGTGTTACGTAAAATTTCCGGTTCTATGATGTCCCCTGCATCTGCAGGGGACAGAGAAATCGTGGCGGAAGTGGGATCAAAATCACCTAGCTCGGCGGCACCTGGTATGAAATCAATCGCATGCAATTTTGTGCTGGTGGCGATCGATCGTTTTAAATCTGCCTCAAACGCGCCACGCGCTTGAGTCATTTTAAGTATCTGATCCTTTTTTTCGAGGATGCTTGCTATGTACACAGCATCTTTGTACCCACGCAATGCCCAAAAATCATCCCAATATGAGTGCATGGGCTTGGCGGAATAGCCTTCGTGACTAATTGATGCAGGCATCAGTCCGTAGTATGGCGTTCCCTCATTTCTCTTGCTCTGTTCACTCGCACGTAGTTGTTCCATATAGGCGAAAGACCGCTCAACATGTGGCCACAAGTGTTTTAACTGTTCCGTATCTCTGGAATAGCGATATAGTTCAGCGATACTGAAAATGAGCTGCCCGTGACTATCGTTTTCCGGGACTGGGTCAGCCCCCCGCTGATCGACGCAACAAGGTACTTTGCCATTTGCAAATTGAAAATGTGAATACCACTCCACAAAGGCACTTGCCGTTTCTTTATGATCCAAACGGAGTAATCCTTCATTCATCATGGCTCCATCACGTATCCAGGATCTTGCATAGGAACGTGTACCTGGCTGCAAGGCGGGGCCGGCTCTGGAAATCAAGATATGTGACAGCGCACTGCGCATTACATTAAATTGTGATTGCTGACTCACTGGAAGGCGCACTGTCACCCGATTCAAAGACGCTCTCCATTCGGCCGCGATCAACTCTCTTTGTGTCGAAAAATAGTCTTCAACTGAATCTATAGCTTGCGGCATTTCCTCTAATACACCTGTCATCGGCAGAGCAACGATGATTGATTTACTTTCACCAGGTGCCAAGCTCAGAGGATAAAGCAAGGCCCCGGATGCGCGCCCACTTTTATCATCTAATTCCTTTACTTCTGGCAGCTTATTTGCGTCACCAAGTTGGTCGAAAATTTGACCTGCATCAAAGCTGGTCGAAAGAAACTTCGCTGGCTTACTCAGACTGCGAACGCCCAGACTTCCGTCAACAAAAACATTTTGTTTTTTCCATTCAAGATGCTTTATCTCACTACTACCACCTGATGTATTTAAAAACTGTGCAGGTGGATTTACTTGAAAAGGTCGAATTGCCAATGCCAAAGTTCGATTCAATCTATTCTTGCTGAGATTTTGTAAGGTATACCGCGCCAATATTTGAGATTGCATGGCAGATCCTGTCGCGAAACTGGAGATTTCCATTACCAGGTCTTTCGTCTTCCATTTGACGCTGGGCAAGGGCAAGTACCCTTCCTGTAAGCTTTGCGATGTGGTCACATCTGCCCAAGTCAACACAGACTTGCCATTCAGAATGAACGGCTCTACGGAGAAACCACCTTTACGAGCTTCAATTGTGCCGTCTTCTCCGAAGAGACCCGAAGCCTGGCCGCCATTGATACCCAAAATTGTCCAATAAGTTTGCTCCCCCATGAAACCCCGGGGATATCGGCCACGTCTTCCTTGCTTTGCAATTGCCTGAATGAATGCATTTGTGCTGCTACCAAATGCCAGGTCTTTGATTTCAATATTTTTGAGAACATAATGATTCTCTGGTCCACCCTCTACAACCAATCGCAAGAAACGGGCTTCAGATTCTGGAAGATCTAGCGGATCATCACTACCGTTACCGTCAAAAACTTCGCGCACGGTTCGCCAAATTTGTCCGTCATCAGACAATTGTATCGAGTAGCGGCTTGCGAAATACTTGTGATCCCAATGTAAGATAACACCACCAAATTCTCTACCGCTTTGAAAATCCACGGTTAGCATTTGCGAACGATTTTGATCACTTCGCCATACAGTAGAACTCTCGCTATCCAGAATACGTTGAGCTCCGGCAGAATCTGAACTGGCGTTAATCTGAGGAACTGAACTTTGATTTTGTTTTACATCAATTTCCTGGAAACGTAATTGGCTAAAGCAAACAGAACCTTTACCACCATCCTTGCCGGCAGCTATCACCAACTCTATTTTTTCTGTGTGACGCAAACGTTGATCTTGCACAGGCCCCCAGGCAAAATCCAGGTGACGCTTCTTGATCCGGAAATTTTTCCATTCCGATTGAGGTAAAAAGTCAGCTTTGTTTTGCCACCAGACATTCTCGCCAGAAGCATCAACCAATTTGATTTGTAGATGATTGCGCCCGCCATTTCCTTTTATCTTCAGATCAAAAGCAAACTGTTCAGGAAAATCAATGGGCATCATGCGGCTAGCCGACGCATAGCCAGAAACGCCATTAAAATCATAATCAATGCACATGGCTTTTGTACCATCGGCACTTTCTTCAATCGTGCGCAAACTAGCCTTGATCTGATCAGTCGCCTGCATTTTCCACTCACTTGGCATATCAAAACCGTCCAGTAAACGCGGCATACTGTTGCCAGCACAGGCAAGCTGCTGACAGTTAAATAATAAAAAATAGCAAGTCAACAATATGCCCGGGGCAGCGAATCTATTCATCACTTGACGGCCCCCATCATTAAGCCGCTGATATAAAACCGCTGCAATACAAGGAATAAGAGCAATACAGGCAGAATCGTAACGACGGCACCAGCCATCATCAGTTCACTATCCTGCACATGCTCTCTTGAGAGAGCGGACAGTGCAACAGGTAAAGTGTGCAGTGCGCTGTCGGTCAATACAATCAGCGGCCACATGAAATCATTCCAGCTGCCTAAAAAAGTGAAGATGGCCAAGCTTGCTAATACTGGTTTGAGAATGGGTAAAACTATTTTGATGAAAATCAGCAATTCGCCTGCGCCGTCCATGCGGGCAGCTTCGAGCAAATCATCAGGAATTGTCCTGGCGTACTGCCGCACTAAAAAAATCCCAAAAATTCCAGCCATACCTGGAATCACGACACCAGCATATGAATTGACAAGTCCCATATGTTTGAGAAGCAAAAACAGCGGCAACATCGCCACTTGGCCGGGTATGACCAGTGCACTCAGCAACATTTTAAAAATACGCTCACGTCCAGCAAAGTGCAGTTTTGCAAATGCGTATCCGGCAGAGACATTGAAAATCAATGAAATAGTTGTCGTGAGTGCCGCCAGCAGGAAGCTATTAATGAAAAATCCTCCCATGCCACCGCGCGTAAACAACACTTTATAGTTATACAGACTTGCATTTGCCGGTAATATTGGTGGCGGGAAATTGCCAGACTCGCCAGGACTCATCAGCGATACAGATACCATCCAGAGCAAGGGGGCCATGCTTAGAAATGCGATACCAGCTAACAGACTATTGACGATCACTGTGTAAGTGGAATCCACCCATATTGTTTTTCGAGGGGCATGTATCGCATGGCTCATACGTTCCCCTTCCTGTCAGAAATGCTTAACAAGATTTTCGTTATGGTTGCCATTAAGATGAAAAGAATGAAAGCAACTGCTGACGCTGAACCCAAGTTCCACCATTTGAACCCCTGGTCATACATTAAATACAAAACGCTGTAAGTGCTTTGCAGAGGGCCTCCTTGAGTCATCACGTAGGGTTCGGCAAACATTTGAAAATAGCCCGCCAATGTCATGATGCCCACCATCAGCATGGTGGGGGCAAGCATCGCAAGCGTGATGAATCGAAACTGTTGCCAATGCGATGCACCATCTATGCGTGCTGCTTCATATAAGTCTTCTGGAATACTTTGGAGAGCTGCCAGGAATATAATCATGTTGTAGCCAAAATTTTTCCAGACTGCGAAAACAATGATTGTGGGCATCGCCCAATCTGGATCGCCCAACCAATCAATGGGCGATATGCCGGTGTAGCTAAGGAAGTAATTAACCAGGCCATAGCGCATATGGAATAGGTAACGCCAAATTACCGCAACTGCAACGACGGTGGTCACAACAGGTGCAAACATGGCAGTGCGAAAGAATGGTTTGGCTACCGCCAATTTTGAATGCAACAGCATGGCACTAGCAAGTGACATCGCCATAGACAAAGGGACGCCAACAACAACAAAATACAACGTGTTGCGTAACGATTTCCAAAACAATGGAAGCTGCAGAATATCTGTATAGTTTTTGAACCAAATAAACCGCAAGTTGCGCAAATCTGCCAATGCGTAAAGATCAAAATCGGTCAAACTCAATATAAATCCAACCACTACCGGGCAGACAAAAAATATGCCGATCACTATCAACGCCGGGCCAACAAAGATCCAGGCTGCGAAATTCTTTTTCATCTTATTGCTCCAGCACGTTATGGTTTTTCGACGGTATGTCGCTCTAACATCCAGCGTCGTTTTTCCAGCCACCCGTTGACTGTTGCATCCAATTCATTTTGATAATTTTTAACGTCAAATTTAAGTTTTTTTTCCTGTGCAAACACGATCTTACTTGCAGTCAACTGCATCTCATTGACGATGCGCTCCCATTGAGGCACCTTGGGTGCAGCTTTAACTCTATCTAACTGATCACGAAATGCTTTGGCATGGATGTCGTTAGCCAGGCTGGTATCTTGCCAAATGCTACGACGTGGCGGCATATTGCCAGTCAACTCATGAAAACGTAGCTGAATATCAGATCGCGACAAATACTCTATTAAGGCCCAGGCTTCTTTTTTGTGTTTCGCATTATTAAATATAACCATGCTGGCACCACCCGCTGTTGAAGCGGAAGGGCCGTTTGGTCCAGGTAACGCTGCAGTTGACCATGCATCTTTGAGATTGGCAGGCATACGGCGCTTGAATTCACCGACGTTCCAAGGACCAGAAATGTAGAATACAAAATTGCCCTTGGCGAATTCGTCCCACACATTAGAGATTTGGTTATTACTCAAATTTCGTGCGTAACCCTTGGAAAAAATTTCTGTATAGAAAGCAAGGCTAGAACTGAATCCTTGCCCAGAAAAATTTCCATAACGCGCATCATCGCGTAATAGTTCGCCTGGTTGCTGCAAGCTCAAAGCCAGTAAGGGCTCGAACTCATTCACTGGCAGCAATATCCCCATGCGTGCGCCATTCCATTTTTTTGAAATTGCCGCGAACATCTTACGCCATTCATCCCAGGTAGCAGGAGGATGATCATATCCAGCTTGCTCAAGCAAATCCCGACGATAAAACAGCAGGCGTGTATCGACGTACCATGGGATTCCAAACAACTCATTGCCGAGGCGATTGGTTTCAAGTATGCCATTAAAAAAATCATCCAATGTAAAGGTGCCTGATTTTTTCGCATACGGCGTAAGTGCTTCCAGTGCATTCAATGCACCCATTTCGGGTATCCACGAATTACCTATCTGAGCCATGTCAGGTAAAGCATCACCAGCATAAGCAGTCAGAAGCTTTTCATGCGCAGCAGTCCACGGTAATTGCTCCAACTTTACTTTGATGGTCGGATGTGTACGCTCGAACTCAGGCAGAAGTTGTGAAACAAACTCACCCTCACTACCCATGACCCAAAAAGTTAATACCGTTTTGGTATCACTACAGGACGTTATGCATGTACAGCAGATCAAACCACAGAAAATGGTGCCGACAGATTTCACTGCGCGTTGATAATTTGTGGGCAAAAAAATCAATGACTGAATGATTTTTCGAAAAAAATGATCAATCATTGGTGCAGCTCGTTCTCATGTCACGGCAACTGACTTTTGACAGCCAACCGCCTGTAAACCCGGCCCGCCGCAATCCGCGTACGATATAGGGATTCTTTCGCATCGTACTCCATATCAGCTCGTTTCTATGATTGGCAATCATCGCTAAAATTGGTCCCTGGTCAATACCAATATAGTCACTAGCAACCCATCCTACACCTTTGACAAAACGACCATCGGTCAAGTTTGCTTTATCATCCACGAAACTTGGATTGATCGCATCAAGGAAACCAAACCTGGAATACAGCATGGAACCATATTTCCTATGTAATTCTTGCGCTGCAGGAATTACAATCTCCGGCGCAAAGGGCAGCGAACCAATTGCAGCGGTTGGCGCTATCGTACCATCGTCAAAAGTACCTCGAATTCCGGCTCCGCGAGCGGAGTAATCGCGAAACATCTTTTTCACGCCAGCATAATCGAATGTCACCATTGCACCGGGTCCGTCGCTCGCAGTCAGCCCCCAAATAGTGCCGCTGTAGTCCTTCCATTTTCCAGGATTGGCGATTGCATAGCTTCTTTGTGCATAAGTGGCACGACGACTATTTTCAAAGTAATCGATCCCTTTTTTTTGCATGAAATCGTCTTTAATGCCTCGAAAGTCAACCCAAACATGCGAATACTGATGTCCAAACATTGGGGCAAAACCAAGATGTTCCTGCCCCATGTAGTTGCCCCACGTCTGCTCATATTGTTGACTCCACTCTTTCCATGCTTTTGGGTCTATCGCTTGTTGCTCTGGAGCACCCAACGCGAGAATGTACACAATCATTGCTTCGTTATACCCTACCCAGTCATGTGCAATAAATCCATGCTCCGGATCAAATCCCATGCTGATCAAAGAAGAATGCTGCTGCGCCCATTTCCAGTCTATGCGCCCATAAATGGAATCTACTAGCCCCCGGATTTCCATGTCCCTGGCATCATCACTATCAAAATATGACTGGACAAATAGCATACCCGCCAGGAGCAGGCTTGTGTCTACTGTCGACAACTCAGTCGTATCTTGCCGTAAGCCATTTTTGGTATCAAGGAAGTGATAGAAAAACCCCTTATAACCCGTAACACCCGACTTCGAGGCGCCTTGTGGTGCGTCATGAAAGAATTTCAAAGTCGTCAGCACCCGCTCTCTTGCCTGATCGCGGGTGACATATCCACGCTCGACACCAATTGGGTAGGAAGTCAGCGCAAATCCAATAGCCGCAACACTGGAAAAGGTTTTTTCTGGATTAGGATATCGATCTGGTGTCAGACCATTTTTGGGATTTGTCGTCTCCCAAAAGAAATTGAAGGTGCGACGTTCAATATCATCAAATAGTGGCGGCAACGCGTTGGAAGGCTTTGCCTGAACTGTCGCGCGTGCGACCTTTGCATCCGTATTATTGTCATATTTTTGTTCTGCAAAACCTGGAGCATTGAGACCAAAAATTAGCCACACGAATGCAAATAAGCCAGAAACAAATTGCGCGCTTTTTTTCATCATTTAATGTCGGAAATATGTGACTAATCTGTATAGATTAATTTAAAAAGATGACTCGTCAAAAACGAATATTTTTAACGCTTTTGACGGGTCATATCGCATTAAAATAAGTAACGCACACTTAATTTTACTGTTCGCATTGGGCCTGCCAGGCTGTTATATTTCCCCAGATTGACATTGTCTCCTCCCAGGTAATTTTGAGGGTTACCAGGACCGCCACCCCAGTCATCTGCACCGCCATAATTCACCGTATTAAACAAGTTGGCGATATCAACTCTGAATATCAATTTGCCTATACCCAGTGCCATATTTTTTGCCAAACCGAAATCAAGTTGACGGAATGAAGAACCGTCGCCTTTAACGGAGACGCAATTGTTAAAGCCCGTGGAGCAATCCGTGATTCTGTGCGGCAGACCAGAGCCGAGAGTTAATTTGCCGGACATCATCAAACCCCATGGAAGCAAGTTGTCTGAAAATGCGGACGCTACCAAACGATGACGCTCCAGATCTTTGGAAGGATTCCAGCCCGAAGTAGATCGGCCATAGGTCCAGTTAAAAATATCGTTGGTCCACTCTTTATTGGTTGTCTGCCCATCGCTAAAGGTATACGTTACCCCCGCAGCCCAGCCAGAAGCGGAGGTATAAGGTTTATCCATTTTCATGTAAACCGTAGTCGTTTTTGCTTGCGAGATAAAGTCGCCAAGGATTAAAGTTCCAAATCCTGGAACTGATCCCCACAGCGGATCAATCGGGCTTTGTGTACCCCAGCCACCTTGTGGATCACGATTGCCGCCATACCAGTTGAATTGATTCTTGCTATGAGAATAGGTTGCGCCTACTTCCCCATTCCATGCGCCCAAAGCTTGGCGCAATCCAATACTGAATTGGTCAGTATATGGCATCTTGTAGTCATTTTTTACCAACCAGATTTCACCACCCGGTTGCATATTGTGCTGCAACTCATCCAAAGCATGATTTGCCAAAGTGCGATCATATGAACGCCCGATGCCACCAAATACCACTTTACTTCGGTCACCTGTCAAGTCATACGAAAACCCTAAGCGAGGAGCAATGGCTCCTGCGAAAGGCTTACGATTACCCGTGCTTATAAACCCATTTATGTCCACCCCGCCTTTAGCCAAAGACTGTGCGTAAGTCTGACCTGGCGGCGCTCCGTCCCGCGGATCTTGTTTATTAAAAATGGCAGCCCTGTCTGCTGGTGTAACATAACTATTGTTAAGCATATTGGTTTCATAGTCCCAACGCACGCCCAAATTAAGTTCAAGTTGTTTTGATACTTGCCAGTCATCTTGCAAATAAAGACCAAATTGATTATCTCTATATTTGACAGCAACAGGGTCCAATGCCTTGTCTATCTGAAAATAGTTTGCTGACGGATTGTCTGACAACAATCCCACTATCGGGTTACCTGTCTTGTTGTCGATAAGTTTGTTTAGCACGTCAACAGAACGGGAAGTACCTGATAAGTCAATATCGACGGCTTTGAATTTCGCGCCGCCTTTGATGCTGTGTCCCTGCAATCCGTTGTATGACAAATCATCTTGAAGCAGCAGGCCGCTTTGACGGCGATATTGTGCGTCCGGTGAGCCGCCTGTCCAGATCACGTTACGTTTACCATCCAAAGTATTGGTTGGAGAAATGAAGTATTTGATCAGCGGATCGTTGCTGCTTGAGCGTGGGTTGAAAACATAGTTTTCGTAGCCGGCGCGTGCTTCATTTTGAAAAAGGTTGTTCGTCCAGGTATGTTTAATGTCGAATCGGTTTTCGTCGTTAATACGTTCCTTGTCGTTACCAGGCGCACTCAGACCCGAGTCCTCAGCCACAAGATCTTTTTCCCGACGGATGCGTGCGCTAAATTCCATTCTCTGACTATCACTTATTTCCAAATCAATCTTGCCAAATAAGAGGTCTTCATTGAAAACTTGATTTCTCGAACCCTGCATACCGTAGAAGCTGGCTGCCAGCCCTGTATTTGGCAAAATCGCAGAAACATCCGCCAGACTTACATTGCGGGGCGTCTCTATTCGCTTTCCTTCGTACGAAAAAAAGTAATGAGCAACATCTTCCTTCATAGCACCACCTATACTCATGCCATACTGGTTTTGCTTATAAGCCGCGCGATCATTACCTTGTGCCCGACTTTCTTTTTCAAATGGACTATAGGCGGAAAATTTGTCGCTAGTTTGGTCAAAAAAAACTTCGCCATGCAATTGATTTGTGCCGGACTTGGTTACGGCAGTAATCGCTGCACTACTGACCTGATCAAATTCGGCCTTGTAGTTTTGTGAAATCACCTTGTATTCTGCTAATGCGGACTGCGGAAATGGATTTCCCCGACTGGCATCCAATCCAGTGACGCCACCTCGCAAAATATAATTTTTCTGGCTAACACCGTCGATAAAGACGTTCACGTTATCCTGATTTTGTGCACCGCTTTGTATTTTTCCGATACCCGACGCATCTGTATCAAAACGCACACCTGGTGCCAGATCAGCAAATGCGAGAAAATTACGACTCATCTGCGGCAGATTTTCAATCTGTCTGCGTGAAACACTGGTATTGACTTCGGAACTTTTTACTCCGCTCCGACCAAGATCTCCAACAATATAAACTTTTTCGACTTTTTCATCTGGCTTGCCACTTGCCCCCTCCAGCGCCAGGTCAAGAGCCGCAGTTTGCCCCAGGCTAACCGTGACAAGGCTCGAAGCCGCTTTACTGTCGGCTACATGTAATTCATAGGTGCCTGGTGCTAATCCAACAAGGACATAGCGACCTTCCGTGTCAGTGATTCCCTTATAACGCGCTCCAGTTGCAGTATTAACAGCAACTATAGATATGTTGGCTGTAGCAGGCGTTCCACTTTGCGTGATTTGCCCTCTTATAGTAGCAGTGCTCAATTGAGCCATGGCTGGCTCTGCAAACAACATACCGATAGCTACTGCGAAAGCTATGCGCTTGAAAGTATTTTTTTTTGTCATGGTGTCTCCTAAAGTATATTCAAATATATAAATGTAAACGGTTACATTTTTTTACAAAGCCTTTCTTTTTATGTGACGTCACGTACTATCAAACTTATCGACTTATGGTTTTTTTGCCCCACAAGAACTCCGAATGACCAACTCGGTGCGCAAAATATGCGGCTCAATAGTTTGATCAGAGTTTTGTGTCTGGACTTCTTCTATCATTGCAACCAAACTCTGAAATGCCAGACTTCCCATTTCCGAGATGCGCACCCGCACAGTAGTTAGCGGTGGCGAAATAAATCGCGAGGTTGGAATATCATCGTAACCAACCAGGGCAATATCATCCGGCACTTTCAACCCAGCATCTGTCAATGTCGACAAACAACCAATCGCCATCATGTCATTCGCAGCAAAAATTGCATCCGGGCGCGAACGCATGGAAATAACCTGAGCGCCGACTTTCCAACCCGACTCTTCCGTAAAGTCGCCTAGCCATATTTGTTCCTTGGCTTTTGGCAAAAACTCCTTCAAAGCATCCCGGTAACCGCGTAGTCGCTCCTGAGCCTCGAAATTTTTTTCCGGACCTGCAATCATTGCAATTTGCTGATGTCCCTGTCTGACCAAGTGCCGCATCATGCTATAGGACCCACCATAATTATCAACAATAAACGATGGCAGCTTACAATCTGCAATACGAGTATTCATTAATACAGTTGGCAATTTCAGAGGTAATTTACTCGTCAAAAATTCTGAATTCAAATGTGGCGACATCACCAACAGGCCGTCAACCCTGCCTGCCATCGCCTTGATAGCCGCCTCTGCCTCGTACACGTCGCCATGCGAACTTGACACCAGCAAATGAAATGCCTTTCCTCTTGCTGCCTGATCAATTCCACGAATTAATTCAGAAAAGAACTCTCCATGCAAATCTGGCAGCAATACCCCTATCGTTTCTGTCTTACGAGTGATCAAACTACGTGCTGCATTTGACGGCACAAAACGCAGCTGTGCTGCGATATTTGTTATCCTTAGTGCAGTCTCGGGCTTGACCTTTGCATCTCCATTCAGAGTCCGCGACACAGTAGCCGTCGACACCTTTGCCAGCCTGGCGATATCTCTGATTGTTGTCACTTAATCTGCTCCACTATGCTGGAGTCGTTTTCTTTCTCTTTTATGCTTTTCACTTCAGTTGCTCCGGTTACTATCTGGTAGGACATATGTTGTGCTACGCATGAAAGTAACCGTTTTCATTTTTTTTGTAAACCTATAACCTTACAGAGCTAACCGCGATACGTAGTTCCGACTAACATCAGCTCCATAGAACGGCACGGGCAAATTTAATACTTCGCCTCTACTTGCCACCACCTGTGAGTAGTACCATGCACTTTCCTTAGGGGTTCGCTCTTGCGTTTCAAAATTCACGTGCACTAATCCAAACCGTTTAGAAAATCCCAATGACCATTCAAGATTATCCATAAACGACCATGCAAAGTATCCCTTTAAGTTGACACCATTCTCGATCGCAACATGCATTTCCCGAAGATGCTTGTACAAATAATTGATACGTAGTGGATCAACTACCCGGCCGCTTTCTGCAGCAGGTGGATCATAGAATGCGGAGCCATTTTCTGTGACATATTGTGGTATGTCTCCATAACGGTTTTTCACCCAAAGCAAGATCTCACTTAAGCCCTCAGGAAAGACTTCCCAGCCCGTCTCTGTGTAGGTGGCACCAGCTTGTTTTACATAGGCAACTTTCACTGGCCATGCCGCCTCTGCATGCTCAAATACACCACGGGTGTAATAGTTGATGCCGACGAAATCTATGGGTTGGCGAATCAGTTCAAAATCTTCTTCCGGCCAACTTGGCCATGCCTCCCCAAAAATGTCAGACATCTCTTCAGGATACTTTCCAAGAAAGACCGGATCCAGATATTGCCTGTTAAAATACGCTTCTGTGCGAGCCACTGCGGCCAAATCTTCTGGCTTATTCGTTGCAGCATACTTCGGCTCCAGGTTGACTACAATACCGATTTCATTCTTCCCACAAGCGCGGTACCTTTGCACCGCAGCACCATGTGCACGCAAGAGGTTGTGGGACGCTATAGGAGCCTCAAATAAATTCCTGTGGCCAGGTGCAAGAGCACCATGCAGGTAGCCCCCGTCAGTGACCACCCAGGGCTCATTCAGCGTAGCCCACAACTTGACTCTGTCATCCAGCTTCCTGAACATCAGCTCTGCATAGTCGGCAAACCAGTTGGCGATATCGCGGTTAAGCCATCCACCCTGATCATCCAGGGCTGCCGGTAAGTCCCAATGATAAAGTGTTGCGTTCGGCGCAATCCCATTTGCCAACAGGCAATCGACCAGGCGATCATAAAACCCAATACCTTTTTCATTCACCGCGCCCCGGCCTGCCGGCATGACACGAGCCCAATTGATGCTGAACCGGTAGCCTTGCATACCCAGCGTCCGCATCAGTTGAATGTCGCTTTCATAGCGATTGTAATGATCGCAAGCGACGTCACCATGATCGCCGTTGACCATCATTCCTTTAGTACGCGTGAATCTTTGCCATATACTCGGTCCGGCACCATCGGCCAAAGGCGATCCTTCGATTTGATATGCGGATGTAGCACTCCCCCAAATAAAGTCTTCTGGAAATTTAATTTTTGAGTTCATAACTGGTAATGATTCCTCTTACGTTTGATCTGGATAGCAATTAATGTAAACGATTACATTTTATATTATGAAATAATTTTTTGTATACTTTTTTAAGCACTACGACTAAACCTCAAATAGAAAACAACAAAAATCACGTTGCATAAATAACTGGCCAAACAAAATAGTTAAGTAAATAACACTGCATTGCATATGCACATTAAATGCTTTAAGAGGAGCAATTCCTGATCACATCCCACGGCACCTGGCACTTAGTATGCCAACATGGGCACTTGATTCACTAAATGTAGGCGATGGATTGTTAAGCACATTCACTGACCTCCCCCTATGAAGTCATTTGTTTTGCTGCCAACTCAAGTCCGGTAGAAGTCATTTTACTTTGCCAATATACAGAGAAACATACTGAAATGTAAACGATTACATGATATCTTTAGTCAAACAAATTACAAGCAAAAATTTAGAGAAAAACACTGAATGTGCAAAAAACAGGACGGAGATAATGATTAAAGTGAAGCTAAAGCAGGTGAATAAATTTTATTCGAATCAACATTGCGCTGTCGAAGCGGCTAATTTCGATATCCATGACAAAGAACTCTTGGTACTCGTCGGGCCCTCAGGTTGTGGCAAGTCCACCCTGTTAAGAATGATTGCGGGTCTTGAATCGGTTTCTTCTGGGTCAATAGAAATTGACGGCGAGATTGTCAATGACGTTGACGCAAAAGACCGGGATATTGCCATGGTATTTCAAAGCTACGCTCTCTATCCACATATGAGCGTTGCGGAAAATCTTGCCTTCAGTTTGCAGTTGCGCAAACTGTCAAAAGCAGAAATCAAAGATCGGGTGAAAAGTACGGCCAACACCTTGGGTCTTCAAGATCTCCTGGAAAGACGCCCAGCCCAGTTGTCTGGGGGCCAGCGGCAACGTGTAGCATTAGGACGCGCTCTGATTAGAAAACCGTCCATCTTTTTACTGGATGAGCCACTTTCAAATCTTGACGCAAAACTAAGAATGTCAATGCGTATGGAAATTGCGCGCCTCCACAGAGAGTCCGATGCAACAATGATCTATGTGACACACGACCAAATTGAAGCAATGACCTTAGGTCAGCGCATTGTTGTTTTCCAAGGAGGGAAAATTCAACAAATAGATACGCCTTTGCACTTGTACGCAAAACCATGCAATATGTTTGTTGCAGGTTTTCTAGGAAGTCCATCCATGAATTTTTTCCATGGCGACCTGGCAGAAGAATGGAATGGTGTCTCGACATTTTCCCTAATTTTAGGGAATGCATTCTTGCCTTTGCTTTATCTGACACCACAAGAAAATTTCTTAAAAAACTACGTCAATCAAAAAATCATCGTCGGTATTCGTCCAGAAGATTTACTGTTGGAGCATCAGAAGCAGCAAGGTGGAACTTACCAATCTTTTTGTCTGCATCTCGAAGCAATAGAATCTGTAGGAAATGAAACATTTCTTCATTTACGATTCGCTGATCAAGAAGTGGTGGCGCGCGTCCCTCCAGACTTTACTCCTGTTATCGGGCAAGATGTCACGCTTTATTATGCTGTTGAAAAGTTGCATTTTTTTGAAACTGAACATCCTTCATTGCGAATAGATCGTCACGTTCCGGATCAAAATACAGTGCCGATGATTTCTCACTAAATCTGCGAGATTATTTTTTTCAAGTATCACCATTGTTCTGGCGTTTGACTGACCAAATGCCGGGGAAAGACAGACCCCAGATTTCTTTTCCCTGGCAGTCAAATTGCACAGCACTTTATTGTTGTTCTCGATAAATACACGCTTAAAAACTTCGCAGAGGCACCAAAGCCGCAGCTGGTTTTACCAGTATGCTCACCACACTCGCTGGCACATCGGGCATGGCTGGCACACGAACACGCACTGTGATCTTGCCATTGCTAGCGTTGGCGCGCAGGATGGCCATCGCATTGCCGTCATACAGCTTTCGGCGGTTAGCCTGGTAAGGGTCGTGGTCTTGCATGTTACCATTGTCCACGGCGACGACTTTTCCTTCCCCTTCTGCCATAAACTCGACTTCGCTATCATTATCTGGAATGCGAACACCCTTGTCGTCAACCAGGGTGACTGTCACATGGGCCACGTCATTCAGATGCTGACTCAGCGTCGTATCGGCAGATAACTGCAGGCGTGCTGGCCCGCCAGCAGTTTGCAATTCATCTGTGGCCACAACCTGGCCATCACGTTTAGCGACAGCTTTCAGACTACCGGCTGCAAATGGCAGTTTGACGATGATGGGGGTGGCGTCGGCATGGCATTTTTCACTTGCAACCAGATGGCCATTCAGGCTGAGTTCGATTTCATCGGCATTGGTATAAATCTCCAGCGTTTCAGCATGCGGTTCGTGATTGGCAGGCGACCAATCGGCCACCAGTGGTTGCGAGAAACGTGGCCTTGCTGTGGCTACCGCCTGGACTGGCTGATCCGCCGGTGCAGCACCTGGCCCAAATACTGGCTCCACCACATTCTGCCCAACAGTGGCAACGCGACGGGCTATCTTCACCATGGGTATAGTTGACCACCATGACAGGCGCTCATAAGCACGCGGTCTTTGCAAGCCCGTGCTAAGCAAGAGACCAGAACCTGTGCCTATGGTTGGCCAGCGACCGGCTTCGCCCAGATAATCGACACCAGTCCACAAGAACTGTCCTGCGTATTCAGTATGGTCGCGCACTGCTACCCATTGATTGACTTCATGGGTATTTTCTGTGCCCAGTATCTTGCGCGTGGGCTTTTGTACATAAGCTGCCAAAATTTCTTTTTCGCGATAATTCTGGCCGACGACATCCAGCAAATCGGCATAACCATTGTCATAATCTTTGGTCACATTGGGACGGAAAAGTGCCTGGGTGACCGGGCGTGTAGGGTCAACTTCATGATGGACCCTGATCAGACGTTTTGCCCATTCAAACGCCACTTGCGGCTGCGTGGTATCGCGGATTTCATTGCCGATGGAATAGATGACGATGCTGGCATGATTGCGGTCGCGCTTCACCAGGTCGGCGGTATCGCGCTCTGCCCACTCCTTGAAATGCAGGCTGTAGTCATGCGGTACCTTGGCCAGGGTCCATTGGTCAAAAAACTCATCCATGACCAGAAAGCCCATGCGGTCGCACAGGTCAAGAAATTCTGGTGCAACGGCATTGTGAGCAGTGCGGATCGCATTCACGCCCAGTTTGCGCAATTCGGTCAGGCGACGCTTCCATATGGCCAGCGGCACTGCTGCACCCACGGCACCACCATCCGAATGCAGGCCAACGCCATATATCTTCAGGGCGCGGCCATTCAGGAAAAAGCCTTTGGCTGCATTAAATTCAAAGCTGCGAATGCCGAACGCAACATCTTCATTGTCCACAGCTTTGCCATCACGCAACAAGCTGACTGCAGCTGTGTATAACACGGGGTTGTCAATATCCCAGCGCTGCGGTTTATTCAATGCGATATCAGCTTCAAGATGCAGTGTCTGGCCAGGCTTGGCTTGCACGGCTTGCGTGCTGACTGCCTTCAACACCGCACCGCTGGGATCAAGCAGGCGCACCTGCAATACCAGCCTGCCACCATCCGGACTAATGATGCTGCTGCGCACATGCACAGTCGCCTTGTCATTCTTCAGCTTGGGGGTAGTGACAAACGTACCCCAAGGTTCGATATGGGTATCGCCCGTGCTGACCAGACGCACCTGGCGGTAAATGCCTGCCCCCAGATACCAGCGCAATGATGGTTCATTGGCATTGTCACAGCGTACTGCAATGATGTTGTCGCCGGGCTTAACATAGGCAGTCAGATCGTACACAAAACTGACATAACCATTCGGGCGGTGCCCCAGGTACTGGCCATTGATCCAGACATCGCTATTCGCCATGACGCCATCAAAGACAATGAAACTGCGTCTGCCTGCTTGCAATGTATCAATATGCAGAGTATGACGGTACCAACCCACACCACCGGGGAAGAAGCCTCCGGCAGGCCCGGATGGATTATCCTGGGCTACCGGTCCTTCAATGCTGTAGTCATGCGGCACGGTCACGCGACGCCATTTGCTGTCATCAAAACCAGTTTGTTCGGCACCGCTGGTGTCCCCCTTGCTGAAACGCCAACCTTCAGACAGCAATTGCACGCTGCGCGGCGCATCTTCGATAGCTGCGCTCGCCTGACTGATACTGAGAGCACACCACAGGGATAGAAGAAAAAAATGGATCAGACCCATGAGACAATCACCTCAAAAATCGGAATAAATTAGACAGACAATGGTAAGTCAGCCAAAAGGCCAGATGATATGAGAGTCTTAAAAATCATCTTCTTGAGCAGGTACTGGTGGCAAACCCTGAATACTCAGGGCACTTATTGACAGGCGCGAGCATGCATTGCCGATATCAGGCGCAGGACCGCTTCTATTTAAATTGACAGACACTGATCAATTTACTGCGTCTTAAAACATCACGATGCCGTCAAGCTGTTGCTACAAAATATTAATCCCAGCCACATTGTCAGTACCAATACCATTTCTGGCAGGTAACTGCGTAATGGCATCCGTCTCATGGCAGCGACGAGCACTGCAAATACAGGCAAAAGCAGGCAACATTCGATAACCAGGTTACGCCAGAATGCATAACTGATCAGCCCCGTATGTGCAGCACCCGGCAATACAGCTAAAGGCAAAGACAGTTCTGCCAATGAAAACGGCCAAAGCAAGGGCAAAGACCGCCCTACCAGCAGGTCAAGTAACAAATGCGAGCATGCTGCCAGCAACAGAATCCAGAAACTGGGTACCACATTACATGGCCTACTCCATCGCCTCGCCGCCAACCATGCGATGCAAGTCATTGACAGGCAAAAGAAGAGTGAATGCGTGAAACGATGTTCAAAGCGAACACGCAGAAACCAGATCACAAAATAATCAAAATCTGGCAGGATAGCCAGCAATATAGGCAAGGCCATCGCGGTACGCGACCGCCGCTGCTTATCATCTTCATTGCAAAGATACAGACTTGCCCCGGCAGCGACATGGGCCAACAGTGACGACATAATGGAAACAGCCAGACGGCAGGTAGTAAGAACTGCGCCAGCTTAGCGAGGGATTGTGAAGTGTGTATGCGCTGGGTGTGAAGTGCTTAAAACCTTATATGCACTTTGCATCTGACGGTTATCACAGACGCATTTATGTCACAGCAACGCCTACTTCATGTCTCTCTATTTTTGATAATTTCCTGATAAATATCGTAATTATCCTGCTCGTAACAAACGATATTAATGGTCTCTATACTTTGATCACTTTCAAAAAAAGAGAATATCGTATCGCTTGCTATCTGTGCAGCCAACTCTTTGGGAAATTGATATGTCCCCGTCGAAATATTGGGGAAAGACAGGCTACTTGCATTGTGCTCTACTGCTAAATGCAAACATCTCTGGTAGGTTTGTTGCAGCAATTCAGCCTCGCCTTTCGTTCCATCATTCCATCTGGGGCCAACGGCGTGGATGACATATTTGGCAGGCAATAATCCGGCTGTCGTTATGACTGCATCTCCAGCGTAACAACCACCTTGTCTTGCCCTGATCTCCCTACATTCATTCAGAATATTTGGTCCACCTTTACGATGTATCGCACCGTCAACACCGCCACCTCCTAATAGTGAAGAATTGGCAGCATTGACGATGATGTCTGCCGGGTAAACGGTGATATCGCCTTTCAAAACGATAATGCTACTCATCTGACAGAATTCCTAATAAGTCATCGAAAGCGTTGTTAATCACATCCTCTTCCTCGGGACTGCACAATATAACCAACACCTTGTCTTGCACACGAAGGTCAAAAATATCCATGCCTGGCCAACCTTTTGACCAGAAATCAATTGTACCTAGCAATGAATTGGATTCAAATTCGACCCTTTTAAGGTTCCCGAAGTCACCATTTGGAAAATCTGACCAGGTAAGCAAATAATCAGGCGGAATTTTTGATTTTACAAATTGCTCAAAAAACTCAAGATGACTCATGCCATCCATTTTAATTTGGATTCATAAAGTTAAGAAACTGCGACAGCATAAAGATGGTGCGCAAATTACCTCTTCATAGGGCAATAATCAATTAATCTGCATCGCGCGGTCCAGGCATATCGCGACCATTTTGATGTAAGAGCAGTCCACTTACCTTGCCATCTGCCCGACGTTTAAAACTCAGTTGCGCATCAACTACCTTGTAAAAAAATTCGTCACGTGCCTGCGAAAAAACCGGATTAATTCCTTGTCCTGTGGCTTGGGCATACAGCTGCCCCGCCTGTTCTGTGATGATAAGTTTGAAGCCGGGTGCAAGCGTATAGCTGCCTGCATATTGCTTGAGTTGGTCAGCCGGGATTTTTATTTCTGTCCGATTGGCGGGTTCTGGTGCAGCCTCACCTATGCGTGCTGCCGGTGAGGCGTGACCGTTTTGATGCAACGTCAATGACTTGATTTTTCCACTGGCATCGCGTTCAAATTGCAGGCTGGCTTCGACCACCTTATAAAAGAATTCATCTTTCTTCCGCAAGAATACGGGAGCCTGTGGCTGGCCGCTAAGTTGTGCCAGCAAACCATCTGGCCCTGCACTGATGTTAAGGATAGCACCAGGTGCGAGTTGATAGCGACCTGTGTATTCTGCCATTTCCTTTGCAGTAAGACGAATCTCCCCGGCTTTGCCAGCATCGGTCTCTGGTGTCATTGGCAACAACGCCGCCATGCCTATATCGTCAACGCTGACACTGGCGTTCGCCAGCACCACAACACCATGCTGACCATCTGCCGTAAAGCCGACGAAGGATGCATAGCCACCTGTCATGCCGTTATGCCAGATTACTGTTTGCCCGCGCACACTTTGCACATGCCAGGCCAAGGCTATCTGTAAGCCCGGCACACCGGTGGGGCGTTGTTGCTGCTGTACTAGTTGTAAGCCAGCGGGCACTTTTACATCTGCGCTGTGCATGTGCGCCTGCAAATAACGCAGCATGTCTTGCGCGTTTGAGCGCAGTGCACCTGCACCAGCCAGGGTGGGCATGTCCCAATTGGGGACAGGCTTGCCGGCTGCATCATGCCCTGTCGCCAGATTGATTTGCATGGTGGTCGTCAGTGTTATGCCAGTGTCTGTCATGCCTAATGGCTTGGTAATACGTTCCTGCACCAGCTCTGCATAGGACTTGCCTGCACGTGTGGATAACGCCTGGCCAAGTAAGCCAAAACCCAGATTTGAATATTCATACTTCGCGCCCGGTATACGGGTCAGTTGATAGCCACGCAAAAATTCACGCAGGTTATTTTCTGTGTAATCAGCATACGGATTATCTGGCTGTTTGGGAGCCATATTGGCAGGCAAACGCGGTAAACCGGATGTTTGAGTGGCAAGGTCCAGCAAAGTGATAGCGCGACCCTGATATTGCGGAATGGTATAGGCAGGCAGCAAGGTCGCGACTGTATCGTCAAGTTTGAGCTGAGCACGCACCTGCATATCAGCCAGCAACAGTGCAGTAAAGGTTTTGCTGACCGAGCCAATTTCAAACACCGTGCTGGCATCCGGCTGATGCGGTTGAGCTTTGCCATTCGACACCAGGCCAAAGCCCTGCACCTTTTGCTCTTGGCCGACTATAGTCGCCACCACCATGCCTGGAACAGTGCCACTGCTAACGCGGGCAATGGCCATTTTTTGTATGGATGAGACAATATCGTCTGCCGCAAACACCTGTCCCAACATGGTAAAACCGCATGCTGCAAGCAGAACTGAAGATACTTTCATTGATATCCCTATAAAGGCTTGACCGCTGCAAAGAAATACACCGCCTAACTAAGCGGCCATTGCAAAATTAACCCAGCGTTGTTGCGCCTCCTTGCCGACGAATACAGTACTGTCTTCGTCGGCGCGCCTGGTCATCTTAATTTCGCAACAGCCGTTAAGTAATACGACCAAAGCCGAGTGATTTTTTCTATGAAAAATGATCATAGCACAACAAAATGGATGAAAAAGAGGGAATCCTGAAAGTGATGGGCCGCTGAAAATGCCGCAGGACGCAGCACCAGATGTACCCTGACGCTGGTCCCGTATACTGATGGTTTTTACATAAAAATCGCCTGCCAACCTGTGGCTGGCATAATCAGATTATCTTTTTCCCTGACTGCATCCTTTGCCGCAAATTTGGCGCAATGGACCTTGTTTTTCAGCGGGTCAGTGGCATCATTATTTGCCGCCAAATGGGCTTCTTCATTGCCCTTGACCAGCACTGTCTGGTTTTGATCAGCGTAGCAAATTCCCACGCTATTAACCGACGGCATGAACAGACGCAAATACCAGGGTACCAGTTCCTTGATGGCTGACTTGGCGGCCTCAATACTCTCGCTGATGTCTGCATATTTGAAGACATCTTGCGGTAGTTTGGGCAACAGGATGACATTAACTTCCATCGAGCCTTTTTTCTGGTTGGTGACAAACTCAGCACCATCGGCATAAGCTGCCTGGTCCAGCGGTACGGTGATGAACCCGGTTGGCGATATTTCCAGTTGTTGATGTGTAGCTTTGCCGTCCAGGTAGATATTCAGGTTAGATATCGGCACGTGGGATTTGGCTGAGGTGATGCGAATCAGTATTTGTACTTTGTCCTTGCTTGCCGCACGTACTTTTGATATCAGATCATATGCTGTTTTATATGGCAAGATGGCCGGGTCCCTGATGGCTTTGACTTCTACGCTTTGTAGTTCATCTGCGGTACTGGCAGGTGAGCTTGCAGTGGAACTTGCCGGTGCATTTATCTGGGCCTGAGCATGGTTAGAGAACACAGCCAACGATGCCAGCATGAATGCGAGCATGGTGAGATGCCTTGAGAAAACAGAAGCAGCATACATAGTGAAGATTTCCTTGAATTATTATTCTGTCGGACAGACTCAATATCTTCCTGCCCACCAGTCAACGCTTGCCTCATACAATCCTTCAATTGGGTGCGGCAAGCAAAACAGCATTTCAAAGTGTCGTCACTTTTATTGATTGCTACTATGCTTTTGAGAAAAGTACCGTAACATTACCAACTTAGCACCATATAACAGTACTAATTGATAATTTTATTACTCAATAGCAAGTCATTTGATTTCGATTGCCTCTACCCTGATCAATTCACAAGCACCAGCACCAGTATCTTCACGTGTCAGCGACGAGCGCCAGTGCCAGCCGTCAGCGGCAGTAGCTTCAACCAATTGGCCACGGATTTTGACAACCTGACCGACACGTACTGACCTCATCTTTTTTTCCAGATCGGGAGTGGTTGGTATCAGGTGCATATTGGCGCTGTGGCTGATTATCTCTGCTGGCGGGCGCGGTGGTTCGTTATCCCAGTGGTAATGGTAAAAACGATTGCCCTGACCTATCGACAACTTTTCCAATACGGCAGAATCCGACATCGAGCCCCAACCAAGGGCCAAGTCTACTGGCGATAATTCAGCCTCGCGATCAGAGGAATAAGTCTCTTTAGACAGTACGCGCGCTTCTACCGTAAAGTCAGCCAGTGCTTTGAGTTTGTAATTGTTTTGCTGATAAACAGGTCCCTGGTCAAGCATGATCTGCACAGGATCATTGGGTGCAATACTGCCTGGCGGCACAGTCACAGATCGTCCGCGCCATTGATGGACTGCAACAAACAGGATTAATACCACCAAAATCCATCGCCATGAAAACATGCTTGCCCCTAATTATGAAATGCGTTCTATCAAAACCTGCTACAACTTTAAAAGCCTTAAGCTTACTGCCGCAATCGGTAATTGGAAAATGACCCCATCCCAAGTCAATTTCACAACAATCCACACAAATTGTCATGCCGCCACGATATTTGAATTTTGATGTAGGGTATATTGCCCATGGGTTCGACATTGTGTCTGACTGACGAGCACATTACATATCAATTCACTACCAAGCTGTACATTATGCAAGCACTTTACTTCTGTGGCGACACCCATGGCGACTTTCAGCATGTGATTGATGTCGTCCTGGCAAATCGTCCTGCAGCCATTATTTTTTTGGGCGATCTGCAAGCCAGGCAGCCGCTGGAGCAAGAATTGGCTGCCATTATGGATAGTACCGATATCTGGTATATCCATGGCAACCATGATACCGACACGGATGAAGACTACGATCATTTATTTGGGTCCGCCCTGGCTGGCCGCAATCTGCATGGACGGGTGGTGGATATAGCAGGTTACAGAATCGCTGGTCTGGGTGGGGTGTTTCGCGGGCATATCTGGATGCCGCCAGGAGTAAAGCATTTCCAGACACAAAGAGAATACAGTATCAAGACAGGCAAGGAAAACCGTTGGCGCGAGGGGTTGCCACGCAAGCATTACAGTTCCATTTTCCCTACCGATTACAATTACCTGGCCAGTCAGCGCGCCGATATTCTGGTCACCCATGAGGCCCCCAGCTCGCACCCGCATGGTTTTTCCGTCATTGATGAACTGGCGAGGCGCATGCGTGTTACCCGGTCATTCCACGGCCATCATCATGACCGCATTGACTACAGCCAGCAGCACGAACAGATGGGCTTCAAGGCATATGGCGTCGGTTTTCGTGGCGTGACGGATGTCAACGGTGATGTTGTTGTGGCCGGGCAGTATGACCATGAAGTACCATGGGCGACGCTGAACAAGCGCTAGCAAATCCACATGCGAATCCGTGCGCCCGATAAATACCTGGTCAAAGAAATCATGTATTCAGCGGGCGGCAGGTAACAGCATCACAATCCTCGCGCCAAAGCGCCAAGCCGGGTAATGTCGTTGATCAGGAATGGCGGCACGCAAGGGATATGTTCCGAAGGTTTAACCGGGCAATCCATACGTTCTATCAGTGATGCAGCGCCCCGTTTTGTCATGGTTTGAAACGCAGAATCGGTATTGCCATAGGGGACGGTCGTATCATCACGCCCGTGAAAAAACAGGATGGGTGATTGCGGTGTCCAGTCATAGTCATTGCTTTGTGCAGCAATACTGGCATTATCATCATTGAGGAAATTATCCAGGAAAGTAGGATCAAAGCTGATATCGCTTTGACTGCCCAGTGCAGAAGACAACAGCAAATTGCGCACGTTCGCCCTGTCATTTGCACCCAGCTTCTTCAAAAATCCCGGACTGATGAGTGCACCAAGGACAGGGTTATCCCTGCGAATGGCGTCCAGCATGGTATTCAATGTCAGTGCAACATCATACGGGCCGGCACCAATAAATGTGCTGACCGGCAGTACGGTACTCGCCGTCTTGTTTTGCGTCAGTTGCCGCAGCGTTGCCATTGATGCATACGCACCTTCAGAATAGCCGGTTAAAAATACCTGTCCATTGTCAGCAATCGTCTTCATCTGACGCCAACGCGAAGTGGCCGTCATGAAATCGACGACAGAGACAGCCGTCGGGGTCGCCAGCAAATACGGATGCGGCAAGCCTTTGGTCGCTCCATAACCAACATAATCAGTCGCACTGACCAGATAACCCATGGAAGCGAATAACACCGCAGGTTCATCTGGTGTGGCATGGTTGCTGGGGGCTTCGGCATCGGTTTTGATGGTGGCATGCTGATAGCTTAAAACCGGGCTGGCCAGGCTGGTCGCTTTGCGCGGAATGGCCGCAAGACCGGATGCAATCACACTGCGCCCACCAGAATCAGTCGTGGTGTAAGTGATTTTATAGGTGTCAACTGAATACAGGGGTTTGACTACTGCGGCCACATCTTTGGGAAGTGCAGTCGTCACATCAGTGACATTAACCGTTTTGATAAAAGTAGCGACTTCAAAATGGCCGGGACCAGGCGGATTGGCAACCTCTGGCGTGACGACCGGTGTTGTGCCACTATTTGAAGAACCGCCGCCGCCACAAGCTGCGACTGCCATAGTAGCCAGGATAGCTATGACCAGTGTTTTGCCGGACGAACATGCATACAAGAAATCAGGTTTCATAGCTATTCCAATATGGGTGGGTTGCAGGCACCACACCCTTGCCACGGCCGCAGGGCCAGATATTGTATTGAAACAGAATTAGGACCCATTTCATCAACAATACTCTATACCGTCATAGCCAACACTACGACAAAAAATAATTGTTACAACTTTACGGCTTTACCATGTAGAGTGAAGGCGCCACAGGCAGTTTTGCGTCTGTCCCATGAAAACGTTTTTTCCATCCTAACACATGCAACATGCAGTTCCATTTCCCTATCGATTCTGCGTTACCCTCGTCGCGGATTTGGGTGTGACCTTGCTCAACACGCCCCGGATTCACGTTACTGGCTTTTGTCTGGAAACGCGCCAATGCCAGTTAAGGTTGACACCCAGACTGGCCAATACAATCAATAGCAAACCAGCCATCTGCACAAGACTGATATGATGACCATAGACCAGATAATCAAAACCGACCGCCGTTGCCGGATAAATAAAAGTCAGCACGGCAATAGCACTCGTGGGCATCTTGGGTAATGCACCATAGATCAGCACATAGGCCAGAGCGGTAGGCAACAAGCCCAATCCAGCCAACCAGGCCCACTGTCCCATGTGCATGCCCGTCGCAGGTAGCGTGACGAAGCCAGCCAACAAACCTACGCCCACCAGGCAGTGGATGAGCGCAATCAAATGTGGTGGCATGACGCGCATGGCACGGGTAGTCAGGGTAACACCAGCATAAGCAAAGGCCCCCGTCAATGTCAGCAGCAAACCCGTCAGATATGGCCTGCTGATCTGTATATCCTTGCCTTGCAGGCCACACGCCAGTATCAGCCCGACAAAACCCAGGCCAACCCAGGCAATCTTGTTGGCCGCGATTTTTTCACGGAACAACACAGCACTTAGCAGCAACACAATGAAAGGTTGTACATGGAAGACGATGGTAGCGACAGAAATACCGATGCGTTCAATAGCAGCAAAAAAAGTGACCCAGTTCAAGACCATCAGCAAACCGCCAAACACTGCCAGGCCCATATTCTTGCCAGAAAAATTGCTGCGGACAAACATACCCCTGTACCAACAATAACCTCCCAGCGCGACTGCTGCAAACAGGCAGCGAAAAAACACGGTGGTAATCGCATCCAGCCCGGCTTCATGAAAGAAAATACCCAGTGTCGCCAGCATCAACATGGCAGCGACATAGGCCAGGGTAGCAGCCTGGCCGGATGGATTGATGGTAATTGAGGCAGACATGGTTTGCTCCATTAGATATTGTTGCGCTATCATGGGCTTTGGTTATGCATCAGACAAGCTGATTAAATTGAAGCTATTCTTTCGAAAAACCGAATTATCAAATTATCTGTTATGAATTTCCCGGAATTAAACCTCAGCCAGTTACGCACCTTCGTGGCAGCGGCAGAACACCTTAGTTTTGTCAACGCAGCAGAAACGGTGCATCGCTCACAAGCTGCAGTCAGTATGCAAATCAGCAAACTCGAAACCAGCCTGGGTCAAGCTCTGTTTGAAAGACATACGCGGCGCATAACCCTGACACTGGCAGGTGAAACCTTGCTGCCTTATGCACGCCAGTTATTGCAGACTGAGCAAGCCGCACTAAGTGCCTTGCGTACGCAAGAAGTGATCGGTAAAGTGGTGCTGGGTGCGCCAGATGATTATGTGTCATCTTTGCTACCACCGGTACTGGAGAGGTTTTCAAAGATGTTTGCCAAGGTTGAAATAGAACTGGTTTGCCTGCAAAGCATCTTGCTGAAGCCCTTGCTGAAAAGAGGCGTGATCGACCTGGCTTTTGTTACCCGTGATGAAGGTCTGGATGGTGTTTTCATCCGCCGTGAACCCATGGTTTGGGTGGGTGCAGAAAAACATGCCGCCTGGAAGAAGACCCCGCTACCTGTCGCCTTGTATGAGAAAGGTTGCGTCGCCCGCGAACATACACTGGCTGCACTGGAAAAAAGCGCCCGGCCCTATTGCTCCACCTACAGCAGCCCGAGCTTGCTGGGGATACTGGCGATGGTGGAAGCTGGCCTGGCAATTGCTGCCCTGGCCGAATGCAGCGTTCCTGCTCATCTGGTACGTCTGGGCAAGACTGAGGGATTGAAACCTATAGCGCCGCTGGATATCGTTCTCATCAAGGGCAGAAAAAATAGTTCACCTGCGGCTGAATGCCTGGCGAACGAGATCATGCAGGCGCTGAGTGCAAAACGTGGAATGTAGAGTACATCAAACCATGGCAGCAACAACTGGCACACTATCAACAAACTGCTCAAAGCGGATGATCTTGCCATCCTTTAATTGCCACAGATGGGCAACTCTGGCGCTGAAGGATTTTTGGCTAATCTTATGCATGCCGCTATATGTACCATAAGCCACAACCTTGTCATCACTGGCGACATAATCTTCGACTGTGAATTTATAGTCTGACCATTCTGTGCCGAGGCGATAGAAGACGTTTTTTGCTATCTCTGCAAAGCCTGTGTAGGTACCGGCATAGGGAAAGCCCTGTGCCTCTGTCCAACTGGCATCTGCGGCCAGATATTGCTGCAGGTTCTTGCCGTTTTCTTCTGAAGTTTTGCCTTCATAAGTGCTTTTGATGATGTCCAGGTTAGTCAATTTCCCACCTCTTTCATGTGTAAATAGCATGGCGCACTATTGTCCGCCATGCTCAAGGTATTACTTAAAGTATTGCTCAATGAGTCAAATGAAACTGACTTACCACTTCATCTCACCCTTGTTCACCTTGGCTCCGATATCCAGTGACATGCCTGGTGGCGCATCAGGATAAGCTTTTTTCATGGCGTCGATGAGTTCTGCACTGGTCTTGGTGGCAGCTGCATTTTTTTCAAACGACAGCAGATAACCCTTGGTGTAAGTGATCGCACTGATGTCGACTGCCGTGCCGGATTTCATGTGGCCAGGTACAACGATTTTAGGTTGCAAGGCTGCCATTTCGTCCAGTTGCGCGACCCAGGCACTGCGTTCGGCCACGGTTTGGGTATCCGCCGTCCATACATGCATATTGCCAAACACACCAATGTTGCCGACGATGGCCTTGATTGATGGAATCCAGAAATAAGGACGGTGTGCCAACACACCCCGGTTGCCACGTAATTCAACCACTTCACCATCGACGGTCAGGCTATTACCGCTCAAAGCCTTGGGCAGGACCGGTGTACGAGGTGCATTCGCACCCATTTTAGGCCCCCAGAAAGCGACTTTGCCTGCCAGCTTGGCACTCAGTTTTTCCAGCACGGCCGGGGTGGCAACAACATCAGCTTGCGGGAAAATTTCTTTCAGCGCTTCGACACCAAAGTAATAATCAGGGTCAGCCTGGCTGACAAGGATGGTTTTCAATTGCTTGCCGCTATCGAGTACATTGGCGGCGATGCGCAGGGCGTCGGCACGGGTGAAACCGCCATCAATCACCAAGGCTTCTTTTTCGCCATACACCAGGGTGGAATTGACATTAAAGCTATTGCCGTCGGCGTTATAGACTTTGACTTGCAAGGGCGTGGCTGCTTCGGCAGAGGCAAAAGTGACAGCGAATGTAGCGGCTAATACTGTGGTACGTAGCATGGTGAACTCCTGATCTTAAATAAGTTTGAACTGTGTTTTGAATCAGAAAGTGATTCAGTGCTTGCAGTTTAATTTCAAATTTAGAACAAATAAATGCGATAAAATGCACATAACTGTTTCAAAATTTGAACAAATAGCGAGTAAATTATGGATAGATTGACAGCCATGCGGGTGTTTTGTGAGGTTGCTGCCAGCGGTAGCTTTAGCGCCACTGCAGACAAACTGGACATGTCGCGCGCCATGGTGACGCGTTATGTGAATGAACTGGAAAGCTGGCTGAATGCACGTCTGCTGCAAAGAACAACGCGCAGCGTGACGCTGACCGATGCTGGTGAGCAGTGTCTGCGCCGCAGCCAGCAGATGCTGGCGCTGATGGAAAATATAGAAGAGGAAACCAGCAGCGACGACGGTGAACTGCGCGGTCAGTTGCGCCTGACTTGCAGCACCTCATTCGCCTTTGGTCACCTGGCACGTGTCATCAGCAAGTTCCTGGACTTGCACCCTTTGCTGAAGATCGATTTACATGTAGGCGACAGCACGGTCAATCTGGTTGAGGCGCGCATAGACCTGGCGATACGCATCAGCAGCGAACCTGATCCGCTGTTGATTGCGCGGCCACTGGCTGTGTGTGATTCTGTTCTGGTGGCATCGCCCGCTTATGTCAGACAATATGGCTCACCTGCACATCCGCAAGAGCTCCCCGCTCATCGATGTATGAGCCATGCCAATTATGGTCGAAACACCTGGCGCTTCCAGCGTGCTGATGACGCCGTACTGGTTGATATCGCCAGCCACTTCAGCGCCAATGATGCGACCGTTTTATTGCAGGCGGCTATGGCTGACGGCGGCATCACTTTGCTGCCTACCTACCTGATGGCTGACCACTTGAGCAAGGGTAAACTGCAAGTCATATTGCCAGAATGGTCAGCACCAGCGATGACGATTTATGCCTTGTTTCCATCACGCCGGCACTTATCCCCCGCAGTGCGTGCTCTACTGGATTTTCTGGTGGAGGAATTTGCCAGCCAGCCTTGGTGAGCTGTTGAAGACATCAACACACCGGTCCCGAAAACACTCGCGAACCGGTGCACTGACATCCGCAATGCTTATTTTGACCTGGGTGGCAAACCCATCTTTTCCAGTGTCAGGGTTTCGTCCGCGCGCCCCCAACCGCCGTCGTTGACCTCTTCGACCAACACCATGGAATAAGGTCGGACTCCTTCACCAAAGTACTCGACGAACATGGCGGTAGTGCGGTGGATGATTTCTTCCTTACGGCTTGCATCGAGTATGCCTTCAGGGAATTTGAAATTAGCAAATGGCATGCTTTTCTCCTTGGTTTAAAAATAAAATGGATGTTGCTCAGACGTAGCCGCCGTTGACGCGTAGCACTTGCGAATTGACCCAGACACCGTCAGGGCCAGCCAGAAAGGCGACGGCCGCAGCGATCTCTGCCGGTGTGCCTATGCGTTCCATCGGTGCCATTTTGGCGATGTTGGTGATTTGTTCTTCGGTCTTGCCATTGAAGAACAACTCGGTACCCACCGGGCCAGGGGCGATGGCATTGACTGTGATGTCGCGCCCGCGCAATTCATTCGCCAGTACATGGACCAGACCTTCCACCCCCGCCTTGCTGGCGATATACGGGCCATAGGCAGGAAAGGACTTGGCAATCACACTGGTGGACAAGGCGATGATGCGTCCGCCTTTTTCCACATGCTGGGCCGCCTGTGCAAGTACCAGAAAAGCACCGCGCAGATTGGTGGCGATGACTTTGTCAAAGGCATCCAGATTGCTACCGTTAATGGTTGCCATGGGCATGACACCTGCACTATTGACGACCACATCAATGCGGCCAAACACTTCTTTGCTTGTCGCAAACAATTGCGCCACATCTTCAGGCTTGGCAACATCACCCTGCACGGCGATGGCTTTGCCGCCAGCATTCTGTATAGCACTTACTGTCTCTTGCGCCTTACCGGCATTGCCAGCGTAATTGACCACGACGGCAAAGCCATCTGCCGCCAGACGCAGAGCGATTGCCTGTCCTATGCCACGGGAAGCGCCAGTGACGATGGCTGTTTTAGTTGCTTCTTTATTCATGATTAGCTCCAATTTAGTCTGCAGGACCATATCGCCTGTCTGGAACACACTTTAACCATTCAATACAGCAAGATAAATACTGATAAACTCAGAACATAATTCAATACAGCTCAACAATCATGGACAGACTGGATACCCTGCAACTATTCACCCGCATCGTGGAAACCGGCAGTTTCAGCCGGGCGGCGGACATGCTGGATGTGCCTCGCGCCAGTGCTACCTATGCCATCAAGCAGCTGGAAGCGCGATTGGGCACCCGCCTGCTCGAACGCACCACGCGCCAGGTACGTACTACACTTGATGGACAGGCTTTCTATGAGCGTTGTGTGCATGTACTCAGTGAACTGGATGATGCCGAAGCGTCGATGCGGCATGTGGCCGCCAATCCGCGCGGGGTCTTGCGAGTGGACATGCACGGCACCCATGCGACGCAAGTGGTACTGCCGAGAATTCATGAATTCCGTGACCGTTATCCCGGCATAGAGCTGGTCGTCAGCGGCGGTGACCGTTTGGTCGATCTGGTAAGGGAAGGTGTGGACTGTGTGATACGCGGCGGCAACCCGCGTGACTCGACGCTGGTGGCACGCCGCCTGGCGATGATGCCGCAAGCGATTTGTGCCAGCCCGGCTTATCTGACCAAATTTGGTACGCCACATCATCCGGATGATTTAATGCTGCACCAGGCTGTCAGGTTCTTTTCCAGTACCGGGGCAATTGACTACCCTTTCGTGCTGACTATTAATGGACAGGTGAAAGAGTTTGATGTCGGTGGCTGGATGTCTGTCAACGATGCCGAAAACTATGTCACCTGTGCACTTAGCGGCTGCGGCCTGATACAACTGCCGCGCTTTCATATCGCAAATGCCTTGCGTGAAGGCCGTCTGGTTGAAGTGCTGGCTGACTGGCAAAGCCCGCCATTGCAAGTCACTGCGCTCTACCCTTACCGTCGCCAATTATCACCGCGTGTGCGCGTGTTTGTGGATTGGCTGGTGAGTTTGTATGAGCAGAAGTTTGGGGCCTTGCCTGGCGCAGAAAAATTGACCTAATGCTCCGTGAGAATTATTCAACATTTGTAATCAGGTGAATTCGACATCATTTCATGACACATCCCAGTCTCGTAGGTTGGGCTACGTTTCACCAGCCCAACATTTGGGCTCCACAAACGTATACCTTATTTAAACACGAGTGTTGGGCCAGACCTCGCTGAATTGATGAAACTTAGCCCGACCTAAGCCCTTGATACCAGATAAATTTTGCATCCGGCATCAGCTCAAAAAATCACAAGTCCACCATCACCTCGAAACCGCCAAAAATCATGCGCTTGCCATCGCAAGGCATGGGATTACTTTCAGGGCTCAGGCGTGGGTCGGCCATGACTTTGTCCCATGCAGCATTGCGCACTTCTTTCGACGGCCAGGTCATCCATGAAAACACCACGGTTTCATCTTCCTTGCATTGCACTGCCAGAGGGAAAGAAGTCAGCTTGCCAGGCGGCACATCATCGCCCCAGCATTCAACAATACTGAGTACACCATATTCCTTGAAAACCGGTGAAGATTTTTCGGAATATTGCCTATAAGCTTCACGGTTGGCATTCGGGACAGCGAGTACAAATCCATCGACGTATTTCATTTTTTTTCTCCTTAATGAGACAGGTCATACAAGACCTACTGCATTCTAGTTCAAGCTGCTCTCAATAGTGACTTTATCTTCTTCCTTACCGGCCAGCATGTGTTGCCGTATCACTCTATAATTTGCCATTCACATCCAACTCTAGAAAGTATCAGCATGCGTTTAGCCTATTCCACCTGGCCAGAAATTACTGCATTCCTGGCTGATTCAAAAACCGTCATCATTCCTATTGGTTCGAATGAACAACATGGCCCCATGGGCTTGCTGGGTACAGACTGGATGTGTCCAGAGATTATTGCCACCGCCGCTGAAAAAGCCGCACAGGAAACTGGTGCAGCATTAATGCTGACACCCACCTTCAACATCGGCATGGCACAGCATCACCTGGGTTTTGCCGGGACCATTTCACTACGCCCCTCGACCTTCATGGCCGCGATTGAAGATTGGGTATTGTCACTGGCGCGCCATGGCTTTGATCACATTTATTTTTTGAATGGCCACGGCGGTAATATCGCTACGATAGAAGCCAGTTTCTCGCAAATCTATTCCCACTATTCGTATAGCGGTAAAACCTGCCCGCTGACACTGAAACTGAAAAACTGGTGGGACTTGCCTGGCGTTGCCCAACTGTGCCACGAAATGTTCCCTGTGGGCCATGGCTCGCATGCAACGCCGTCAGAAATTGCGGTCACCTATGCGGCCTACCCTGACCAGGTGCGCCATGTTGAACTGACACCAAAAATCCCGCCTACCGGCCCCATACTGGATGCACTGGATTACCGCGCCCGCTTCCCGGACGGCCGTATTGGCGCTGATTCCAGCCTGGCGACGATAGAACTGGGGCAGCAAATCATCGCTACCGCTGTTGCTGGCTTGTTAATCGATATCAAGGTATTCGGTGCCGAGCAAAAACCCGGCTGATACCTGCCACGCTGTGCTGAAAAAATCAGCAACATTTCCACATGGAAATCTGGTATTGTTTTCTTCGTGGTGAAATGCTGAAAGAGAAAAGTATGGCCTTTGCATTGCAAAACCTGCCTGCAAAGACTACTCTGGATTCGCCTTTCTTATCAAGCATTTGACCGCGCAGATAAAAACATATACCGGAGACATCATGAGACATCTTTTCAAAAGCATTTTCCTGGCTTTATCCTTGTCCCTGCTTACTCAGGGCCTGGCTTTTGCTGAAGAACATGCATCGGCTCAAGACGCGATAAACATGATCAAGAAAGTCATCGCCTACTATAAAGCCAACGGCCCCGAAAAAACCTATGCTGCAGTGAATGACCCCAAGGGCCAGTTCATTTACAAGGATTTGTACGTGTTTGCCGGCACTGTCAAACCTGGTGGTGTCACCCTGGCCCACGGCGGCAACCCCAAATTGCTGGGCAAACCCCTGGGTGAATTACGCGATGGCGACGGTGTCTTCTTCGTCAAGAAAATCAATGAAGTCGCAGCCAGCAAAGAAGGCAAGGGATGGGTTGACTACAAATGGCCCAACCCTGTGACCAAGGCGATGGAACAAAAAAGCACCTATGTAGAGCGGGTTGACGAAATTTATTTTGCTTGTGGTATTTATAAGTAAATAGGTTTGGCAACACCTGCAATACAGCTAGCCACCTGCAGGCTGGTAAACCGATGGTGAAGATCTATTCACCATCGGCAGAAGCCCCCTACCACTATTGCTCCCTACCTCTATTCAGACAAATCTTGGTAAAATACCACCCAGGCTGACAACAAGCCGTCAGGCAGTTCTCTTTTCCATCAAGATATTCAATTGATTTGAGTGCAAATTATCAGTTGCATTGAAATCACTCGTTTTCTACTTTTTCCATTCTAAAGTTATGCCATATATCGGAGTAGGTCTACACATACTGGTCGCCCTGTTTTTTGCAGTGCATGCTGTCCGCAATGGACGCGAGATGTACTGGCTGATGATTTTATTCATGTTTCCTATGCTGGGTAGCGTCGTGTATTTTTTTGCTGTGTACCTGCCAGATACAAAGCTGGAACGCGGCATGCGAAAAACCGTTACAGCTGCAGCCAAGACACTGGATCGCGGACGTGATGTGCGGGAAGCGCAAAAAGCGTATGATCTGGTACCCACAGCACAAAATCAAACACGCCTTGCAGAAGCCTTTCTGGATGCGGGTGATACTGCACAGGCTGTACAGCTTTATGATCTTTGCCTGCAAGGTCCCTTTGCCAAGGATGCAGAAATCCGCATGAATGCAGCGTATGCAAAAATATTGCATGGGCAAAGTGCTGCCGCGATTGAGTTGCTGGAAGCGGTACGCCAGGAACAGCCTAACCACCGGCCAGAACAGCAGGCATTGTTGCTCGGCCAAGCCTATGTCGGTGCTGGTCGCCAGCAAGAAGCTGGCACGATCTTCGCCGATGCTGCAGCCAGATTTGGCAGCATGGAAACCCGCGTTGAATATGCCATCTGGGCTTTGCAGGCAGGTGAACTAAATACTGCCGATAGCTTGTATGCAGAAATCCAGCAAACCATGAAGCACTGGAGCAGAGACACCAAATCCCTGAACAGTGATCTGGTCAAGCGCCTCAACAAAGCATTTTCAGGTCGTACTTGACCGTGCGACAGTGCTGGCCATGCTTGAACCGCTGGTCTTGAAGCCCGGGTTCTCGCTGCATGCACTGATACTGTATTGACTGCTGTCAGCCGGGCCATGCCCGGCTCAAGCTATGAATTGATCAACATCACACTCAATACCAGTACAACCATCACCCACACCATCATACTGCGGCGGGTAATGATGCTGATGGCAAGCAAAGACAATCCCAGCGTGACTGGAAATATACTGCGCAAGCTGATGCTGACCATGATGCTGGCCACAAACTGCAACAAAATCGACCACCATGGGATAGGCCGTAATTTGAATACGTCAAGTGGCTCATCAGAAACTGGGGCAGCATTGGCTCGGCTGCGTTGACTTGTATTCGTCTGAGTGTGTTGCGGCGTTTGTGCCAGACTCTCCTGCCCCGACGCTCTACCCTGCTTGTCTTTGCCTTGCTTTGCTTCCTTCAATGCCTGCTTTTCGGCCTGTTTCTGTTCGGCCACTTGTTGTGCCGTCAGTTCCAGCACAGGCGCAGCAACTTCTTTCACCTGCCACCAGTCTTTACCGTTAGTGCGTAACGGTGTATTACCGGCTGCAACTTGCTGACGCAGACTCAGACGTGGAGGACGCAAAGCTGCGGATGTCTGCGCGACATGCATGGCCCGCAATTGTTTGATGCGTTGCAGCCAGGGTTGCCCCTTGGCCGGATTGACCATGCAGATATAGCGTGCATACCCCTCCAGGGCGGACAGCACATCGGCATTGCCATTCCAGTGATAGCCAGCCGGGCCATTTTTTTCGACATTATGCAAAGTCGCGCGGAAACGATGCAGGGTCTTGCCATCGATCGTTGGGCTATGATTGACGACGATGCCGGTGACCTCCTGCTTCTGGCTATGGCGCATGATGCGCTGCTTGTCGGGATGCAGGGTGAAACCTTCATCCGCGATGATTTGCTTGACACGCCACAAGAGCTTTCCTACCGGTGGACGTTCTTTCTGCTTACTCGAAAAAGTCAGGTCATCGGCATAACGAGTATAGACAAAACCCAGCTTGCTGGCCGCAGAATGCAGACGTTTGTCCAGCCCATGACAAAGGATATTCGTGATCATGGGGCTGGACGGTGCACCCTGTGGCAAGCTGCGCTTTTTACCGGCAACAAAATATTTTTGCGTATCGACACGCACCTCTTCGCTTGCCTGTTCGGTACACAGCAAACCCAGCAAGGTGGCAATCTGATCGCCATAACCCAGCGATTTAAAAACTCCCTTCACGCGCGCATATTCTATGCTGGGGAAAAAATCTTTCAAATCCAGATTGATGACCACTGCCTGCCCGACATGTGGCAAGGCATTGCTGAGTATGGAATGCTGCGACAAGAAACCGTGGGCAGCTGGATGACAAGGCACCTTGCTGAGTATATGATCCAGTACCCAATACTGGCAGCGCTTGAGGCGCGGCATGGGGGCAGAAATATAACGCAGGCCACCGGTCTTTTTGGGTATGGAAAAACGCTGGTAATGACTGACCTGGCTCACCTTGCGCTGGAAGCTCATGAAACGCAATTCCGCCAGGGGAATGCCGATGGCCGTTGCCAGCTCAGGTGCTTTTTGCAGCACGGGCAACTGGTGACGTGCAAGTTTTTCTATATCGGTCGTGACGTAATTCAGTCCGCCAGAAACAGCTTCACCCAGATAGCCAATATCGCCCTGGCGTTTTTCCCGCCAGGCCAGTGCCTTGTCATGGCGCAGTTGCGCATGCTTTTGCCGGGTCTGCTCGCGTTTTTCTTTTGCTGCTGCCATGCGCTGCTTGCGCATATCGCGCAGTGCAGCCTTGGGGTCTTGTGCACGCTGCAACTGGCTGGTCAGGTCACTGAGCATGCTGCTCAATTGTGCTTCTCGCTGTATCAACTCATCAGTGACGCTGGGTTTGCCGGTGTCTGCTGGCCAAAAACCCAGACGGCGCATTTCCTGCAATACCACGGCATCTTTGGTGGTGGTGCGGACATGTGCATACAGTTCGTCGCGTGTCATCTGTGACAGCGGCGCAGTAGTGGAAGCAGTGGATTGCTTGTTTTGTGTCATGACTCTGGTCTCTGAATTTCCCCCGCAGGCAAAGCCATGCAGCAAGAATTCACGTTTTCCAAATAAAGCAAAAACGGTGAGACAGACAAACAAAAGAAAAAGGCAGGAAGCTCATCGAAGAGCCTTCAGACTGAGAGGCTCCACTCGACGCCGGATACGACTGCTGGCGCGAATGGGGTTCACGGAATCCACATCGTCATTGCGCCAGCAGTCGTATCCGGCACAGTGAAGAGAAACTCAGTGATGCATAGCTAAGCAAAGTACATGGATGGCGATACACCATCCGGATTGCAAGAGCCTTCCTGCCTTGTTCGATTTTACTGTCTATCTCACCCCCTGTAAATTGTTTTAGTTAAGACTTACGCAAAACCGCCCCAGCTGCGTTGCAGCTCCTCTCCTGGGAGCCGCGTACTAAAGTACTGTCTTCGTCGCTGTGCCTTGCTGGGACGATTTTGCGTAAGTCCAATTAGTTAGTATTTGCTACTTGCCTGATAGCCAGCATATGCTCGCACGGTCCGCGGAACATGCGGTTGCGCACATAGAAATCGCAACTGCAATTACCTTCAATGAGCCTGTCATCGCTATCCAGCCTGATCATGGTTTTGCTCAGTTTTTTGGTATTGGTGATGCTGGCACTGACACTGGCCTGCCATTCAATACCACCGTCGGCAATGCGTGCCGATTGCAGATCGAGTAACAGGTTTTTATGTACCAGTTGCGCAGCCAGGGCTTCACGTTCACTGGCAAAGCGCAGGCTAGCGACATTGATGGGTTCGCGTACCAGATCACGCCAGCGCGCCACTTGGTCTACCGCATCATAGACCACCCGCCCCGCCTGCATGAGGCCAGTCAGGGCTGACGCCACCAGCTTGCCATCCATCTGCAATTGCTGCGCCAGGCTGGCGGTGCTGGCGGACCAGCGTGCCGACAAGGCGTGCGCTACTGCTTGTGAAGTGGCTTCATCCACATCCAGGCGAGGTGCAAGCAAATCGAACTGGCCTGCGCGCGACCAGTCATTTGCAGTCCAGCCAGACAGGCCCAATGTGTAATCCATGTCGGGCAGATGCGCGATCCAGAAGCTGGGCAAACCCGTACCCATGAGCATGACACTGAACTTGTCGGCCACAGCGATCAGCCGTTCCAGCGTCAGCAAACGGCGGCGACCCCAGATCCGGACTTCGGCAACCTGGTTGCCGGTAAAGATGGAGCGCTGGCACACCAGCTTGACGCCCCAGGGTTCAAACAGCATGCTGATGGGCTTGCCCGGTTCGAGAATGAAACGTATCGAGCGCGGCCCTACTCTTTCAGTCTTGCGACGCAGAATGTGGCAGATACTGTGCACATCCATGGGATGCAGTTCCAGCTTCTGGGCTGGCATGGACATGGCAGTGCTGACTTGCAAGAAACCGCGCATCCAGCTGTCGGGCAAATCGATCTTGGCTTCGTGGTATTGCTCATCATGGCCAGTCTGTACCTGAAAGCCATCGGACTGGATTTCAAAGCGGGTTTCCTTATAGGCACGTATCTTCTGGAATTCTTCATACAGGGATGCGGAATAATCGATATTCGTGGTGCCACATGCAAATTCGCCCAGATGCTGGAAAACATTGTGGCGACAACTCAGGCTGGCATAGGTCGATTCGTCCCGGCTGAAACATTCAAAGAATACCTTGTCCGGATGCACGGTAATAACCGGGTCCAGCACGATCCACATGTCACGGTTTTCGCGGTACAGATGATCAAAGTAGGCACGCTGGGCCTTATAAAAAGGCTGCAACATTTCACGTTTCTGGTTTTGCACCTTGGTCAGTTCTGCACGTAGCGGCTGGATTTTTTCACGCAAGTCTTTTTCCTGCGCCATGAAATCGGCCAGCAGGCTGGCTTCGTTTTCGGCCAGCCAGGCAAAATAGGCAGTGCGGTCCTTGGGCTGGGTGCGCAAGTCAGATACCACCACATCATGCATGGCGCTGATGGCTTCACGATACGCCAGGGCCAGCGATGGTTGCAGGGTGGCGGAAAAATAAGTCGGTGTGCGCAGGGTATCTGGCGCAAATTGCATAGTGGTCGCCGTCGGGCTGTCATTCACCTGGCTGTTGCCAAAATAGCGGTATTCAAACTTCATACAGACTCCGCAGAAATAACCGGCTGCGCGGTTGACACGGCCAAACTGCGCGGTGCCACCACCTGCAACGGCCAACCCGGCTCTTGCGCCAATGCCGGATACAGAGCCTGCAATTGCGTCAGCCCCACAATGTATTGCGCCTTATCCTGTATCGCTACGGTCAGTACCTGGCGGGTAAATATCTGTGCCACAAACTGTGCATGACTGGCAGACAGCACACCTTGCTGCTGCAAAAAGCTGATGACGCGGTTTCTGACTGTGCGTGCCTTGTTTACATGGGACAGGACGCTCAGAAAGTAAGGGTGCAACTGTTGCAGATTGTGCAGTGCCTGCTGCATATCGGATGCCGTATGAATGCTTTGTTCCAGCCACTGACTGACAAATAACTGCATATTGGCAGATGGATGCTGGCTAAGACTGAGTACATATTCCGTCGCGTCTTCCACCCGGTAATGGCGGGTAATCAATTGTCGCCCCAGTCTTTGCACGGCTGCCTGGGTATGGTCACACAGGGCCAGCAATTGTGCCAGGCTCCATTCATCGGCATTGATGTAACGGGCAAAAAAATCGGTGGCAAAGGCGCGTGTTTCTGGCCAGCGCGTATCAAGTATGCGCAAGGCATTGTCAAGGTCAGCGCGTATCAGTGACAGGTTATTTGAAAAATACGCCTGCGCCAGTAATCTGACCTGTAATACGGCATGTCTGCCCAGCAATGCCCACTGCAATACGCCAAGACTGGCGGCCAGCGGCGAATCGGGATGGGACAGCAGTATGGCCCCCATCTCTTGTGCACCCTTGCTACGTGCCTGCAACAAGCGCCACTGCTGATCCGTATCCTGTGCCAGTGTCGCCATCATCAAGGGGCCACTGCACCAGCGCAAAATGTCTGCATGCAGGCTGTCTTCACCATCGCTGGTATCGCTACGGAAAAGCGCATCGAAGAAATGTACCAGTAATTTTTTTGCGAAATCTGGCTGCGCCGCCAGATCATTGATCACAGCTGTCATGGCAGCACGCACACGCGCATCGTCGGCGGTCGCCAAGCTGCCAACCAGGTCAGGTTGCGACAGCAGAATAGCGGGTGGCAAGGCTGCAAACAAACGGCTGCCTAGGCTCTGCCTGCCTGCGTCACTGTCTTGCAGTAAAGCACGCAACACCTGCGGCGACACATGGGCGATGCCTGCAGGATGTGTGACGAGGATATCGGTCGCCAACGACTGCTGCCAAAAATACTGCGCATTCAACAAATCACACCAGACGGCCAGCTCTGTGTCAGACAATTGCGCTACATGGTCGGCCAGCAGATTCTGTATCAACCATTGCAGGTCATCCTGCAAGACGACAATATCCTGCTCACTTTTGTCTGCAACACGCACCCAGGTCGCCAATTGTCGTAGCAAGTTTTGCCGGGTGGTAGCCTGCGCAGCTTGCGCCAGTAAGCGACAACTGGCGCGGACACCCGGCAAGGGATTGGTGATCATGGCCAGTAACAAACCCGGTTGCTGGGCATAATTTTCTGGGGTCTTGCTAATGAATCCCAGCGCGAATTCTGCTGCTGGAGGAAACCCGGCATTCAGCAAGATCAACAACCAGTTAAGGTCCGGTGTTTGCCCGGCAAAGCGTTGCCGTATTACGGCAAATGCCATTTCCTTGGTGGGCAGATAGGCACTTTGCAGCAGTTGCTGCAATTGTTGTAAATCCAGTTGCTGGCAAAATGCGGTGTTGTCGATCAGGGCGCGTGCGGCAAATGCATGCACGCCCAGACAACGGCTTTGCTGCAGCAACACCAGCAATTGTTCTGGTGCGGCGTCCCACAAATGCGGGAAAGCTTCTTGCCTGACATGGCGCTGCGGATACGCCAGGGATTCCGACTGCGCTGGCTGCCACCAAAGCTTCGCGGTGCGACTGGTTTTAACTTCAGACTGATGCCGGTGCAGCAACTGGTTGAACAGCATCCATTGCCCGTAGGGGCTGATGTAGCGTAATTCAGTGTCATAGGCACGCGTGCTGCGGTTCCATTCGACCAGTCTTTGTATGCGTGCCACGTTGGCCTGCGCATCATCACAGGCTAACAAGATACCGGTCGCCAGCGTGACAAAATCGGTGCTTTGCAATTCCCCCAGACGGCGCAGGCCGCGCCAGCTGCGGCGGCGCAGGTAGTTGCGGGTCAGACTGGAATAGGCAACCCGGGTATCGGTTTTTTTGACTTCATCAGCATAGCGAACATAACGCCGTTCAAGATGTACGCGGTCACTATGTGCAGCAAGCACAAACAGCGGCCAGGCTTTTTCAAAGCGCTGGTGCAGGATGCCAAACAGCTCTGCATCCACACGAAACTCTGCTGCCTTGTACAAATGGCGGAAAGCGCGAAACACCTGTGTGCTGACCGGCAGATTTTTCAACTGCTGTAGTAACAAGGGCCGCGCCAGGGTGGATATGCCGGACAAGGCGATGCTATCCAGCTGTTCCAACCAGTCATCGTAACGCCAGTTCTTCCAGTTTGACGCAGAAGGCAGGGTGAACATGATTTCTTCGATATTCTGTGACTGTTCTGCCTTCAACCATGCCGTCTTTAACTCATCTGGCCAAGTCGCTATCACATCCCTGGCATATTGTTGACGGACCGGTATATCGGTCAATAACAACCAGGCTTGTCTGGCGATTTGCACAACATGCGCGTGTTGTGAGCGCAGGCTTAGCGCCTGCACGGCCTGAGCAGCTCCAGTGTCACCGCAGCGACCGATAGCATAGGCCAGACAGTAATCGAGCAGAGCATTGCCGGTTTCAAGCAATTCCACCATGCGCGGTACCGCAGCCTGCAAGCGTCGCTCACCTATGCGCCAGACAGTGCGGCTGCGTTCAACCTGCGACATACCAGACCAGGCACGTGGTTGCAGTCTGTCCAGCAAGATTTTTTCCTGCCCTGCCACAGTGGCAGGGCGGGCAATCTTGACCGACAATACTTGCGACGAGTGCCCCCACTGCATTGCTTCACCGGTAACAGGCGCTGCCTGTACAGGGTTGGCATTGTCATTTACCACCGCCGTGTCGACAAAACCCTGCTCCAGTTTGCTGGCCAGGCTTTGCGCAAAAATGGTCTCTGCCTTGTCGAGGCTGACCGCAAATGGTGTTCTGGTGGTTTCTTGCCATTCAGCATCAGGATGCCCCTCACGCAGATTGACCAGGTATAAAGCTGCTTCCCCGACTGATTGCGGTGCCTGAATCAACTCAATTTCGCAATGCCTTTCACTGGGCTTGCTACGCCTGAGTCTGACCAATTTGATGATGCCTTGCATAAGCAATGCTCCGGACAAAATGAATAAGTTGCCATCATCAGTGCGGATAGTGACGCACAGTGATAAAGCTATAAAAGCAAGGCATTATGACATCTTTTTTTGAGGAAACAGTGCTCGCTTACGTTTGCATACAAACCTGACTAAGCTGAAGCCCGTTGGCCACTACAATATCGCAGCGACTTCATTCCGAAGATACATTTCCATACTTAGCCGCCTGCATTAAAAGAAAATTATGCATGATAGAATGTGCAGCGCAACAATAAATACCAGTATGTATGGTTCAAATCCAATCATCTGGGTCCGGCCACTTTATTTTTAGGAAAATTCATGCATTACCGTCTGGCTTGCCGCAATGAACAAAACGAAATCACCAAAACAGTAGACGCTGGCGATGACTTCCTCGCTGCCGTCAATAAAGGTGCCCAATTTCGTCATGAATTGAATGCACCATATCAAATTGACGTTGTGTCTGTGACTCACGATGGCAATGAGCACAAATTGGCGCAATTAGGTGGTTTCTCCTGAAGCACTTACCCGGGTGCCTGCAAGCACCCCACATATAATATGGCTGATCAAAATACGGTACTGATACTTCAGGGTGGTGGTGCTTTGGGTGCTTACCAGGCGGGCGTCTACCAGCAATTGCATGAAAGCAATACCCAGATAGAATGGATCATCGGCACCTCTATTGGCGCCATCAACTGTGCCCTGATCGCCGGCAATCCGCCAGAAAAGCGTGTTAAGCAATTGCGTGCATTCTGGGACAATCTGGCACCAGATGCTCTCCATCGTGACAGCTTCTGGCCTGCCATGATGCCGTGGATGAATATCACCAGTAACTTCAATACCATGTCCGCATTGATGCAGGGGGTTGCCGGTTTTTTCAAACCACGCTTTGGTGCAGCCTGGGATATCAACGCCAAAGTGCCACTGGAAGAAACCGGCTTTTACGATACCTCACCACTCAAGGCCACGCTGGAAAAATATGTGGATTTTGACTATCTGAACGAAGGCCCCATGCGCATCAGCGTATGTGCAGTCGATATTGATGATGGTCAGGGCGTGGTATTCGACAGCAAGAAAGAACGAATTTATCCTGAGCACATCATGGCTAGCGGTGCTTTGCCGCCAGGTTTCCCGCCCATAAAAATCGGCAAGCATGCATACTGGGATGGTGGCGTGTATTCGAATACGCCACTGGAAGTATTTCTGGATGAAAAAAGAAATGCCGATGCGCTGTGCTTCATGATTGATTTATGGGACCCGACTGAAACCCGCCCCCAGTCCATCGCCGAAGCGATGACGCGCTATAAAAGCATACAGTACGCCAGCCGTTCCACAGAGCAGTTGTTCATGCACCAGAAGCTGCAGGATATGCAGCGTGCCATACGCACACTGACACAGCACCTGCCTGCTGCCGAACGAAAAAAAGCCGAGTTGCAGCCGCTCATGTCCATGGGTTGCGATCATACTGTCAATGTCGTCCATCTGATCATGAAAGCCTTACCGGACGATCATTATTTCAAGGACGTGGATTTCAGCACATCCACCATACAAACCCGCTGGGCCGCTGGCATCCATGATTGTAAACGTGCTTTACGTCATCAATCGTGGCTGAAACCATTGCCACCGCACGCGGGGCTGGTCATCCACGAATTGCCGCAGGAATGAAGCAACTCCCCTGCTACATGCAGGTGTGATGTTTATTTCCCGGCAGGCACAACAGCCTGCTCAGTAACACCGCAATACGCATCTGCATTACTACCACGCGTAATAGCCAGATTGGCAAAATCAACCAGATCTTCGGCATCCTGTCTTAGATCTGGATGGTGCTTACGATAAATCCCCCATTTGGGACGCATATGGTCTGCGCCGGTACGCCAGAATGACAAGCCTGAACGATCAATATTCAATACCGGCCTGCCCTGTTGGTCGCGGATAAGCAATTGGTAGTGGGCGTCGGTATTCGAATAATGAATTTCTTCCCTGACATCCAGCCATTGCCCCGCCACAGCAGCCAGGTCAAATGAACCGAGGATGCTGAACTGTCCGCCATCGATATGTTTGTCTGCGATATGGCGTACATATAATTTTCCGTCATTTAATGCCGTAAATGTAATCAGCGGTGGTTCGGCATAGGAGCCGCCATACGCCTTGATTTGATGGATGTGGGTAAATGAAGGTGAAAATTTCATTTGCGCTGCAACCCGGAATTGCCAGCGATAAATAAATACATCATTGTCCCTGGCCTTGAATGCATCGTGAATACCACCTTTGGCTGGCGCTATTTTTATTTCAGTACGAGAACGGTCACTACCCTGCTGCCAGGATTTTTTATCCAGATTAACGTCCGCAGCCTCATTCGCCATGATGGAAAAATAATCACCCACGAACGCATCATTGCGTCCTATGCTGACATGCGGTCGCGGTGGCACATACATGTCATCACTGGGCGCTTCCACCGCTCCCTTGCCGAATACATTTTCTATATATGCATAGGTATTGCCGTCTTTTACATCAGATGCCGTCAGGCACAGACTGTTGCCAGTCACACCACTGTGGAGGATCGGCGTTTTATATGTAAAACCTGTAAGTTGTCTGGCATAAACAGTGTCCAGCAATGTCAGATTAATCAACAAAATTGCGCATATCCGGAAATTATTCATGTTATTTGCAGTCAGAAAATTTGAAATGTGTTATCGATAGAAAGACCTCACCCGGCAGCAATACAGCGGATGGAAAATCAGGGTGATTCGGGCTATCTGGTAAATGCTGCGTCTCAAAAGCAAAGCCATCATAAGCTCCATACGCCCGCCCCTCGTTACCCATTTCACTGCCGTCAAAGCCATTGCCAGTATTAAATTGCACCGAAGGCTCGGTAGTCCACACCTCCATGCAGCGACCACTTGCAGCTTCCGTAATTTGTGCAACCTGGGCCAGGATATTCTTTTTCCACTTCATAAATAACAGGCTGTGATCAATACCTGGCGATGTTCCAGGTAAAGCAGGCATGGCAGACAGGCGACCGGTCAGCGGAGCTGCCGATCTGAAATCCAGTGCTGTCCCTTCTACACTGGCAATGACACCAGTAGGAACCCGCTTGTCATCCGTCAGCAAATAACGGTCTGCATTGATCATGAATGCATGTTGCGACATGCCCTTGCTGCCAGCACCGGCCAGATTGAAATACGCATGATTCGTCAAATTAATCACCGTGGCTGCAGTTGTGGTCGCCTGGTATTCGATACGGAATTCATTGCGCTTGCGATACAGGCGGTAGCGAACCTCTACCCTGACCGCACCAGGAAAACCCTGGTCACCGTCAGGGCTGAACAGGCTGTAGGCCGACCCAAAAGAGTCATCATCTGCAAAATCCCGCCGCGCCCATACCCGTTTGTCATAGCCATTGGGGTCGCCATGCAGGGCAATACCCCTGGCGTTTTTCGGCAACATGATCTGCCGCCCTTCAAGTGTGAAACTGGCATTGCCTATGCGACCGGCGTAACGCCCTATGACAGCAGCAAACTTGCGCTTGCTGGTTTCGTATGCCTGCAAGTTGGGCAGACCCAACACCACATTGGCAAATTGGCCGTGACGATCGGGAACAAATATCGCCATCAGCGTGGCACCGTAATCGATATAACTGACCACCATCCCCAAATCATTGCGCAGGCTGACACGTTCGACTTTTTCATCCCGACGGGTTTGCCCCCATGTTTCGACTGTTATATTTGCCACGCCTGGATCATTTGCCGCACTTGCGACATTCGCCATGTTGACCACCAGCAAGGGCAGGCATAGCAACAGGTGGCGTAGAAAACATTTCGCCATAATCGACAACCTTTAGTACTGCGGCCCGGCAATCACGAAAGGGCCACCTTGAAAACGGGCAGTCACATCATCAGTGGCGGGATAAACAATATTGTCGGCAAACTGATGTGCAAATTGTTTGGAACTGTCTGCTGGGCGATAACCCAGATGTGAAGCTTTACGGTTATCCCACCAGCGGCTTGCGTTGTCCGAGCTGCCAAAGCTGATGGTATGCCCCACCTTGGGAGTAAAGACAGCACAGCGTATCAATTCCAGCAGATCCGCATAGCTGAGATAGGTCACCATCATGCGTGGATTCAGCGGCGCGGGAAAACTGGAACCTATACGCAGACATACGGTTTCTATGCCAAAGCGGTCGTAGTAATAACGCGACAGGGCTTCGCCAAAACATTTACTAAGACCATAAAACCCGTCGGGGCGCAAAGGCATGTCGGCATCCACCAGTTCTGTAGTCGGGTAATACCCTACCACGTGGCTGGAACTTGCATAGACGACGCGTTTGACGCCACAGGCATGTACCGCATGGTAGAGGTTGTACATACCCAGGATATTGGCCTGCATGATGGGTTCAAATTTGTCTTCCACCGAAATGCCACCAAAATGCAATACGATATCAACATCCTCCACCAGTTTCATCACGGCTGCGCCATCCGCCAGATCACACCGTACGATCTCTTCACCATCACGCGCCTCACCCAGATCGGCAATATCACTGAGCCTCAGGTGATGGGTCCAGGCAGAAACATGCTGACGCAACACTTTACCCAACCCCCCGCCTGCACCGGTCAGCAAGATTCTATTAATTGGCTTGCTATCCGGCTTATTATTTGTCTTGTTATCTGTTGTCGTGGTCATGTGTATTTTCTCAACATTTGAAAGTGGCAATCGTCGTCAAGCTTGCCGCCAAAGCACAGCCTAGTGCAGAGGACAACACTCTATTGCGTGGGATACCGGGGTATTACATAATTTGGCATCACTACAGAAACTTTAAGTTAAACGATTAACTAAGTATACTAAAAAATGCTATGCGCGCAAGTACATTTTGGATTTTCACCAGAATACTGGAGGCACTCACCTTGCAAATCATGGTGTAAACTGGATAAAAATCCCACAATCCTCATTCATATGAAGATACGTTTCTCATACAGGTTACAATGCAGATGATTAGACCAAGAATAAAGTTAAACCTTTAACTCAAACATGAAAAAAAAGCTTCCGACGATACGCGATGTTGCAGCTGCAGCACAAGTTTCAACCGCAACCGTGTCCAAATACATCAATGGCACACAAAAATTCTCCGCTGCCGTCGAAGCCAATCTCAAGAGGGTAATTGAAGAGCTGGGCTACCAGTCCAACCCCCAGGCCCAATCCATGATCACCGGCAGGACCAAGACCATAGGTCTGTCGATACTGGACATCAGCAATCCACACTTCACCAGCATAGTCAAAGGTGCCAACCGTGTCGCCATGGAAAAGGGCTACACCCTGCTGCTTGTGGACACAGATGAAACTCTCAGTCGCGAACGTCCTCTACTGGAGGCACTTAGCCGCAAGGTTGATGGCATGATTGTGTTTTCACGCCTGCCTGAACAGGATCTTGAATGGCTGTTCCAGATGGATAAACCACTGGTCTTCTTTGGCCGCATACGCGAACGCCAATTACCATCAGTAGGCAGCGACGACAGGCGGGGCACCTATATGCTGGCACAGCATCTGGTGGCACTGGGACATAAACATATCGCCTATGTAGGCTTTGCAAAATCCAGGCGCGATGAAGAACGTATGAGCGGCGTCCAGGATTGCCTGGACAAACACCAGTTATCACTGACCAAATACAATACCAATGCCGCCACCGCTGCTGAGGGCGAACGCCTGTGCTCATCCATCATGCTGAGCGACAATCCTCCGGATGCATTGATATGTTATAACGACCTGATCGCCCTGGGCTTCATGAAGGAAGCGCAAATCCTGGGATTCAAGCTACCTGATGACATCTCCGTCACCGGCATAGACAATATCCTGTATGGCCGCTTTGTCACACCAGCACTGACTTCGGTAGACCTGCAAAGCGAACGCATGGGTGTCGCGGCCATGGAAAAACTCTTACAAATCATTGCCGGCTCACAGGACAATGAACTCACCGTGATAGAACCTCAATTGGTGCTGCGGGCCTCCACCATGCGGCGCAACTAGACACAAACATTGCCCCCGTCAAACGCAATATAAGCACCACATCTGCATTGCCCCTCTCTTATCAATCAGATGTTAAACGTTTTTCCATTTTCACATCTCCCTGCCAACCCGTCCGAATCTGATATATCTACGATTTGCCGTTGTCGCATGACAACGAATATAAAAAAATGATTTCAGCCGCTTTACTCCCGATCTTTTCTTCACTATTATCTAGTTAAACGTTTTCCTAAATAATTTCAAGCCTGCATTAAAGACCATTGCAAGCAAGAAAATACCCGCCAGGTTATAGCTGATGAATTTCTTACCCCGAATTTGCATACTGCTCACCGCACTTGCCACACTCATACCTGTTTCTCTGGTTGCGGCCAGTGACGCCACTAAAGTCGTTTATGAGCCGCCACTGGCCAATGTCGCCATGGACAAGATCGTCCAGTCCGAGCTGTACCCACAACTGACTTACCTTGCGCAAAAGCTGCTGGCTGAAAAAGAAAACACCACGCTCAATGGCTACCCAGCCTTCAATGGCAAGGATAAATTCCTGCCGGGGAAAATCGCTTCCGGACTGGGTCACCTGTTATTGAACGCAAAGCATGAAGGGAAAGATCTTGCACCCTATCTGCGTGATTTCCGCGAATCTGCAGAATTGACTGTGAGTATGGACAATCACACCTGGGGCATCTATTACTATCTGCTGACGCTGTACGAATTAAAGAAAAACGGTCTGCTCGAACAGGCAGTCCCAACAAAAACACTGGATGCCCTGAAGAAGAAACTGGACTGGCGCAGTTTCGTCACACAACCCGATTTCAAACTCATACAGTTACCGACCAATTATTACGGCGTTGCATTTGGTGTGGCGCGCCTGCGCATGCTACTGGGCTGGGAAGACGAAACAGCAAGCCAAAGCCTGCTGAAAAAACTGCTGGATCACTATGAACAACATTCCGGCACTTATGGTTTTTCTGATGAAACCGAAGGCGAAGGCCGCTTTGACCGCTACAGCATTTTGCTGATTTCAGAAATCTGCGGGCGCTTCATTGAAACCGGCATGGAAGTCATCCCTGAACTGAAAACCAAGTTGAGAAAAGCCACCGATATTGCCTTCCGTCTGGGTAATGTGTCGGGCGATGGCTTCAGTTTTGGGCGCAGCATCGGCGCCTATGGCGACACTGCCGTTCTTGACATACTGACGGTGTCTGCCTACCTGAACATATTGAGCCCGCAAGAAAAAGAATATGCCTACGCTTACTCTACCCGCATCGTCGCCAAATACGTTGATTTCTGGTACGACAAAAAAACCAGATCTGTCGACCTGTGGGGCCAGGGCCGGAATACGGATAACTATCGTGGGGTACACCGCATACTGGGCGAAAATTTCTCACTGCTGCACCAACTGATCTCGGCCAACGATTTGTGGCGTCAGATGGGATACCTGCACACATTACCCAGACAGGATCTGGCAGCATGGCTGGATAAAACACAACCAGCTTTCGAGTTCACCTGGTTTGCCCGTGGCGAATATGACAGGGCGCTCGCCATCTACCGTGATACCGGGCATGTGTTCAGCTTGCTGATGGTGAATGGAGGTGCCAGCCAGCATGGGAACAGTCCGTACTACCCTTTACCATTTTCCAATCTGCTGATTGCCGGCATCGCTGACAGTGGCTATCAACATCCACAATTGCTGCCCAAATTTACCCTGACTGATGGCAGCGAACTGATTGCGACGGCCTTCATTAAAAACATTCGCCACACAGAAACCCCGCAAGCATATGAAGTCAGCTATCACCAGGACAGCCTGACCAGAATTGGCCCTGTCAATCAAAAACCAGTACCAGATGCACGCATACAACTCAATACCAACTACCGACTGGGCGCAGGCACCATCACCAGAACAGATCAGTATCTACCGGCAGAAAAACTGGGGGTACGCCAGGTGTCACTGGAATTTGCCAGCTTCTCGGAATTACCAGAGATCAGTGGCAATACCATCCGCTTTAACAAAGGTGATGTGAACGAATTTACCGTTACAGGCATGGATTACTGCAGCACCAGGGCCAGCCTGGATACAGAAAATTTTAAATCACCTAACGGCCCCATGAAGACCCTGGTGAGTTGTGAACGCAAGGCTTTCAGTTTCGACACGCCGATCACGATCAGCTGGTCCATCAAGTATCACTGACACATTCATTTGATGAACCACAACAGAATTTCCCATACATATTCAGCGTCACCATGCTGACGGTAGCACGACGGTTTTCAATTGCAGCAAGCAGAAACAGAAATTAAAAAACAATTATCAGGAGACAAGAAAATGCGCAACCAATCATCACTACCAAGGCAGGCCTGCCGACTTTTGCCCATTAGCTCTGCAGTAGCGCTGGCGCTATTGAGCATGATGCAAACTGCTGCCGCACAGCAAGCGGCCAGCACTGCAACAGAACAGCCAAAGCTGGAAGAAGTTATCGTATCGGCGAACAAACGCATAGAGAAACTGGAACAGGTACCGCTAGCGATTACCGTGCTGGGTGATGCCGTGCTGCAAAGAAATAATGTCCGTGAATTTGCCGACGTCATCAACCTGTCACCAGCACTGACCATCACTTATGGCACCACACCCGCCAACAATGGCATCAATATGCGCGGCATTGGCACCACCTCGATAGGCATAGGTGTGGAAGCCGACGTTGCCATCATCATTGATGACATTCCCATGGGTATGCAGGTCAAGGCATTCCAGGATTTGACGGATATCGCCAGGATAGAAATCCTGAAAGGCCCGCAAAGCACCCTGTTTGGGAAAAGTGCCATTGCCGGTGCAGTGAACGTGACAACCAAACCTATTTCCGGTCCACTGACAGGCAATTTCAGTACACTGTATACCAGTGATGGTGAATGGCGGGTCGGCGCCAGCTACGGTGGTGAACTGTCGGAAAAATTCGGCTTTCGTATTGCCGCCAGTGACACGCGCTTCGCGGGCAATGTCAATAACCTGACCACGGGCAGCAAGACCAACGGCTCTGGCGGTAAGACTTTCATGGCAAAATTGAGCTGGCATCCGACGGATACGCTGGATGTTGATTTCTCACCACGCTACAACTATTCCAACACCACCTGCTGCGCCCTGGTCGCTACCAGCATGGTGCCATTGCAGGGAGCACTGCTGTCCAATGTCGCCCAACTGCCTGCCAGCACGCTGTTACAGGGTATCAATATCGGGCCTTACAATACTGACATTCGCAATGACACCCCGACCGGACAGGAATCAACCAGCCGCGGTTTTGGCTTGCGCATCAATTATGCAATGCCGAATGGTGCTACGCTGAACTCCATCACATCGCTGGACAGGTACTATGCCAACGATACGCGCGACCAGGATTTTGTCGATGTCCCTACCCTGCTGTATTACCCACTGGCGAATGGCAAACCAGCTGGCGTCAATCAAGGTTATGTGCAGTATGGCAGCTTCGATGTCATTTCCAGAACCCAGGAACTGCGCCTGACTTCACCTGAAAACCAGGCTGTCAAATATGTGGCAGGGCTATGGTATGGATGGAATGCCATCGACCGTCACTTTGTCCGTGGCTATAACGGCATCGCCTTGAGCACCCCCACCCAGTATTTCACCGATACCTATAATGAAAACAAGGCGATCTTTGGCCAGGTGAGCTGGGATTTCATGCCCGATTACAGTGTGCTCGCTGGTCTGCGATATAACCGCGAAACCTCGGGTTATCATTTTACGACCGGTGCCCCGCCACCTGGCTCTTTCGTTCCGACTGCCACCTATTCCAGCGTGGATAACACAGAAAATGCCACCACCGGCAAACTGAGTCTGCAACATCAGTTCAATAAAAACCTGATGGGATATGTGCTGGGTGCCACCGGTTACAAGGGCCTCGCCTATGACCTGACCAGCAGCTTGAATGCTGCCACGGCCGCACAGCAACCTGTGCAATCAGAAACCTCGACCACGTTTGAACTGGGCTTGAAAGGCAATTTCCTGGACAATCGTCTGACGGTGAACCTGGCTGCCTTCAATAGCAAATTCAAAAATTACCAGCAAAATTCCGGCGGCTATTTACCCGGCACGACCACTTATGTCACCCGCCTCAACAGTGTGGGTGGCGTACAGACCCGTGGCGTGGAAATGGATATCTCGGCACTGGTGACAGCTGATTTCATCATCAATGGCAGCATCGCCTACACCGACGCAAGTATTACCGAATTTCCAAATGCGCCCTGCTACAACGTCACGGATACATCGAATGGCGGATTTAATGCCGCCTGTCAGCTAAAGTCAGCCCAGTATGGTGGGCAGAATGTGCAAGACTTGGCTGGTGGACGGATGCCAAATGCCCCAAAGATCAAGGCCAATCTGGGTGGGCAATACGATATCCACCTGAAGGACTATTCTTTTGACGCCTTTGTGACGGCAGCCGTCCGCTACCAAAGCGAGGTATTGACCAACCTGAACCAGGACCCGACACTGGCTGTAGCCGGATATAGCGTGACCAATCTGGGGTTCGGCGTCAAAGACAAACAAAACAAATACAAGCTGAGTTTCTTTGTCAATAACCTGTTCAACAAACACTATGCCAACACTGGCTTTACCGGCCTGGGAAGCTGGAGTTCCAAAGCACCAAATCCGGTGGTCACCGTCACCAATACCACCTGGAGCCCGGCCCGGGATGCCTTCCGTTACATGGGCGTGCGCTTGGATGCCAAGTTCTGACCTGGCGTTTCAACATCCGTAAAAGACAAAAAGCCCGGCAAAACATACCGGGCTTTTTTCATGGCGATGATGCGTTCATCCCCGCCTAATGCGCACCACCCGCATCCACCGGCACTGCCGATTTCTTCGGCTTGGTCAGCCACACCAGACCAATCAGGCCAATGAACATATAGGCTGACATCCAGAAGATATCTGTCGCCGCCATGGTGCTGGCCTGTACGCTGATACTGCGGTCTATGATGGCGTAGGCACCCTGTTCCGGAATACCTTGCTGTATCAGGTTTTGCATGCTTTGCACAAACGTCGGGTAGCTGTTGCCGGTCAGCTCGGTCATCTGGGCATGGTGCAGGGTGCTGCGGCTGTCCCAGATAGTGGTCATGATGGAAGCGCCCATACCGCCGCACATGATACGCACAAAATTCGACAGACCGGATGCCGCCGGGATTTTATCCGGTGGCTGACCTGACAGAATGATCGAAGTCAGCGGGATAAAGAACATGGACATGGCGGCCCCCTGTATCAGCGTCGGTATCAGCAGGGTATAGGTATCCACATCCGTGTTAAAACCTGATCGTAAAAAGAACACCAGAGCAAACCCGAGGAAAGCGATAGACGCGATTTTTCTGGCATCCACCTTGGGCAATATCTTGCCTATGATGGGCGACAGCAGGATCGCAAATATACCCACCGGTGCCATGACCTTGCCAGCTTCGGTCGCGGTATACGACAACTGCGTCTGCAACCACAAAGGCATGATGACCAGACTACCAAAGAACAGACCGTAACCGACAGAAATGGCAATCACGCCTGCGCTGAAGTTACGTCCTTTGAACAGCGACAGATCGACCACTGGGTGGTCTTGTCCCAGTTCCCATATGACGAAATAAATCAGGCCGATGACGGCAATCACAGTCAGTAAAATGATCTCGCCGGAATTAAACCAGTCCAGTTCCTTGCCTTTATCCAGCATCAACTGCAGCGAGCCAACCCAGATGACGAGCAGGAACAGGCCAACCTTGTCGATAGGCAGGTTTTTGATCTGTGATTCACGCTTGCGATAAATGGACCAGGTCGCCCAGGCGGTAAACAGGCCTACCGGGATGTTGATATAAAAAATCCACGGCCAGGTGTAGTTGTCCGATATCCAGCCCCCTAACAGCGGCCCCATGATGGGCGCGACCAGGGTCGTCATGCCCCATAGTGCCAGGGCCATGGAACTTTTCGCAGGTGGATAACTACCGAGCAGCAATGCCTGCGACAAGGGAATCATCGGCCCCGCGACCGCTCCTTGTAAAATACGGGCAGCAATCAGGATTTCGATATTCGGTGCCATGCCGCACAGCCACGATGAAATCACGAATAACAATATCGATGACAGAAACAACCTGACCTGGCCAAAGTGGGTGGTCAGCCAGCCTGTCAGCGGCACAGAAATCGCATTCGCTACCGCAAACGAAGTAATGACCCAGGTACCCTGTTGTGGTGACACACCCAGGTTACCGGAAATGGCCGGAATCGACACATTGGCAATCGACGAATCCAGCACATTCATGAAGACCGCCAGCGACAGGGCCAGCGTGCCCATCGCCAGTTGCGATCCTTTCAGTGGCGGATGCGGTGCCTGTGGACGTGGTGCCGTGCTCATTACTTGACCTTGATAGTAGTGGCAACTTTAGTGACTGGCAGATTGGCTGCAATGATCTCTGCAATGCGTTGATCCGCGTCTTTGCCATTCTGTTCAAACACGGTGGTCTGATATGCCGGGCTGCTACGTGTCGCCGCCGTTACCGGCGCGCCCTGTTGTTGCGATATATTGACCTTGACCTGCATGGATACACCTATGCGCAGCGGATGTGCTTCCAGTTCTTTCGGGTCCAGGGTTACGCGCACTGGTATGCGTTGCACCACCTTGATCCAGTTACCACTGGCATTTTGCGCCGGTAACAAGGCAAAGGCAGAACCGGTACCGGCAGACATGCCCAGCACCTTACCGTGGTAAGTGACATCGCCACCGTATACGTCAGAATGCAATTCCACATCCTGGCCGATACGCATATGTGCCAGTTGCACTTCCTTGAAGTTCGCATCCACCCACAGCGAATTCAAAGGCACGACAGATAACAATGGTGAACCGGCAGCGATGCGCTGACCAACCTGTACGGCACGCTTGGCGACATAACCGGTAGTCGGTGCTGGCAAGCTGGTGCGGCTCAAAGCCAACAATGTTTCGCGCAAACGTGCGGCCGCCCGCAAGACATTCGGATGCTGCGTAACCGTGGTGTTTTCTGTCAGTGTGCGGTTGGATGTCAGTTGTTCACTGGCAGCCTGTAAAGCGGCTTCTGCAGCCTTGACGGCATTGCGTGCATGTTCGAGTTCTTCAGCAGAGATCGCACCTGTGCTCAGCAATTGCTGACGACGGGCAAGGTCGGCTTTGGCCTTTTCGACTTCACTGCTACGCAGGCTGACATTCGCCTGCAAGCTACCGTTATTGGCAAACAGTACCCGCACTTCACGTACGGTCTGTGCCAGTTGTGCCTCAGCCTGGTCAACTGCCACCCTGGCATCGGTCTTGTCCAGTTCTACCAGTGGCTTGCCGACCTGCACCAGTTCAGTATCGTCGGCATGAATGGCGACCACTGTACCAGCGACTTGCGATGTCACCTGTACCACATTGCCAGCGGCATAGGCATCTTCGGTATGTTCAAAGTTGCGCGCAACCAGCCACCACCATGCACCGTAGGCGATCGCAGCGATCAGAATGATGGTGGTGACGATCAACAGAAGGCCACGGCGTTTGCCATTTTCCGGAGCCGCTTCGACAGGCAGCTGGGCTGTAACAGGTTTATCTTGATTGTTTGTTGCTGGGGCGTTCATAACGCGGCCTCCGATGTACTTGCTGCGGTTGTGTTGTTGATGTTTGCACTGCTTTTGGTCTGGCTGGCAGCATCAGAAAAATTGGTCTTGCTGTCATAGCCGCCACCCAGTGCCTTGATCAGGTTGATCTGGCTTTCGGTATGACGGATGGCGATATCCAGTGACAGTTTTTGCTGGGACAGTACGGCGCTTTCTGCTGCCAATACCGGCAACATATTGGCGGTACCGGCTTTCTGTCTTTGCTGCGCCAGTTGCAAGCTGACGCGGGCAGCCTGCTCGGCAGCTTTTTGCTCAACTGCCTGGACCTGACTGGCTTGCAGTATCTGCACCTGATCTGCCACTTCATGTAAAGCATCAGTCAGGCTTTGGTTATAGGTGGCAACGGCCATATCATAAGAAGCCACCTTGCCCTTCAATTGCGCACGCAGACGGCCACCTTCAAAAATCGGCAAGCGTATTGCCGGGCCGACGCCGATGATGCTGCTGCCGCTTTGCAAGAGATTGCTCAAACCCAGACTGGACAAACCGGCAAAGCCGACCAGATTGATATTCGGGTAAAACTGGGTTTTGGCGACATCCACCTCCCCCTGGCTGGCTTCCACACGCCAGCGCGCTGCCACGATATCCGGACGGCGTCCCAGCAATTCCAGCGGCAGGCTACCAGGCAAGGCCATGTCAGTCGCCGGTTTAAACTGTGGCAATGGAATGTCACGGCCCTGCTCTGGCCCCAAGCCTTGCAGGGCAGCGATCTGGTTACGTGTCAGGGCTATGGATTCCTGCCATTGGGCGATATCGTTTTTCAGGCCAGACAACTGGATCAGGCTTTGCTGGGTTTCCGTTTTGGTTTCCAGACCGGCCTTGACGCGTTGCTGTGTCAGCTGGTCGAATTTTTCACGAATCACCAATTGCTGTTTGCTCAATTCAAGTTGGGCTGCCTGCCGGGCCAATTGCAACCAGCTACGGGCAATAGCATTGCCCAGCATCAGACGTACGCTCTGACCTTCGGCTTCGGCCACTTTTTCCTGCGACAGAGCAGCACGCATTTCTGCGCTGTGCTTGCCCCAAAAATCAAATTCATACGAGGCATTCAGGGCCAACTGATTATTGGTGTTGTAGGTACCTGCCAATGGCGGCGGTATCAGGCCTTTTTCTGTGAAACGTTGATAGGTGCTCTCAAAGCTGGCATTCACTGATGGCAATTCATTGGCACCAACGACAGCAGTCATCGCCCTCGCAGCTTGCAGGCGCGCAGCGGCAACTTGCAGGCTGGGGTTATTTTGCAGTGCCTGATCGATCAGCTTTTGCAAATCAGCGCCGCCTATGCTGCTGGCCCACTGATTATCCGGCCAGCTTCCGCCAGCGCCCTGCCCAGGAAATGCACCGCTATCTGCATTCAGTGTCTTGAGTTGCACCTGGCTTTGTATGCCCTGGTAACTGACACAGGCAGAAAGCAAGCTGAAAGCACTGGCAGCAGCCAGCACACGCACGAGCTTGCTAGTTGCCTGGATGTTAAAAGTAGGTTTGTTCATGATGAAAATATGAATTCCACATTGATATGTTTATTTAATTGCCTGAGCAACTATTCATTTTGGCTTCCAGTATGGGGCGATTCGCCAGAAGCTTGCGTAGCAGGTACTTCAAAAACGTGATTTCTTCAGCAGCAAAGCCGGTAAACCCCACATCCAGCACTTCTGCATAAATTGCTGGCAGCTGTGCCGCCATTAACTTGCCAGAAGGCGTCAGTTCCAATTTGAACAGGCGCTTGTCACTCTCATCAATCACGCGCTGGATGTAGCCCTTCGTTTCCAGCTTGTCCAGAGTGCGTTTCATCGCTGCAGAATCAATAAACAGGTCACGCGCCAGCTCTGCCGCCGTATTAATTTTTCCGGTAGCCAGCATCATGAAAACACTGCCTTGCGCGTGCGTGATATCCACCCGGCGCAAAGCATCTTCTATAGAGCGAGACAGCATGGTTCGCGACCTGGCCAGCAAATAGCCGACACTGTCTTCTACTTGCGAACTATCGAACTCGGGGATTTGGTTTTCAGTATCCATGATGGGAATAATCGTTGACTAGGCAATAGTTTATACCAGTTTTTAAATTTCTGCACGGCACCAGAAAATGACGAATCACAGGCATTTTCCTGCTTGTGCCTATACCTTTTCACAATGAAATAGGAAACGTCCATCTAAATAAAAATGAATTTCATAGAATTTTTCATGAAAAATCATTTGCAAACGATAATCATTCTCATTTATAATCGTTCCACTTTTGCAATTTCACCATCCCCATCAAGCGCCAGCCCCAATTCCACACGTTCGCCAGCATCACGACGTGGGCCGATACCGTGAAAAGCCAATGAAGTTCGTATTGGGGGAAATCATGTTCATCGTTTTATCGCTTAGTGCAACGCATACCATCCGCAACCAATCTCAAATAACGGGCAAAAAAATCCCGCGCTTTTACACATTGCCATGCCGAGATAAGAGAAAGCACTATCAGCATCTGATGCATCCTCTTTAATTTTCGTCACGCCACCGATCAAGCATGGTGCGATTGCTCACAGCAATTGCACGGGTCCCGCTCACCCTGAATAAACTTAAGGAAGAAAATTTGATGCATATCAGCAGACAACATAGTCATCTCCAGTTTTACGCGCCTGCAATGGAAAGGACTTTACGTCAGTTCATAGAAGCGTTCTGGTTCGAAGGTGCCCTGATCGGGCATCTGGAACACGGTATCAATGGCGCCGCTCATCTGCATTTGCTGGGCCTTGATGAACACCAAACCAAAGTGGAATATGAAATCAGCGCCCTGTTACCAAGCGCATTCGGACGTACACGACTGTCTGGCCGGTTATTGGATAAGCACAGCGGAAAAGCCATCCACGAGATTGCTGTCGTTACCAATAATTTACTCAGGCATCTGCAACTGGGTGAGGATAAAATCCAGCGCTTCATTTCCGAGTTGACACATACAGCCGTCAAACAAGCGTGTTCACTAACAACAACATATACGTCCCCACTAGAATTGCCGTATGCATGGCAAGAAGCCCAGCTTGGTGACGGCCATTTGTATCACCCCTGCTACCGCTCGCGCATGGGTTTTAGCCTGGAAGATCACCTGCGTTATGGTCCGGAATTTGCGCAGGCATTTGGCCTGGTCTGGCTTGCTGTCGTCAAAGAGTTGTGTGACATCCATACGCTGAACGGCGGGAGTTACTCCAGCTTTATACAGACAGAATCAGGTAAGCAGGAATTGCTTCGGTTACAGCAGGTAATAACAGATCAGGGGTACGACAGCACAGATTATTATCTCCTGCCGGCACATCCCTGGCATTGGCAGCACAGTCTGCAAATTCATTATGCCGACTGGCTGGCAGATGGCAACTTGCTGTATTTGGGTGTCGGCCCGGATCTGTGGCTGGCGCAGCAATCCATACGCTCATTAAGTTCACTAAGTTCGACAGCAACAGAGCCACGTTTCAATATCAAGTTGCCACTGGCGATAGCCAATAGTTCCGCTGACCGTATCCTGTCCGATCATCACGTACACAACGCACCACTGATATCGCAATGGCTGCTTCAATTATGCGCGCAAGACAATTATTTGCGGTATAAAACAAGGCTGTCGATACTGACAGAGCCGATGGGTATCACCCTGAAACCGGCATTCTCGCGCAAGGACAGATATGGGCTTCTGGGCGCGATCTGGCGGCAATCACCAGAATCCATAGTGCGAGATGGTGAGCAGGTTTTTCCTTGTACTGCATTGACCAGACTCGACAGTCAACAGCAACTGGAAATTGCTCCATGGCTGGTTGCACATGGAACAGAAATCTGGGTCAGTGCCCTACTGAAATCCATGCTGCCGCCTTTCTTGCATCTGATGTTGGCGCACGGTGTCTTGCTCGAAGCGCATGCGCAAAACACTTTGCTGATATTAAACAATGGTCTTCCCACCGGGGTAGCAATTCGCGACCTGCCGGGGGGATTACATTACATTGCTGGTCAAACCACATACGAGGCACAGATCAACCAATTGCGTAATGCACCAGCACACCGCAATCTGGCCAATGCCAGCACCGGCTTTGTGGTGCATACCATCAGCGAAGCCAGGGACTACCTGCTTGAGGTCTTGCTGTTCATCCATTTATCTGAGTTGGCACACAGGCTGGAACACCACCATGGTTTTCCTGAAAGACGCTTCTGGCAACTGGCAGCACAAGCTGTCCTCAACTATCAAATGCAGGTCCCCGAACTGGCAGCACGTTTTGTGCAGTTTGACTTGTTTGTGCCGACCATACAAATAGAGTGCCTGGCAACACGGCGTCTGTCAGCGTCAAGTGAGCAGGAATTTCACAGTGTGCCAAATCCTTTGCATGAATTCTCGAAGCATTCAGGCACATGATGATGCGGAAAACCATTTTCATCACAGTATCAGGACATTTTGGTGCAGCGTTTGCAGCATTATGCATGCCCCCCTTTTATGCCCACATACTCAGCCAGAATTTTTCCAACGAAGCACTGACCATGGCGGGCTGGTACTTTACCCTGCCCACACTGGCAGCAGCCATCGCCAACCCCTTATGGGGAAAACTCGCTGATCGGATAGGTATACGCGCTTCGCTGATAAGGGCACATTGGGGACTGTGTCTGAGTTTCATCGTCACCGGCCTGGCACGCACACCGTGGGAATTTGCCTTTGGCCTGACTTTACAAGGTTTGCTAGGCGGGACCTTTGCTGCATCCAACGCTTTTCTGGCTTCTATCCTGCCAGGCAAACGCCTGGCAACTTTATTGAGTGTCATGCAGGCTTCCGCACGAACCGCCTTGTTTGCCGGACCAGCCATCATTGGCTTGTTCAGTGGTGGTCAAAACTTGTTGAATATCTTTTTTTACCTTGCCATTTTTCCAGGTCTGGCAGGCTTGATGCTGTATTTCCTGTCTGCACAAGGTAGTGCAGCTAGCTCTCCAGAAACCCATCACCTCATTGCAACACAAGACATTCCAACTATCGCACTCGATGCCAGCAAGCTCTACCGTTTCCAGGCGCTGTTCACCATAGGAACGGTATTGACCTATCCCTATTTTGTGATTGATCTGGCACAACGTCTCAACATTCCTGCGACATGGGCTGGCACCTTGTTTGGTCTGCCGCACGCACTGTTTTTACTCTTAGCCTGGCCCCTGGGCCGACACGTCAATTTTGCCAATGCAAAAACTGCGCTGGCACGCTTTTCTGCCCTGACTTGTGCTGGGCTGCTATTCCAGGTACTGGGCAACAATTTGCCAATGCTGATCATAGGCCGCCTGCTCATGGGCATAGGTATGACGGGTACCTACCTGGCCATCAATACGCTGGCAGCAGCGACCACGAAGCACGCCACCGCGGGCCAGCATTTTGGCAAGTTGGAAGGCGCAAATAAATGGGGCGCTGTTCTGGCAGGAATTTTCGCAAGCGGTCTGGCTACTTCGCTCGGCTATACCGCTCCCATCTGGTTAGGCTGTGCCCTTTTGGCCAGTCTGTCTGTTTTGATAGAAAGTAAACGTTATGAACGCTAGCTTACCCCGGTTCACGATGAGCCAATCACCCGATAGTTTATCAATTCTGCATCTGCCGCATTTGTCGCATTTTGCACAGACACGGCACGCGGCAAACGGCGCGGCATCTGCAATAGAATATGCGCAATTACAGCACGCACACGTCTTGTTGAACTGCTACGCACGTGAAGTCGCCATGCAAGAACATAACCTCGCGGTACGGGCCATCACTCAAACTGTACTGCCACCTGCTGCCTTATGGCAGCATCAGGGACAGGTGCTCGATATTCAGTTGCCGCGCATGCAAAGCCGACTTTGTGTAGGTGTGCGGCATGTATCAGTCACCGGTAATTATGACTACACTACGGACATTTATCTGCAAGATTGTCAGCAAACCTGGAAAGCAGCAGGCTGGTACGAAATTGCACATCTCATCATTGCTGACCTGTCACTACGTGAAGACACATCCTACAACGAGGACCTGCTACAGCAGATAGAAGAAAGCATAAGCACCATGCAGCATCTGCTGGATGCACAGAAAGATCCGGTGAACATGCATCACATGGACACCCCCTTACAACAATACATACGCAGCGAACAGCACTTACTGACTGGTCACCCTTTTCATCCCACACCCAAGAGCCGTTCTGGCTGGACGGCAGCGGAAGAAAAAAAATATTCTCCCGAACATGGCGCTCTGCTGCAATTACGCTATGTCCAATTGCCACTAAAGTGGATCATCAGCGATAAGCTTGACGGTGGAGATCTGCCAAAATGTCTGCAGCAACTGACCAGGCACGACCTGCTGGCCGATGCTGCATATATCATCCTGCCCCTGCATCCCTGGCAAGCTGACTGGCTCATGCAACAACCACGCATCAGGGCAGCCATAGCGTCAGGTGACATGCGCGACCTGGGTACGGCTGGAAAACAGTTTTACCCGACGGCATCCATACGCACGATGCTGGCTGAAGATGGCAGTGCTTTTTTAAAACTGTCACTTAATCTGCGCATCACCAATTGCATACGTAATAATGCCCGGCATGAATTGGCTGCTGCGTTAACAGCCAGCCGCCTGTATCGCCCCATGAAGTCAGAAATGCAGTCGTTGTTTCCGGATTTTCATGTATTGGAAGAGCAGGCATATATCAGTGTCGCTTTTCCCGAAGATCAGCACCAGAATCACAGACAACACAAGGAAATCGAAGATGGTTTTGGCCTGATCCTGCGGGAGGGCCTGAGCGCGCATATGGCAGAAGGTATCACTCCCATGATATGTGCATCGCTGTTTGGCAATGGCCAGACTGGTCGCCTGCAGGTAGCAGCACTGATAGAGCGTTATGCGCACAGACACGGCCTGCCCCTGATCCAGGGCATGCACCTGTGGTTCAGCACCTATGCCAGACTGGCAATTTATCCGGCGTTTTATCTGCTGTTTGAAAAAGGGTTCGCCTTTGAACCGCATATGCAAAACAGTATCATCGGTCTGTCTGACGACGGCACTCCGGCACGTTTCATCGTCAGGGATCTGGAACTGACCAGGCTGACTCCCAAAGCCCATGGCTTGCTCTCAACACTCCCATTGGATGTCCATACACGCCAGGAAATCTGTTGTAGTGATGAAGCCGGATGGACACGCATAGGCTACTGTCTGCTGGTGAATAATATTTGCGAAGTCATCGCCACACTGGCAAATGGCAATCATGATCTTCATCTCGACTTGTGGGCTTGCCTGCGCAGCATCCTGCAAAGTTATCTGGCCAGCTTCCCCAACCCTGAAGCGGCACGTCGCATACAGGGCTTACTGTCTGGCGAACCGCTGCCAGTCAAAGGCAATTTGCTGATTCGTTTTTTAAAACAGGCTGACCGCAAGGCAGCCTATCTGCCGCTGTATCACCCGCTGGGCGTTGTGAACGGCATCAGCCCTTTACCGTAAATCCTATATCCCTCACTAAAATGAAGTCTCTATCTATGCAAGCCAAACCTCTTTCCCTCATCATCACTACCTTGTTCTGTCACGTCTGCAACAACCAGGCAATGGCACAAAGCCAAGCACAGCCAAAAACGCAGTCGCAAGCCCAAAATGAGTTACCCGTCATTGAAGTCAAGGCACAGTCCCAGGGTGGCAGTACCCTGGTCAGCGGTGCCAGTAAAACTCACAACAGCTTACTGGAAACACCGCAATCCATTTCTATCGTCACCAATGAAGACTTGCGTTCCCGCGCAGTCAACACCAGCAAGGACGCATTGACCTATACGCCTGGCATCATCGCCGGGCAAGGAGAAGGTCGTCGTGACGAATTTTACATACGCGGCTTTTACTCTCCCCGTGAGACGCTGCTGGACGGCATGCGTGATGACAGCCTGTACTATCGCGACATTGCCACCACCGACAAACTGGAAGTCATCAAAGGGGCAACAGCTGCCCTGTATGGCCGTGGTGCAGCTGGTGGTCTGATCAACCGCATCACAAAAAAACCACAAGCCCAACAAGAAAACGAGATCTCAATGGCGCTGGGCTCCAACCGCCAGCGCAGAATCAGTATCGATACTGGTGGTGCGATGAGCGCCGATGTCAATGCCCGCCTGATTGCGGCCTACGATGCTGGCGACAGTTATCGTGATGAGATAAGCCATAAGCGTATGCTGCTGGCACCCTCATTGTCATGGGCAATCAATCCACAAACCAGTCTTTTATTGCAAGCGGAAATCCAACGTGAAGACCATACACCAGACCGCGGCATACCATCTTTAAACGGACGTGCTGTGGCAGTGGATACAGATACATTTTATGGCGAAAAATTTGATTACACCAGAACCGACAGTGATCTGTTCAAAGCCAGGCTGGAACACAAGTTCAATCAGCAACTCAGTCTCGTCAATAACCTGCAATACAGTCAAACCGACCTGGATGGTGTCAATACCCGTAACCGCCGCGTCAATACCGGACAGAACATAGCTGATACCGTATCACGTCAAATCACCTACTTCCCCATCCAGCAAAGCAACCTGCTCAACCAGACTGAACTGACTTATAGCGTGGGTAAGCACCTGTTACTCGCCGGTCTGGAAATAGCACAGCAAAAACGTGATTCCCTGGTCAGACAAACCGGCACGGCTTACCCTGTGGATTTATACCATCCTCAACAGCTGTTAAGCGCACCCGACTTTAAAACCCTGCCCGTAGCCATAGACAGCCGCTTCAATGCAGAAACCGCAGCCCTTTACTTGCAAGATCAATTCTCCCTGGCAACGCACTGGGATATGCTGCTGGGTGGACGCTTTGATCAGTTCAAACAAAAACAGATCAATCACATTGCCAACAATGCCGTCAGCGAACGTACCGACAACTTATTCTCACCACGCCTGGGACTGGTGTATAAATTCACACCAAAACAGTCCGTTTATTTCACGATCAGCCGCTCATATCAGCCTGCCGGTGGTGACTTGCTTTACACCGGCAACAACCCGCTGAATCAGGTCAAACCTTTGAAGACCGACTTGCAAGAAATCGGTTTGAAGCAAGACTGGATGGACAAGCGTCTGTACACCAGCATAGCTTTGTTCAGGATAGAACAAAGCAATCAATTGACCGCCGACCCAACTGATGCGACAGGTCTGCGCCAGTTACAAATCGGCCGCCAACGCAATCAGGGCTTTGAAATGGAATTGCAGGGTCAACTGGCTAGCGACACGCAATTGCACGCCAGCTATACCTATAATGACGCGAAAATCGTCGCCTCGAACGACATACGTATCGGAAACCGCGCAGAAATGACTCCTGCTCACAATGCCAGTCTGTGGTTAAAACAAATATTTACCAGGAACTGGAGTGCCGGTGCCGGTATCATTGCCCATAGTGAGCAATACGCCCTGACAGACAATACGGTGCGCCTGCCAGGCTACGCCCGCCTTGACCTTGCACTGACTTATCTGCAAGCACGCTATGACATCACGTTGAAACTCAATAATGTCAGTAACGCCCACTATATGGAATCCGCAAATAACAATGTGCAGATACAGCCGGGTGCACCATTCAATGTGAATCTGGTATTAAATACCCGGTTTTGAAGTACTGATACCATATGTATCATGCTGTGAAAAAAAGTCCGTACTATAAAACACCGGGCTTGTTCATATCGATTTCTTACGCCACATCCTCCAGCCAGTTATCATCAGAACCAGTGGCATCAAGCCAAAGCAAGAAATAAAAATCCTCCCCAATGTGCCAAAGGCTATTCCACTATGCAAGGGGAATAGCCAGGTCAACAAACGATCACCGGTCTGGCCACGAAGTGGATCAGTGACGCGCAGTATGCGACCGCTCTCTGCATCTACACTGATCCTGCTGGCACCATCACCGGAATGTATTTCCGTAGCTTGGCGCAATCTGATTTCATATGCTGTCGCGGTGCTGGATGGCAAGCCAAGGCGTGTGATCCTTGCTTGAGGGAATACGTCTTGCGCACGTTGCATGGCTTGCGCAACGCTAATATGTTGCCCTGTCGGCTTATGCACATTGGCTACCTCTCGCATTTCAGTCACAGACAGGGTCATGGAAATCACCGGCAATATCCATCGTGGCTGATTGAAATAGGTACCGGAAAAGCCCAATAGCAGGAAAACTGGTAAAGAAAAAAATCCCAATACCCGATGCAGGCGAAAATTGACGGCCCTACACGAAGCGGAAAAGTTCACTGTAAGAGCCTGACGCAATGCTTTCCAGGTAGGTTTCGGCACCCATAAAAACAAGCCACTAATGGACATCAACATGAGCATGAGCCCACTGACAGCAATCACCGTTTTGCCGGTTTCTCCAAGCAAGATATAGCGGTGAAAATGATAAATCGTCGGCATCAGCAAGGCTGCCAACAAGCCGTACTCCCCCCAATTACGCTCCCCCTTTACTGCCATTGTCACCGGGTCAAGCATCACCTGACGCGACCAGCGCTGGACAAAAGCAGAGCTATCTTTTGCTGGCACCGGAGCATACCAGGCAACAAAAACCTCCGCCGTACTGACAGGTATCATCAACTGCTTGGGACGGCCATAACGGCTATCAGCAACTAACATATTGACTACAGCCTGCACCTTGGCAGGAGTAATCTGTTCATCATTAGTGCTTGTATGTGTGCTGTTGAACAATGAGGGATTAAGCAAATGATCCAGCTCATGCATCCAGCTGATGATACTGCCTGTCAGTCCCAGCATGACAAACACACTGCCAAACACCAGCGCCAGCCACAAATGCAGGCGCAATAGTAACGCGCGCACAGATTTAGGCAACATGGCTGGTCTCAGAAAATGTACGTTGCAAAGAAGGCTGGCAAGTCAAACTGCAGGAAGAAAAATGCATAGCGAATATCCAGAAAAAAAGTCAATGCTGGCTATTCGTGGAAGGACAACAAAAAGGCTGGCTGAAGGGACAAGCTGCTTTGTACTTCGCAGCCCTGTAGTATCTATCTTAACGGAAATTTCTTGCACAGGCCACAAAATCCAATTGCGCACACTATGATTTTAATGTGACACTATAGCCATACTCCTTAGTTCTTAACCAATGAAAAAGACAATACCAACTGTATTAGCACTGGATCTTGAAGGTACGTTGATTTCCAACGCAATGAGTCAGATAGCACGACCGGGCCTACATCACTTCCTGGACCGTTGCGCATTGCTATTTCCCAGAATAGTCATGTTTACTACCGTACAGGAAAATAAATTCAGGCAAATCGCAAAATTGCTTGTCGAAGAAAATGTAGCGCCAAACTGGTTCCTTGATATCGAATACATCAATTGGCATGGTGAAACCAAAAACCTGGAATTTGTTCCAGCATCTGTGGTGTCAGATATTGTGCTGGTGGATGATTTCGAAAAATATCTGCACCCGGGACAGGAGGCACAGTGGATGCAAATAGATTATTTTGATTACCCGTATTCAAATGAAGATACAGGTTTATTCATAGCCTTACAAAAACTTGAAATACTTGTAGCGACTTGACAACCATGATATCTAGCTTGCAAGCACTATGATGGTTTCAGCACCCTCCACGATTTGCTGGTCTTAGAATCAACTGGAGTGCGTTTTTCATTGCTGGCATAGTCATCTTCAAATACAGCCCATCCGTCCGAACGTTTCACCAGATACCAGAAGGGTAGCTTACGGCCATGCACATGCAAGGGTGTGCCGTACAGATCCAGTTCAGATAAATCCAGTTCCAGTTGTGCATTGACTGACTGGCCATTGATACTTAGCCCGCCCTGTTGAAAACACCATTGCTCTTTTTCTGCGCTGGTAAAGCAGCCCTTTATCAGGCGGGCCAGGTAAAGATCTGCTTCGTGCTGATCCAGCTTGCCAAAACGCTGGTAAGGCCCCCGTTCTGGCTTACCATTTTCCCGCAGCCAAATTTTATCGCCCTTCAGGCGCAGGCAATACTTGCTTTCATCACCTTCATGCCAGGCCAGGTTTTGTTTGATCTGTCCGTTTTTGATGGACAGGGCAACTTGTTGGCTGTCTGCGACCTGCATGGCGGTTGTCCAGTCGCCGTACTTGTCCAGCAAGTCTAGAAACTGCGTACTACTCCAATAGCCTTCCAGTTTATGCAAGCCAGCATCGCCAGAACAAAGCTGGCCAGACTGCGCCATCGCTGAAGAACAACACAGGGCACAAAGCAGAGCAAGCCGATTCGCAGTCAAGGATTTCATTATTCGATCATCTTTGCTAAAACATGGGAAAGAGCCCGCTTTTGCAGAGGTTTCTTTTGGTCAGAAAATTCTAACAGAAGAGCTATTTTATCCCCATACAATGAACAGCGCTGGTCAAAGCCAGCGCTATCAGGTTGCAGCTAAAACTTGTCACCTTTTTTCAGCAAACTGGCGGTCAGTGAAACATCAAAATCATTCTGGTGTTCTGGCGTCTGTTGCTGGATTTTGGCTGCCTGATCAAGCGCAACCAATAGATTTGGCTTGGCTATCACGACACCATCTTTTTTGACTACCATCGTCACCATGACGGTCTCATTATCATTGCCGGTTGTCGGTGTTTTCAAGCTAAAACTGAAATCCCAATTGCTTTGCTGTTCGTCCATCTTGATGGCAAAGCTGGCTTCCCTGCCTTGTTTGACCAGGATGCGGGGATTGGAAGTTTTTCCACCCACTGTAATGGCAGTAGCAACCATATAGCTATCTGCCTCCACTGTTTGCTTCACCTGTCCGGTTGTGCCGTCTGCACTGACTTGGCTCGCAGGTGTCAAGGCCCACGCACTGTAGGCACTAAAGCCACCAACAGTGAACAGCAGCACATAGGCGAATACGCGTTGTAGCAAAGAAGGACGTGTCTGATGTAAATGCATGATTCTTTCCTTTAAAGGATGTTGAAATTGCCAGTGACAGGCAATGGCACTGGGGATGAAATGCAACTGGGTTTTCAGCATGGCTTCGGCATATGTACGTCGTGCTTGCGGATATTGAACAATCACGCAGGCGTCGCAAGCCAGTTCCTGATCGAAACGAAAATACCTAGCCGCCAGATGCACGACGGGGTTAAACCAGAACAGACACTGCAGCAAGGCGACCAGTGTATTTGCCATCAGATCACCCCGGTGTCTGTGGATTTTTTCATGTGCGATGATCAAGGCTTGCTCTTCAACAGAATAACGCTGAAAGAAATCACAGGGCACAATAATTCTGGTCCGGAGCAAACCAGCCAGTACTGGCCCAGTGTCCGTACTGCGCGCCAAATAAAAATCCTGGTGTTTCGTCAGCACACCCAGATCACGCAAAAAGCGACGATGTTGAAGAACAAACCAGGTCAACATAATAGAGCTGCCACTTACCCACAACAACAATACCAGGCCCGACCAGTTTTGCCCTGCCGGTAATTCAATGGTGTCTGCAACACCAGCCAGCTCCGCAACGGGTATGAGCAATCCAGTGAAACTGCCCTGCTCAATGCGATGCGGCAGCAATATGGCCAACATGACCAGAGGCAAAATCAACCAGGTCCTGTAAGTGATTTCGGCACCCGCATAGTGGCGAAAAAGTGGCCTCAGCACCCACACCAGCAACATCAGTGCAGTAGATACCAGACCTTCTTCTATCAGTATTTTCAATAACTCATTTGCCATCACCAAGCTCCTCTATCAAGCGCTTCAATTCGGCAATATCTTGCTTTGACAATTTCTTTTGTTGACTGAAATGTGCCACCAGCGGGGCAATTCTGCCGTCAAACATGCGGTCAAGAAAGCCCTTGCTTTCTGACTGTATCCATTGCTCGCGCTTGAGCAAGGGTGAATACAAAAACCGGCGCCCGTCTTTCTCGGCATGTATTGCCCCTTTCTTCAAGAGCCGGTTCAACAGTGTCTTGACGGTAGCCTCTTGCCACTCTTGCTGATCCAGCACTGCGACAAACACTTCTTCGGCTGATAAAGGCTGTTTTTTCCACAGCACTTCCATAACAATGGACTCCGCCTCACTGATAGCGATGGTCTTCATTTGCATTCTCTTTTCTATTTATTTCTGCCAAAGCACCTGCACAAACATTTACAGATGTAATCGATAATCAATGATTACATCTGTAATCAATCATGTCAAGCAAGAAATTTCAGTTGCCTTCCTATTTCTATTGGGAGTAATGTCAAGCCTGCCACTATCTGACTCAGTTGTAATATGTGCAGGCGATCATGCAGAACTCATCCTTATTCATGAAAAGAGTTCTACTTACAGTGCCAGATCCCCCTTTGATACCCTTCGGCGACATATATTTGCCTTTGCACAAATATATGCAAGGGTAATTCTGGCAAAAAGACGATATTGGGTTAAAGTTGTACCTGCAAGCAGCGCAGAACGTAGCGCCATGCCAGAATAGAAAGAGATGCTGCCAGGCGGAGCTGATGCGCCGCCTACGCTGGCATCCACAAACGAGACGAACCACCTGGATCAAATTCATCATGCGTATTTTGCTAGCAGAAGACGACAGTGTACTGGCCGATGGGCTGACACGCTCCCTACGGCAGTCCGGCTATGCCACCGATTGTGTCAATAATGGCCAGGAAGCAGATTCTGCCCTGTCCACTCAGGATTTTGATTTACTCATACTGGATCTCGGCCTGCCCAAAATGAGCGGGCTGGAAGTCTTGCGCCGCCTGCGGGCGCGTAATTCTCACCTGCCAGTATTGATACTGACGGCGGCAGATTCGGTAGAACAAAGAGTCAAGGGCCTGGATTTGGGTGCGGATGATTACATGGCAAAACCATTTGCCCTGTCAGAACTGGAAGCACGTGTCAGGGCCCTGACCAGACGCGGTGCCGGTGGCGGGCCGACCATCATCAAGCACGGACCGCTGTCATATGATCAGGTTGGCCGCATTGCCTACATCCATGAACAGATGCTGGATCTGTCTGCCCGCGAACTGGGTTTACTGGAAGTATTGCTGCAACGTACTGGACGCCTGGTTTCGAAAGAGCAACTGGTTGATCACTTATGTGAATGGGGTGAAGAAGTCAGCAATAATGCAATAGAAGTATACGTGCATCGCCTGCGCAAAAAAATTGAAATTGACGGGGTACGTATCGCCACTGTGCGAGGACTTGGTTACTGCCTGGAAAAATTCTTTGTCGCCTCACCGCCAGCGTCACCACCAGCACCATCGGCCCCATCTGAGCAAAAATGACGGCAAGACCAGGCAACAGGTTCAGGACAAAGCCAGCTGCCGTGCCGGATAATGACCTGACCCGACCAGTAGAAGAAAAAATCCAGCGTTCCCTGTTTGGCGAAATTCTGGACTGGATGCTGGCTCCCTTGCTTTTGCTGTGGCCGATGAGCATAGCCATCACTTACCTGGTCGCCAAATCCATCGCCAATCAACCCTTTGACCGTGCACTGGAAGACAATGTGCTGGTCCTGTCGCAACAAGTCAAAGAAGTGGATGGCAAGGTACTGACACAACTCAGCAGCCCTGCGCGCGACATACTGCGCGCAGACGATCTTGACAATATTTATTTCCAGATCAAAAACAATAAAGGTGAAGTCATTGATGGCGACCGTGAGCTGCCGGCACCTGCCGAAGAGGATAAACCACAAACTGGCACTGTACAGTTAAGAAATGAAAATCTGCGTGGCATCGATATCCGGGTTGCGTACAGCTACATTGATTTGAACAAAGCAAACCGCAAACAGGCTGACGGTGCTCCTCACCTGGCTTTGGTGCAGGTTGCAGAAACACTGGAAAAAAGGGCCTTGCTGGCCAATGAAATCATCAAGGGGGTAATACTGCCCCAATTCATTATCCTGCCAATAGCGCTAGCCTTGGTCTGGTTTGCCCTGAGCCGTGGCCTGTCACCCCTGGCCGAGCTACAGCACAGGATACGGGCACGACGCCCAGATGATTTAAGTCCCATCGACTCACGCCATGTACCTGAAGAAATCACTCCCCTGGTGACTTCGCTGAATGAAATGCTGGAACGGCTGGCACAAACCATCGATATACAAAAACGCTTCATCGCTGATGCGGCCCACCAGATGAAAACACCGTTGGCGGGTATGCGTATGCAGTCTGAACTGGCGTTGCGCCAGACAGATCAGGGCGAAATACATAGATCACTGCTGCAACTGGCTACCAGCTCTGAAGCGGCAACACGCCTCGTGAATCAATTGCTGACACTGGCGCGGGCAGAAAACCAGACTCCGGCTACCCAGCCACTGGAACAGCTGGATCTGAACAACCTGGCACGTAGTGTGGTTCATGACTGGATACAGACTTCATTTTCAAAAAAAATCGACCTGGGCTTTGAACAGCAAGATGCGCCAGTCGTGATTTTTGGCAACCCTCTGATGTTAAGGGAGATGTTAAGCAATCTGATCGACAATGCATTACGTTATACGCCTGAAGAACATAGTGTCACCGTCAGGGTCAGCGTTGATCAGGAACAGGCATTGGCCTTGCTAGAAGTAGAAGACAATGGTCCTGGCATCCCTGCAGCAGAAAGAGATCATGTGTTTGAACGGTTTTATCGTATTCTTGGCACCAATGTGCAAGGCAGCGGTCTGGGTCTGGCAATTGTCCGGGAAATCGCCAGCCAACACCAGGCCAGTATAGAAATTACCGATAACCCTCACCCACAGGATGCCGCTTTTCCCGGTTGCCTGTTCAGGATTACCTTCAAACTCAATCCATATGATGAAGTTTCTCTAGAGGCAGGACTATGACTACTCCTGAAAAAAACTATTCCGGCCCCGGCCCTTACTGGCGTCATACGAAACGCCTGACATCCTGCTTATTGCTGATCTGGGCATTGCTGAGCTTCACGGTCCTGTTTTTTGCCAGGGAGTTAAGTAACATCAGTTTTTTTGGCTGGCCTTTTTCCTTCTATATGGCAGCACAGGGTCTGACCCTGAGTTTTGTCATATTACTGGCCATTTATTCCCTGGGCATGGCTTGGATAAGCCGCAGACAAACAGGACCCTGATCGTATGCCACAACAACGATTTACACAAAGACTGACACTGTACTACCTGTGGTACACCCTGCTGTTTTTCATCTTCCTGATCAGCCTGGCGATACTGGAAAAAGAAGGTGTGCCACGTGCATGGATAGGCTACCTGTTCATGTTTGCCACTATTGTTCTGTATGCTGGCATCGGTGTCGTCAGCCGCACCTCAGACATCACCGAATACTATGTAGCCGGACGGCGTGTGCCTGCGGTATTCAATGGCATGGCTACCGCCGCTGACTGGATGTCTGCTGCCAGTTTCCTGAGCCTGGCAGGTGGCCTGTATTTGCAGGGTTTTGATGGTTTGGCCTACATCATAGGCTGGACTGGTGGCTTTTGCCTCGTGGCGATGTTGATTGCGCCCTATCTGCGCAAGTTCGGGCAATACACCATCCCTGATTTTTTGGGCAGCCGCTTTGCCGGTACACCCGAAAACAATACAGTCAGGATACTGGCGGTGTTTGCTACCGTTTTCATTTCCTTTATCTATGTGGTGGCACAAATCTATGGCGTGGGCCTGATCACCTCACGCTTTACCGGCGTAGATTTTTCTGTGGGAATTTTCCTTGGCCTGGCCAGTATTCTGGTCTGTTCTTTTCTGGGTGGCATGCGGGCCGTCACCTGGACCCAGGTGGCGCAATACATCATCATTATTATTGCCTTCCTGATCCCTGTTGGTTGGCTGTCGGTCAAACACACGCATAATCCAGTCGCACCACTGACCTATGGTTCGGTGTTGCCAGAATTGGTTAGCAAAGAAAAACAGTTTGCACTAGATCCCAAAGAGCAGGAAGTCAGAGCTATTTACCGCCAGCGCGCAGATGAATTACAAAAGAAAATCCAGCAATTGCCGCAATCGTGGGAAGAAGGGCGTTTTGAAATACAGCGCAAACTCGACGATTTAAAATCCGGCAATGCTTCACTGCTGGAAATCAAGGCTGCTGGGCGTCTGCTGGCGAATTATCCCAAATCGCCACAAGAAGCAAAAATCCGTTGGACCGATATCAGAGCCAATTATCTGAGCAAGGCACAGCCCGGCTTTTCGCAATACACACCGTATGCCGCCAAAGACAAGAATGAATCGGACAATAAGCGCAACAATTTCATGGCGCTGGCGCTGTGTCTGATGATGGGAACCGCTGCCCTGCCACATGTACTGGTTCGGTATTACACCCCACCTACGGTGAAGGAGAGCCGCGATTCAGTATTCTGGTCGCTGTTTTTTATCATGCTTCTTTACATCAGTATTCCGGCATTGGCCATACTGGTGAAGTACGATATTTATAATTCACTGGTAGGCAGTGAATTTTCCAAGCTGCCCTCCTGGGTGACTTACTGGGCCAGCATAGACAAGATCAATCCCCTGGTAACCATTACGGACATCAATCATGATGGTATCGTCCAGTTAGCCGAAATCGTGCTGGATGGCGACATCGTTGTACTTGCCACACCCGAGATTGCCGGTCTGCCATATGTCGTTTCAGCGCTGGTTGCAGCCGGTGGCCTGGCGGCTGCCTTGTCTACGGCGGATGGCTTGCTGCTGACAATTTCCAATTCGCTGTCGCATGATATTTATTACAAGATCATCGACCCGCAAGCCTCTACCCAGAAACGGGTAACCATCTCAAAATTACTTTTGCTGGTGGTGGCGCTGATAGCTGCTTATGTCGCCTCACTGAAACCTGCGGATATTCTGTCACTGGTGGGTGCAGCTTTTTCAGTTGCAGCATCAACCCTGTTTCCCTCGCTGGTACTGGGTATTTTCTGGAAGCGCACCAATCGCCAGGGGGCAATTGCGGGCATCATTACCGGATTTGTAATCTGTGTATTTTATATGTTATATACCCATCCCCTGTTTGGTGGCAGCACGGCCAATCAATGGTTCAATATTGCACCAATCTCGGCAGGCGTATTTGGTGTGCCAGCAGGTTTTATCAGTATGCTGCTGGTCAGTTATCTGACACCCAAACCAGATCAAAAAACCCTGGAATTGATAGATTTTATTCGACAACCCTGAACCTGTCCGTCACCAGACAGTGTATCGGTATGTTGTTTGGTCAGGCATCCGATAAAATACGAACATGACTACCTCCCCATCCTGCCGCCCTCTGTGCGCTGCCTGCTGCATCGCACCGTCCATTACCAGCCCCATACCTGGCATGCCGAATGGCAAACCTGCAGGTGTGCCCTGTGTGCAATTGACGAGCGATTTGCGTTGTGCCATTTTTGGAAAACCTGAACGACCAGCCTGCTGCTCAGGCTTGCAGGCTTCCATTGACATGTGTGGCAATGACAGGGAACAAGCCATACGCTGGATTGGCGAGCTGGAACAAGCGACCCTTCCTGGCTGACATGCTTAATATGTTGACTTCCTGCCTTTATGTTACTTTTTTTCCAAAAAACAGAGTAATCGACTGCCCATTTGTGAAATACCATAAAAAAGAATGGTATACACGCGAATAATCCAAACTAATTGGTATAGATCAGTCATTTTTTGCGTATAATTTCCACTTGGAAATATATTTTCAAATCATTTCAATGCAGACCAACCAGTAGCATTTTCGTCTGCATTTTCAATTTGTCTTACGACAACAAACAAAATATCTATGATCTTTCAACTTAAACACCTTTCGGTGGGTAAACGCTTAGGCTTGGGTTTTACACTCATACTTGCGCTATTTTTTATTACCACCATCGTCGCCATCTCCCAGCTCAACACAGTTGCCACAGCGACTGACAATTTGCTGAAAGACCCATTGGCAACGGAGCGCATGATCAGTGACTGGTACCGCAATATTCACTCTGGTGTGCGCAGGACCACCGCCATTGCGAAAAGCAGTGATCCTTCACTGGCAAGTTTTTTTGCAGCAGAACAGGAAGAGTCCACCAAAACTTCCAGCGCCCTGCAAAAAGCAATCGCGGAACATATGCAAAGAGCAGATGAAATTGCACTTTTCAAGGAAATCGGTGAGCAGCGGCAAGCTTACCTAAATACCCGAAACAAGGTCGTCGCCCTGAAAAAAGAGGGTAAAGTGGAGGAAGCCAATACCGCTCTGGAGAAAGAATTTCTTCCAGTTTCCGCGATGTACATCAAAAAAATCGAAGAAATGCTTACCTTGCAACGCAAGCAAATTGACGATACTTCAGCAGAAATTCAGCAAACGTATCAGTCAAGCAAAATCCTGTTGATCGTGCTGTCATTGATCGCAGCTTTGTTGTCGGCTATCTGCGCGTGGCTGATGGCATCATCTATTACCAAACCACTTGCCAGAGCCACTGCAGTAGCAGAAAAAATGGCGCAAGGCAACTTGAGTGACATTATCCATATCCAGCGCAATGATGAGATCGGCAAGATGATGCATGCCATCAATGGTATCAACACGGGTTTAAGCGGCGTTATAGGTGAAGTACGTCATGCCACCGAAACGATTCACGTAGCAGCGTCTGAAATCGCTACCGGCAATGCCGACCTGTCATCCCGTACGGAATCGCAGGCCAGTTCATTGGAAGAAACCGCCTCGTCGATGGAAGAACTGACTTCTACTGTTAAACAAAACGCTGACAATGCGCGCCAGGCAAATCAACTGGTGATATCGGCATCCGGCGTCGCTGTCAAAGGTGGTGAAGTAGTCGGGCAAGTGGTTACTACCATGGGCTCCATCAAGGAAAGCTCAAACAAGATCGTGGATATCATCTCCGTGATTGACGGGATTGCCTTCCAGACCAATATCCTGGCCCTGAATGCCGCGGTAGAAGCTGCTCGTGCCGGTGAGCAGGGACGCGGTTTTGCCGTAGTGGCGACTGAAGTGCGCAATCTTGCACAACGCAGTGCCTCTGCTGCCAAAGAAATCAAACACCTGATCGATGATTCCGTTGGCAAGGTCGAGCATGGCAGCAGGCTGGTGGATACTGCCGGTAAAACCATGCAGGAAATTGTTACCAGTGTCCAGCACGTGGCAGACATCATGAGTGAAATCACCGCTGCCAGTCAGGAACAAAGTGCGGGTATTGAACAAGTCAACCTGGCCGTCACGCAAATGGATGAAATGACACAGCAAAATGCAGCACTGGTTGAAGAAGCTGCTGCCGCTGCAGAAAGCATGCGTCACCAATCGACACAACTGTCAGATCTGGTCGCACAATTTCATATCATTGCCCAAGCTGGAGAATCTGCCGCACAGCCCGGACAAACAACACGTGCGGTAGCAGCAGGGCGCCCACCTGTGGTGACACGCAATGCCGCTCAACCAGCCAAGTTGCAGACACCTGCAACACAGAAAAAACTGGTGTCAACATCGAACAAGGACTGGGAAGAGTTTTAAACCCTCTATTGCATATGCTTGAAAAAAACACTGCCGACAGTTTGGGGCAGTGTTTTTTTTATGCGCAGAAAAACCTGCTCACCGTCAGTAACTTCTCGTATAAATAAGCAGAGCAAAATCATCATATCTTGATACGCATGGAATCCCCGCTCAAAAAGAACAGGGAGATTCCATCCTCATTCTGATGTATGCGGATCACCGACTGTTCCAGACTGGCTGCATATAACTTACTGCCATTTGGCCGGAAAATACCCAGCCACATGCGCTGCGTACTGGTGCGGGAATTGGCTGCCAGTAAAAGATAATCGCGCCCGGCGATCTGTGCCTGGCTAGCCTGCAGCTCGCCCATATAAAACGCTGATGGTATGCGTTCCAGCAAAACCCGCAAACCATCATTGTGAACCTGTATCAGCAAGCCATTATCGGTACCTGATCGTACGAAATTGAATTCGTAGGAACCAAGCCGGGTTGGGGTATTACGCCGGATATGGACATGATCTTCAAAATCGGCGAAGTAATTATTACGGTCCGTGCGTGGTTGCTTGGTCACGCTATCCTTGATGATTTCGGTTTCCACATGCTTCTCCTTAAATTCAGGGTAATTCCAGGCTTCTTCTCTGACTACATCACTATCCCGCGCCGCACCTGCAACACCACCGCCAATGATGGGCAGGGGTACAAAGCAGGCACTTAAGCAAGTACTCAAGCAAACACCCACACACATACTCAAACACGTACGAGACAAAGGCACATTGGGTGACCTGCAATTCCAACAGTGTGGAAATGGTCTGGCCAGACTTCTCATCTCAATTCGGGCCTGATCACCAGCCTTCTGCCTGAGCCCGAGGTATCCACCATGGATATACCGTCTGCATGCTCGGTAAATTGCCAGGTACCGTGTGGCAAGCCTATGCGATACACTGCATGACCATCGGTGCCAAAAATCGCCAGCCACATGGGCCTGTGCAAAAAACCATTGGCCACGGTCAGCACATAGGCTTCATTACCTACCTTCAGCTTGGCAGCCTCCAGGCGGCGATAACTTTGTTCGCCAGTAAATACCGGCGCTATGGCTTCACGGACCAGGAACTCACCATTTCTGCTGATCTGCACTTCGTCGACAACATCTGCCGTCATGGCACTGTCGTTGCCGGATACACCAGGCAACAGATGTCGCGGCTTGTAATAACTGACGACAAATTCCTGCAAACGGGCCGGTACCGTGCCATCAACCTGTATGTGGTGAGCAAACTGCGCGAAATGCTGATTGGCATCCGGGAAATGCCAAAGAAACTGCTGCCTCAACAACATGACTTCCACCTGGCTACTGCGATATTCGGTAAACACCTGTTCAAACTGCCCTGCCCCCGCACTTGCCTGTGATGGCTGCGAGGGCATGGTGGTGCTGCAAGCAACCAACCCCGGCAACAGGCTGGCAATAAAGCCATGCTTGTAATAAGAGATGGATTGTTGTGACAACCTGAACATGGGTGATAAGCACTTAATAAAATAAAGACAGGGATAAAGACATAGCCAAAGACGATGCCAAAGTATCGCCATTGCTATTCAGAGAGACAATGAAATTAAGAAAAGTACCGAAATACGGAACCTTAGGTGCAAGGAACTGCCATCTGGCAAGTCTTTATTATTGTTATTTCTATAAATTGAACCTTAGCGGAGGGGAATATGGGCAAAATTCTGCGCAGGCAGGCATGCGTCATGTTAAGCTTCGTGCCGACCAATTCCCTGCTTAATTCCCTCTTTTTAGTGTTGTATGGACTTCATAATCGCGATCAAAATCATCATCATGGGCATCGTCGAAGGTTTGACAGAATTTTTGCCTATCTCTTCCACTGGTCACCTGATCTTGACTGGCAGTTTGCTGAATTTCACTACCGAAACTGCCAAGGTCTTTGAAATTGTCATACAGGCTGGTGCAATTTTTGCCGTATGCTGGGAATACCGCCAAAAAATCATAGGGGTCACTGCTGGTCTGGCAACTGATCCCAAGGCACGCAAGTTTGCTGTCAACCTGATCGTGGCATTTTTGCCAGCGGCTGTGCTTGGCGTCCTGTTCATCAAGAAAATCAAGGCCCTGTTGTTTGCCCCCGTCCCAGTTGCCATGGCCTTCATCATTGGTGGCATTATCATTCTGGTAGTTGAACGCAAGCATAAAAACGTCGATGAACATGATGCTGCCCATGCGCGCGTCCAATCTGTGGATGACATGAGTATCGTCGACGCACTTAAAATAGGTCTGGCCCAATCATTGGGCTTGATCCCCGGCACTAGCCGTTCTGGTGCCACCATCATAGGCGGCATGCTATTTGGTTTGTCACGCAAAGCCGCAACCGAATTCTCATTCTTCCTGGCGATACCAACACTGCTGGGTGCGACGGTGTATTCGTTGTACAAGGCGCGTGAAGATTTGTCGATGGCTGACTTGCCCATGTTCAGCCTGGGTACGGTTGCAGCCTTTATCTCGGCCTTCTTTTGCGTACGCTGGTTGTTGCGTTATATCAGTTCACATAATTTCAATGTGTTTGCCTGGTATCGCATCGCCTTTGGTATCATGATCCTGATTACCGCCTACACAGGTGTCATTACCTGGGCCGACTAATTGGTGACAACCGCAGTGACTGAAGCAGGCAATACCACAACCGATACCGTTGAGCAGGCTCTGCATTTATTGCAGACTGTATTTGGCTACCCCGCCTTTCGCTCGCAGCAGGGCCAGATCGTTGAACATGTCGTCAATGGCGGCGATGCGCTGGTGTTGATGCCTACCGGCGGTGGTAAGTCCCTGTGTTACCAGATACCGGCATTAATACGCGATGGCGTTGGTATTGTCGTATCACCCCTGATAGCGCTGATGCAAGACCAGGTCGACGCCCTGGCCGAAGTCGGCGTGCGTGCAGCATTTTTAAATTCGACCCAGAGCTTTGATGAAATCCTGGCAGTGGAAAAAAAGATGCGCGAAGGCGATATCGACCTTGTGTATATCGCCCCCGAACGCCTGCTGACCCAGCGCTGCCTTGAACTGCTGCAAATCATCAACATCGCCCTGTTTGCGATTGATGAAGCCCATTGCGTATCGCAATGGGGGCATGATTTCCGTCCTGAATACATCAAACTGTCGGCGCTGCATGAACGCTTTCCGAATGTGCCGCGTATTGCCCTGACGGCTACCGCGGACCAGCAAACCCGTGATGAAATCATCCACAGGTTGCAGCTGGAAAACGCGATGCAGTTCGTGTCATCATTTGACCGTCCCAACATCCGTTACCAGATCGTCGAAAAAGCCAATGGCCGCAAGCAGTTACTGGACTTCATCACTGCTCAGCACAGTGGTGATGCTGGCATTGTGTATTGCCTGTCACGCAAGAAGGTCGAAGAAACTGCAGAGTTCTTAAATGAAAACGGCATCACTTCCCTGCCCTATCATGCCGGTATGGATTTACAAGACCGCAGTCGCAACCAGGCGCGTTTTTTGCGTGAAGAAGGTATTGTCATGTGCGCTACCATTGCCTTTGGCATGGGTATAGACAAACCCGATGTGCGCTTTGTCGCCCATCTGGATTTGCCAAAAAGTATAGAAGGCTATTACCAGGAAACCGGTCGTGCCGGCCGCGATGGAGCCAGTGCCAATGCCTGGATGGCGTATGGCTTGCAGGACGTAGTGCAACAGCGCCGCATGATCGATGAATCTGAAGCGAATGAAACCTTCAAGCGGGTACAAGGCGTCAAGCTGGACGCCATGCTGTCGCTATGTGAAACCCTGAATTGCCGGCGCGCCCACATTCTTGAATATTTTGGTCAACAAGCTGGCCCCTGCGGCAATTGCGATACTTGCATCAGCCCCCCCAGTTCTTTCGATGGCAGCGTGGCGGCACAGAAAATCCTGTCCACCGTATACCGTGTCGATCAGCGCTTTGCTGCCGGCCATGTTATCGACATTTTGCGCGGCATTGATACTGAACGGGTTCAGCAATGGCGGCATGACAAATTATCGACCTTTGGCATAGGTTCAGACAAAAGCGAAGCCGAATGGCGGGCCCTGTTACGTCAATTGATTGCACTGGGCATGGTCGCGGTCGACTATGAAAACTATAGCTCGCTGAAACTGACTGAGACATCCCGTGCCGTCTTGCGCGGTGAAATCAAGGTACAGCTACGCCAGTACAAGAAAGCAGAAAAAGCCGTCAAACACAAACGCCAGTCAGCAAAAGACTATGCCGAGGCCGATCTCGACAGCACTGCCCAGGCCGCCTTTGACAAACTGCGCTGGTGGCGTGTGGAAACTGCACGCACCCACAATGTACCGGCCTACGTCATCTTTCCCGATGCCACTTTGCGCGAAATCGCCCGCCAGCAACCCGCCACGCTGACCGCCCTGCGCGCCATATCTGGCGTGGGCGACAAAAAGCTGGAAAGCTATGGCAAAGAGATTATCAGCCTGATTGAAGAATTGCAGGCTTAAGTCTTAAAGCAAGACCTCTCAATACAGAGGCACGGAGACACAGAGCGGCGCCGAGAAAAGCAGAAATATCTTCAGTTCCTGGATTGCCATCTACTTTTTGGTTCCCTCAGTGCCTTCTCTGTGTCTCCGTGTCTCTGTGGTTAGCGGTTCTCTTCGAATCGAATTGACCGGCAATGTCAAAATTTTATTGCGCAGCAGGCTAAGTCGGTTCAGCCAGTATTGCATCAATCTTCCATTTGGCATCACGAATGACGGCGAGCTTGGCCTCGATTTCACTGTTCGCCTTAAAAGGTCCACTGAACTGCTGGGCAATTTCCAGCCCTTCTGCACCATACTTTTGTACTTCACCACTGGCAAACCAATGACCATCAGGCCGCGGAAATGCAATCACAAAAATATCATAATTCTTGTAATGCATAGTCGGTGTTCGCTCGATAGTGGTTTGAAATCTGTTGTTCATGATACCTTCCGGCAGCATCCGATCAGGCATGCTTGCACTCTATAAAATCAATACGAAAACATATGCACGGCCAAGCTGAATATCAATACTGAAACACTGCCAGTACCCTGATACCCCTGTGCGCAGCGCCACGCAAGCGCACCGCACTTTTTTCATTAAAGCGGTATTCCATCCAGATATGATCATTATCAGTTGGTGAATAGCGCAGGGCAAATCTGGACAAGGCATCCTGTTTTTCCTGCTTGCCAGGCACGCTGGCAGACTGACTGTAATACTCATTCGTCACGCGCACATACAGACCCTGTCCATTTGCACCACTTTGTGTATTTCTCGCTCTGCCAGTTAATTGTTCATCAGGAAGCGCCTGAGTTGGTGGGCCATTCAATTCAATCCGGGTAGATATCAACGATTGCCTTGTTGCCGCTTTATCGGTGTCGAACTCAGTGTTATCTGCCAAGCTGGTTTTCTGAGCATCGGCCGGCAAGGCTTTGAACGCCTCCATCTGCTGTTGTATTTTTCCTGTGTCAGCAGACTCTTTTGCGCCCTGTGCACACGCATATTGTGCATACATTATCAGGCTGCAAATGATCAGGACCACATGATGAGCGTTCATGATCATCTCTTCTGGCAGAATGAAGTTAGCAAGATCATGACCAGTACTCCATATTGTTCATGCTTAAGCGCCTCTTGAGATTTTTCTTGAGCGCTTCCATACAACCACACACAGTCGAAGCCTCAGTTCGCTGCGCTGTCAGTGAATGCAGCCCCGTCTCCCTGCAGGCATATCCTGCAGGGAGGTCTTAGAACCAGCTTCCTCGCCCTGCATCCATATTTCTATAGTAGCCACCCGCAATAGAGAATTAAATCGGACTAAGACGATAGTTGCGTAAGACTACGCTGACGCAGTTGCTGTAAAGCAGCACAAATTAGATTGCAAAACAGATATGTGGCTGGCAGACTGGTGCCGGAACGCATTCCATAAACGGGATAAGTTTTAATCCGCAAACAACACCGGAGCCCATGCATGTCCCGCACTGAACGCTTGCTGCAACTGATGCAAATTCTGCGTCGTCATCGCTATCCTGTCAGCGGTGCCGCACTGTCACAGGAACTGGGTATCAGCCTGCGCAGCCTGTACCGCGATATCGCGACCCTGCAAAATCAGGGTGCAAAAATTGCGGGGGAAGCGGGCATAGGCTATGTCTTGCAGCCCGGTTTCACCCTGCCACCACTGATGTTCACAGAGGAAGAAATCGCTGCGATTGCGCTGGGTTCGCGCTGGGTCGCCAAGCAGGCAGACAATAAACTGGCCCTGGCAGCCCGCGATGCGCTGGCCAAAATCGCTTCAGTTCTGCCTGCTGAAGCGCGGCTGGAACTGGAAAACAGCGGCTTGATAATCGGTCCTGACAGCAAAAGTCCTGGTAATGATGAACAATCGCACAAGATACGCATGGCCATACGCAAACAGCATAAACTGGTGCTGGAATATCAGGACGAAACGGGTAATGCCAGCGAGCGAACTATCTGGCCCTGCGCCCTGGCCTTCTTTGACAAGCTTCGGGTCATTGTCGCCTGGTGTGAATTACGTGCCGACTTCCGCCATTTTCGCACGGACCGCATTCAGAGCCTGCAAGTAACGGACACGACATATCCGCGTTCACGTCAGGTATTGTTGAAGGAATGGCGCGAACAGCAAGGGATCAAGCCCGAACGTTAAATATCGTACACAATGGCAAATTTTCTACAAGACTGTATAGTTTCCTCTCTGACTGGTTTCAGTTTTATAATGAGGTTTCACCAGTGATTCAGCCTACATAAAAACCAAGCACAATACGATGAAAGCCAAGACGGACACCGCCCCAGATACATCCAAGTCCGCCAGCAAAGAGCAGCGCCGTTTGCAGATGGCCGATATTGCACGCCTTGCCGGGGTATCCACATCTACAGTGTCCCGCGCATTAAGCGGCAGCACCCTGGTCAATGATGAAACCCGTCAACGCATCGCCGAACTGGCACGCTCATTAAAATATTCCATTAATATCGATGCCCGTAATCTGCGTCTCAAGCAAACACGTACTATTGCTGTGGTCGTGCCCTTTGATTCAGAAACCCGCCAACATCTGTCCGACCCTTTTTTTCTGGGCATCCTGGGTAGCCTGGCCGATGCCCTGACCGACCGTGGTTTCGACATGCTGTTATCACGCATCGATGCAGAACATCTGGACAATGCTGCCCAGATTTTTGATACTGGCCGGGTACTGGGTGTGATTTTGATCGGCCAGTGGCGTCACCATGATCAATTAAACCAGTTGGCAGCACGCCACGTCCCCATCGTGGTCTGGGGGGCGCAATTACCGCAGCAATTATATGTAACTGTTGGTAGCGACAACGTCACCGGTGGACAGAAAGCGACCGAGCATTTGATACGAAGCGGCCGCAAGCATATTGCCTTTTTCGGTGACACACAATTACCCGAAGTGGCGCAACGCTATGAAGGCTATCGCAAGGCATTGGCGCAATACAAGATACCGCTGGACGACAAGTTGGTTGTACCTGCTTCTTTCATAGAAGAAGGTGGCAAGCTCGCCGTTGCAGAACTGTGCAGCCGCAAAGTCCCTTTCGATGCACTGTTTGCCTGTAGCGATTTGCTGGCCATGACCAGTATCAACAGCCTGCGCGACAATAACTATCGTGTGCCGGACGATGTGGCAGTGGTTGGCTATGACGATATAGAATTGGCTCGCTACTTCCATCCACCACTAACAACCGTACGCCAACCCATGGTGCAGGCCGGTCTGGCATTGGTTGATGCCTTGCTGAAACTGATTGAAGACGGCGATAGTAAAGCGCAGCTACTGCCGACTGAATTGATGGTCAGGGCCAGTAGCGTTTAATCAGGAGGTATGCCACCATGTACGGAATGTCTTATGGTGACAATCCTACACAATCGGCTGATTCATTCCCCGTTTTTTCTACCGCCTCATTCTTCACTTCATCAACGATCTCTGCCAGCATTTCATCCACTACCCAGGTATGCAACCAGCCACCGATATCGTTTTCTATCTGAGGATTGTTTGCAGCCGCACGTTCACATACGTCAGCAAAACGTCGCCCTTGACCTAGTTGTCGCAAGGCTTCCGCTTCTTCAGTGACCAGGGATCTGAAATGCGCCTGCAATTGTTTACGCCAAACCACCCAAGTTGTCGCCTGATCAGTATAGACCGGCTCTGGTGGCAGATTATCTTCGTTCAATGCAAGCCATATGGCGACGCCATTCCAGTGCATATCGATGAATTGCAACGAGCTGCTAACACGCAGACCCACAGTTTCCCAATCGCCGACCTCACCCAAATCTGTCAAGTTGAGAACAGCATAATCGGGAGCATCAAAAGCATACCCCAGCACCCATTCAAACTGCGCTAGTTCAGCCACTTGTGGATGCTCAGGAAATTGCTGCTGCAACAAAGTGGAAAACTGATCACCGAACCAGCGCAAATTGCGATGTATCGAAGGGTGGAGATCAATATAGGCAGCACAAGCCTGGTAAAACAGATCGTCCCCCAGATAGCTATGGGTTTTGCCATAAGCTTCCGACAAGGCATCGCGCAGACGCAGGCGATATGCCTGGTAGTAAATATCCAGGCGCGCATCACGGCCAAGGCCGGGAGTAACGGCCAGATGCACATGCATGCTGGCGGCATCACGCTGGCCCAGGATAAATTCCTGGAAGGCCGTTTGCAGGGTCTGGGTGTTATCGGTAGTGCTCATTATCCGATCCCTTATGCGGCTTTGCTGGAAAACACTCTGCCCGCACAAATGCTGGCACTGATGGTGCGTGCTTTGTCCAGTTCTGCCACCAGCTCGGCCAGTGGTGGAATATTGTCATCCCGTTCTATCATGCTGGGTACCGCACCAAAACGGCGTATCGCTTGCGCATATAAATCCCATACGGGATCAGCCACGGCCTGATCATGGGTATCAACGATATGCGTACCATGGTCGCTATGCCCGGCCAGATGTATCTGCTGCACACGGTGTACGGGGATGCCGCGCAAATAATCGCCCGCGTCAAAACCATGGTTGATGCTGCTGACATAGATATTGTTCACATCCAGCAAAATCATACTGTCGGCCTGTTCAGCAATGGCGGCAACAAACTCCCATTCAGACATGCTATCGCTGCTATATTGCAAGTAACTGGATACATTTTCCAGCACCAGCCTGCGCCCCAATACATCTTGCACGCGACGCACATTATTCACCACCAGCTTGATGGTTTCTTCGTTGTATGGCAACGGGAACAGGTCATGCATATTCTTGCCATGTACACCAGTCCAGCAAATATGATCGGATACCCACATCGGTGCTACCCGGTTCATCAAATTTTTCAGATCACACAAATATTCTGGTGTCGGGCCTTGCGGCGTACCTATCGACATCGACACACCATGCATGACCACAGGGTAATCAGCGCGAATAGCATCGAGCATGGCCAATGGCTTGCCACCGGGTACCATATAATTTTCAGACAGGATTTCAAACCAGTCCACCGCCGGCTTGTCTGCCAGTATGGATAGATAATGGTCAGTACGCAGGCCCAGGCCAAAGCCGGCAAAAGCAGCAGCGCTGGTGGGTGTCGTTGAGCTTGTCATAGAATATTTGTACGCAAAACAGGAAAGGACAATGCGCTAATTCTTCAATTAGCGCATTGCGTCAAGCGATCAGGACTTATTTATCCAGATCAATGATCTTGCCGCCTTTTGCCAGGCATTGGCCTGCTGTCGTACCAACAAAGCCGTGGCCTTTGCATGAATTTTGGCCCTTGCAAGCATTTTCTGCTGTTTTGCAATCGCTGGTGCCTTTGCAGCTATTAATACCTGAGCAATGGATAGTATCGCCGGCACTCAGGCTGCTGGTAGCAGCAATAGCATAGCCAGACAAAGCCATAGCAGCAGCGGCAGCGGCGATCAGGGCACCGGTTTGGATAGATTTTTTCATGGTTTTTCTCCGTTAATTTAAGTAATTGAAAATGACTACATCAAGAAATAAGTTCTTCACTTGCCTGGCAAGCCAGCATCAACAAACAGAACTCCACCATCAGTCGGGCGAATTTCAGATTACTTACACTTCCGGAAAAAAATAATTTCAGTTTTTGTTTTGGGCGTATTTCCTGTGGGTACATCACCCCATGTCCGTATCTGCCAGTCGCCCACGGTACAAGGCCGCCACCAGGTCTGACTGGGTCACCATACCTATCAGGCGACGTTCTTCATTGACGATGGGGATGTGATGCAAGCCCTGGTCAGATAACAGAGGTACCAGTTCAACAATATGCAGGTCGCTATGTGCAGTACGCACTGGCTTGCTCATAATTTGCCCAACGACTTCGGGCTTGGATGAGTGCATGACGCGGGTTCGACGTAGCAGTTGCCGCAATTTCTCATCAAATTTCTCATACACGTCCAAATTGGCATTCTTCATGAAATCAACCAGGGTAACGATACCGATAACACGACGTGCCTTGTCAATTACGGGCAAGGCCTTGATTCTGTGCTGGCGCAACAAAGTCCAGGCTTCTTCCAGGGTAGTACCAAACTCAGCCGTAATCACATCTTTGGACATGATGTCTTCACAACTGATTTCACCAAAACGGCGACGGTAAGCATGCATCTCGGTTTGCAGGAACAGGGATTCAAGGTCATCGCGACTGACATCCAGCACCTGATTATATTTTTGCAGTACCTCATCCAGATCTTTGGTTTTAAAACCAAGCCGGTCTATGGGCCGGACATCAATAGTGCCATGCTTGCCAGAATGGTCAGCCTGTGCAGCGTGCGGATAACGACGGCCGGTAGCATTGTTGTAGGCCAGTGCAAACAACATTAGCAAAATAGAGTTGATACCCACCGGTACCAGCACAAACTGATAGCCCAAGCCAAGAATGACCGGCCCACCGAGTACTGCCGTCAATGCCACAGCACCGCCCGGTGGATGCAGGCAACGCAGCAAAAACATGGCCGCCACCGCAAGTGCTGTTGCCAAGGCTGCAGTCGCCACAGTTGGCCCCAACAAAGATACACATATAACCCCTACCAGTGCCGACACCATATTGCCACCTACTATGGACCAGGGTTGTGCCAGAGGGCTCGCCGGCACACCAAACAGCAATACGGCTGAAGCACCTATGGGGGCCAGCAATATCGGTACCGCAGCATATGAGCCCAGCATGGCTCCCGTCAGCAAACCCGTCAATAACAAGCCAGCCACCATACCCATGCAGGCGCGCAAGCGTTCCTGTTTGTCGGCACCGATTTGCGCCGGTAAAAAAGTTTTAAGCCAGATGCCTATATTTTCCAGGGACGACCATTTTCTACGCATGGTGTTTCAATCTATTCGCAAGAGAGCGCAAAGTGTATATGTAAAACGATCGCCTTGTCGCCGTCAGCAGTACTGATTTCGTGAATGAATGCAAGTATAAACCCGGAGCTCCTGAATAAAGCGTCAGGCACAGCCACGCGAGTAAACTGAAGTCCGGCCACAATGCTCGCAACTTCACAAGCTGCGGGTTACTGTCAGCACATGAATAAATCAAGCCGACCAAATTGCAACCGATTGCAAAATACTCATTTTCGATTGAAATATTACTACAAATTCACAGCAAAAAAAGAATGTCATTTATTGTGCATTGCAACAATTTCACTCTTAAAAACAATCCTTGTTGCTTAAAAAGTACACGTAGTTCGGGAAGACATTTATCTTATCTCTCAATTTCTCCTTGATGTAAAATTCGATGGATCCTCATAGCAAGCAATCCTTTGCTTTAACAAAATAGATAGTGCCCAAACTGGATTTTATAAATTACATCAAAAAAACAGTGTTGCGCTTTATTGCAACGCAGCTTTGCAATCGATTGCAAAGAATTTCTATTTACCTGATAATTCTCTTCACCTGCACTACAAAAGATCTTCAACAGCGTTTGCCTTGGCAAACCAGGGATCGCAACAAGCGCCAAAGAGTACGACGGCCAACATCAACCCGATGCCAGCCTGAACGTCCAAAGAGCGCGGCGAAAATTGTTGGAGATCTTTTGTGACGACACAGCCCTGCGCCAACCAGCGTCGTGCTGATGATCACGCACTAAGGTACGAGACATGGCAAGTACAGAGTAACTCTGAACGCGCCCCACAAAAATGATGAAAGCGGAGACAGCAATGAAATCATCACACATCAAGATGACGCGTATGGCCAGCGTCATTTCCCTGGCAGTACTGCAAATGAATACCGTATGGGCACAAGATACAACACCTGCACAGGACAAGGAAAAAAATTCCCTTAATCTGAATTCCGTCATCGTGACGGGCACAGCGATTGGCACATCAAAGATGAAGGCCAGCGTCTCCATCAGTACCCTGGATGCAGACCAGATCGCACAATCGTCACCGACCAACGCGGCAGAAATTTTGCGCGCCATTCCCGGTGTACGTTCTGAATCGTCGGGTGGAGAAGGCAATGCTAACCTGACAGTACGTGGCGTACCTATCTCTGCCGGTGGTGCGCGTTACGTGCAATTCCAGGAAGACGGCTTGCCGTTGCTGCAATTTGGCGACATCGCCTTTGTCACACCAGACATGTATCTGCGTGCCGATGGCAGCCTCAGCCATCTGGAGGTGGTACGTGGCGGTACAGCATCAACGATGGCAACCAATTCACCAGGCGGTATCATCAACTTTATCAGCAAGAATGGCAGCGAACCTGGCGGCAGCATAGGTATCAGCAAGGGTGTGGATTTCAGCCAGACCCGCTTTGACTTTGATTATGGCGCTGCATTGTCGAACAAGACACGCTTCTTTGTTGCTGGTTTTTACCGCAACGGTGACAGCTCCCGCCCAGCTGGAGTAACAGCAGAAGATGGCGGCCAACTGCGTGCAAATATCACTCACGAACTGGATAATGGCTATCTGCGTCTGAGCATCAAGCATCTTGATGACAAGACCCCGATGAATATGCCGGTCCCCGTCCGTACCGTCAATGGCAACATCTCTGAATTGCCTGGTATAGACCCACGCACTGCCAGTTTTTATTCCCCATACTGGACGCGCGACATTGTCCTCGACAGCAACAATAATAAAATATCGACCAATGTGAATGACGGCCTGCATGTGGTCAACAATGCATTCGGTGCGGAAGCATCCTTGAAGATTGCTGATGGCTGGACGCTAGATGAAAAATTCCGCAAATCCACCAATACAGGCCGTTTTATTTCTATATTCCCAGCTGACGCAGGTGTCAGCGGCACCGCAGCAAGCAATATGACTTATGCCACCGGCCCCAATACAGGTAAGGCATACTCGGGCGCAGCATTTACGGCCACCGTATTCAATACCTCGATTGATGACCTTGGCAGCACCGTCAACGATATGAAATTGTCCAAGGTGTTTGAAACAGGCAGCGGCAAATTCGCTACCACCGTGGGCTGGTATTCGTCACTGCAAAACCTGGGTGTGACATGGAACTTCAATCAATATCTGATGCAGGCCAGCGGTGATAAGCCAGCCCTGCTCAATTCGAACGGCACTATCGCTGGCTCTCCCGGCTTGCTGGCACAAGGTACCGACGTGTTTGGCGGCTGCTGTAACCGCAATATCGACGCGCAATATAAAACCAATGCCGCCTACGCCAATCTGGGCTGGGAAAGTGGTAACTGGAACCTGGATGGCAGTCTGCGTTATGACAAGCAAGATGCCAGCGGTACCTTTAACCAGGCCGTCAACCAAAGATACCTGGCTGCCAATACCAAGTTCATCAATTATGGGGTTAACCACACTTCCTATTCCGCTGGTGCGAATTATCGCGTAACCAAGGATATTGCTGTATTCGCCCGCGTCAGCGAAGGTATCGCTTTCAATGCTGACCGCATCATGTTTGGCAATCCGCTTGACGGCAGTACACCGATCAGCACCAATATCGTCAAGCAAACTGAAGCAGGCGTGAAATGGAAAGCTGGCAACCTCAGCAGCTTTGTCACCCTGTTCCAGGCCAAGACTGCAGAATCAAATTTTGAGGCAACAACACAAAAGTTCACTGCCAACAATTACGATGCCAAAGGTGTGGAAATTGAATCCAGTTATCGCTATGAAGCCTTCCGTGTGACTGGCGGCCTGACTTATACCAATGCCAGTATCACTGCAGCCAATGACAAGTCTGTCATCGGCAAGACTCCGCGTCGCCAGGCTAGCTACACCTATCAGATAGCACCGACCTACACTTTCGGCAATGCGGTCATCGGCGCCAGTTTGATCGGTACCAGCAAGTCTTATGGTGACGATGCCAACACGTTGATCTTGCCTGCTTTCAACGTCCTGAACACCTTCGTCAACTACAACATCAACGACCAGATCCAACTGTCGCTGAGCATCAACAACCTGACGAACAACATAGGTTACACCGAAGTGGAAGGCGACGGTCACGCAGCAAGATCCATCAACGGCAGAAGTATCAGAGCATCGCTGAAGTATAGCTTCTAACACTTCGCATATGCAAAGAGGCCTTGCATAAGCGAGCGACGCAAGTTTGGGTTAAGAAGCGCAGTTGTACCTGAATACGACCGCGTGCTTGCAAAACAGCAGACCCAAAATCGCGCCACGCAGCAGTTTAGGCAAGGCCACAAACAGTTTACGTCCCTGGTAGCACTTGGGCTCCCTCTACATCTCTAACATGTAAAGGGAGCCATTTTCTCCATTTCCTGTTTTTCTAAGGCCCAGCCTGTACCATGTCAGTACCACTCAATACAGACCGATTGTTAGCATGCTTGCTCGCATGTATTGCTCCCAGCATGCAGGAACGCGTCAGCAGCAGATTTCATCAGCATTTCCCTGTCCTTTACCATAAGCTGCAACATCTGTATGCAAACCAATTCAACAATGAACAGGCGTTTGAGCTGTGGTTGATGAGCCTGCTTTCCACTGCAGGTAACAGCGTCGCGCTACGCCCTGCCAGCCTGCTGGAACAGGATCAGCAAAGAAGTGAAGACAAACAATGGTTCACCAAAGAAAACATGCTCGGCTATTGCTGTTATGTCGACCGCTTTGCCGGTGATTTGAAAGGGGTGCAGCAACGCATCCCACACCTGCAAGAACTGGGAGTCAAATATCTGCATCTGCTGCCGTTTTTAAAAGCCCGCACCGGCGAAAATGATGGCGGTTTTGCAGTTGCTGATTTTGATGCCATAGAACCTCGCTTTGGCAACATGCAGGACCTGGAAAACCTGTGCGACGCACTGCGTAAAGCTGGTATCAGCCTTTGCTCTGACTTTATCCTCAATCATGTGGCTGATGACCATCCTTGGGCGGTAGCAGCAAAGAACGGCGACGCCAACTATCGCGATTATTTTTATCACTACCCTGATCGTAGTGAACCAGATGCGTTTGAAAAAAACCTGGGCCAGGTCTTCCCCCAGGTTGCGCCTGGCAATTTCAGTTACGTAGCCGACATGCAGGCATGGGTGTGGACCACCTTTTACCCTTATCAATGGGATCTCAATTATCGTAACCCAGCCGTATTTGCCGATATGGCCGCCGCCCTGTTACGTCTGGCTAACCACGGCGTTGAAGCCTTCCGACTGGATTCAACTGCATTCTTGTGGAAACGTGCAGGCACAAAATGCATGAACCAGCCTGAAGCACACCAGATTTTGCAAGCCCTGCGCAGTCTGGTGGATATCGCTGCACCTGGTGTCCTGCTGAAAGCAGAAGCCATCGTTGAAACCGCCGAATTGCCTGCCTACCTAGGGAGTAAGGATGGAACTCAGACGATCAAGGAATGCCACCTGGCCTATCATAGCAGCCTGATGGCAGCATCCTGGGTCGCCCTGTCCGAGCAAAACACCAGCCTGATACGTCATGTGTTTGACGCCACACCAACGCTTCCGGAACAAAGCAGTTGGCTGAACTATGTACGCTGCCATGACGACATAGGCTGGAACGTGTTGCGGCCAGAGGCAAGTCTGGACGCTGAAGATGTACAACAGCGATTGGCACGGGTATCCCGTTTCTTTGCCGGCGCAGAGAATAGTTATGCACGCGGGGCCAGCTTCCAGGCCAGCGACCCAAACGCTGTACATGGAACAGTCGGCATGGCATCTGCATTAACTGGTTTTGCCAATGCACAAACCACAGAAGAAAAATATCTGGCCAGGCAACGCCTGCTACTATTGTACGGACTCAGCTTTTGCTTCGGCGGTATGCCCTTGATTTATATGGGTGATGAACTGGCACAGCCGAACGATGAAGCCTACCGGCAAATCGCTGCCCAGGCAGAAGACAGCCGCTGGCTGCATCGGCCAGCTTGGGATGAAAATTTGTATCAACAACGCCACGACAGCCTCAGCCATACCGCTGCAGTATTCGGTGCCCTGTGCCATATGCTGCAAATACGCAGGCAATTACCGCAATTGTCAGCAACAGCTCCACGTCTGTTGCTGACAATTGCATCCCCTGCCTTGCTGGCTTTCATGCGTGGTTCGGCAGAGCAGCCTTTGCTGTATCTGGCAAATTTCTCAGAAAGCAGCGTCAGCATCGATATCAATGCACTGCTGGCAGGCTATGATATTCCCGCACAGGTATGGGTGAATCAATTGGACAGACTCGATGTAGGCACGACCGTGACTTTGACGGCATATGCGCAATTATGGCTGACACAGAAGAATGAATCAGGAGCAAAAGCATGACCAGCAAACCCATCGTCATCTTTGGCGAAACCCTGATCGATGATTTTCCCGATCAGCCTGTCGTTGGTGGTGCGCCTTTCAATGTTGCCCGTACGCTGGGCTATTTTGATTGCGCTCCTTTGATGATTTCAAGTGTGGGTGACGACCCAACGGCAGCATTGATACGCGCCGATATGCAACGCTTCAAGCTGACAACATCAGGTTTGCAGACCGACAAACTTCACCCTACAGGTCGTGTCAAAGTCACCCAGGAAGATAGCAGCGACAAGACCAGACATCATTTTGAAATTTTGAATAATCAGGCTTACGACTACATCGATTCACAGGCTGCAGCTCAAACTATGCAGCAAAATTGTCCATTGCACGATCAGGGTATTTTTTACTTTGGGACACTGGCACAAAGAAACGCCACATCGCGCGACGCGCTTTACAGCTTGCTGCAACAAACCAAAGCCATCAAATACCTGGACCTGAATTTGCGTGCCATGCAATACAATCTGGCAAGCATAGAACAATCACTGCTGTTCGCTGACATACTCAAACTGAATGAAGAAGAATTACAGATACTGGCAGAAATTTATCTGAACAAGGTCAAGTCAGACGCCGATCACGCGGTTGGTGACACCGAATTACAAGAACATGCATCAGCACTGCTCAAACTCTTTGGCCTGCAAGCTATCCTGATCACGTTGGGTGCACGCGGTTATGCTTATATGGACAAGGCCGGACTTTACCTGCGCAGTGCGGCAGAACCCATCAAAGTACAGATCGTTGATACGGTTGGTGGTGGCGATGCTTTCTCTGCCATCTTCTTGCTTGGATTGCAGCGCGACTGGCCGCTGACCGTCAGCCTGCAGCGCGCGCATGAGTTTGCAGCCGCCATTTGTGGCGTGCGTGGGGCGGTTGCCACGGATCTGGAATTTTATTCACAGTGGCAACAGCGCTGGGATGCAGAGACACCTGCAACTAGCGACCACAGCGGAGTTGGTAAATGAATTCAACGACCGCGACCGCACAAAAAACTACCAGCAAGCCGCGCCTGTCTTTCTGGCAAATCATCAATATGAACTTTGGCTTCTTTGGCATACAGTTCAGCTTTGGCCTGCAACAAAGTAGCATGAGCCCCATCTATGCCTACCTGGGTGCAGATGAAGCCAGCCTGCCCTATTTGTGGCTGGCCGGGCCCGTTACCGGCCTGCTGGTGCAACCGCTGATCGGTGCCATGAGCGATCGCACCCTCAGCCGCTGGGGGCGACGCACACCGTATTTTCTGGTCGGTGCCATTCTCTGCAGCCTGGGTCTGTTAATCATGCCCTTCAGTTCTACACTGTGGATGGCAGCCGGTTTGCTGTGGATACTCGATGCGGCCAACAATGTGACCATGGAACCTTACCGCGCCTTTGTCAGCGACAAGCTTGATGCCAGCCAGCACTCGGTAGGCTTCCTGACACAAAGCGCCTTCACCGGTCTGGGCCAAACCCTGGCTTACCTGACGCCATCGATACTGGTAGTAGCAGGCATGAACAGCAATAGTGTGAACAGCCATCATATCCCCCACATCGTCATTACTGCCTTTATCATCGGTGCCGTATTTTCAATTGCCTCCATCTTGTGGACATTGAAAACCTCGCCAGAAATTCCGTTGACACCAGATCAACTGGCACAAATAAAAAAACAGCCAGTGGGCTGGCGCGCTACTCTGACAGAGATAGGCCTGGCCATCAAGGAAATGCCGCCCACCATGCGTCAATTGGCCCTGGTCAAACTGTTCCAGTGGTATGCGATGTTTTGCTACTGGCAGTACATCATGCTGTCGCTGGGTCGCACCATATTTGGCACCAGCGATCCCGGTTCTGCCGGCTTTCGGGAAGCGGGATTATTGAATGGACAGATAGGGGCGTTCTATAACTTCATCGCCTTCATTGCCGCCTTTGCCCTGGTACCATTTACCCGCCGCTTTGGCCCCAAGATCAGCCATGCAACTTGCCTGACACTGGCCGGCATGTGCATGTTCAGCATACCGGCAATACATAATCCTTCAATGCTGTTCATCCCGATGCTGGGTGTGGGCCTGGCCTGGGCCAGCATCATGGGCAACCCCTACATCATGCTGGCGGGCAGCATACCTGCGGAACGCACCGGCGTGTATATGGGTATCTTCAATATGTTCATTGTCATTCCCATGATCATACAAATCTTCACCCTGCCACTGTATTACCACGCCTGGCTGGGTGGTAATCCTGAAAACGTCATACGACTGGCTGGTGTTTTGCTGATTTGTGCGGCGGCAGCGGTGGGTTTGGTGAAGATAGCAAAAGCGTAACGGGGTGATTTGATTTGCCATTCTTTCAGATACAGTCTATTTCTTGAAAAAATCCGGCTTTTCCAGAACCTCCATTTATCCAGAAAATAACGACAGCTTTATCATTTTCTGGATATTTGAAGCTGGTGGAGCCGACGACTGTATCCGGCTCTTCTGATAAATTTTACCTGCAATAAAAATCACGATAAGCAAGAGCAGGACACCTGCAATTGCCCCAAAGCGAGCTTTAACATCATTAGTCGTAGTTATCTTATGATTTTCTTTCAGATAATCTGCTGCGGCGTCACTATGCTTTGAATTGACTTTGACATACCATTGCGTCAAATTCTTGCGACTGGTTACCATGTACACCCATACTGGATAAGATTGAACCATGCGCACCAACAAGTCAAAATTCGCTTTCAAAAATTTCTCATCGGGATTTCCATCTTCACGCACTTTGCGTAAGACCACCCAGAACTGGTCGCGGGTTTTCTTATCTTTAGCCAAAAACATCTCTCTTTCCAGCAAAGCGTTGTTCAGCACTTGCCCCACTTGACCGAAATTGAGTAAATCCTTTCTTCTTTTATCCCAGGCAAAGTATTTTATTGCAGCATCCAACAGATTTCCATCACCAGCATGCCAGCCTTCGGCAACATGGGTGGCAACTCTGCGTTCAAACGTATGGTGCGACCATATAGAGATATGATGTCCATCCCCGAGTATTTGCAACAGACAGCTCTCTGCATTTCCTTCTGCATCATCCAATTTCGCCAATTCCCGCAATAGGTCATCAAACAAAACTTGTGCAACTTCTTCTGGATTTTCAATTGAAAGCTGACCCTTCATCCAAGGAGGGGTCAAATCAGTATTTTGCTCAGCGGATTGTTGCCTCTCTTCCTTGGGTTTCGTATCAGTGAGAGATAATTCCAGCAATTCACTTTTCTGCTCAAGTACAAATTCGTTGAGGGTAGAATCGTGGGCCGAATCAGTATTTACCCTTGTTCTTTCAATTTCCGAGCCAGGTAGTAGCCGCGTTTCAGGTTCTTCTAGCACAACAAAGGTCTTCAGCTTACTACGCAAGCGCGCCCATTCGAGTGCTTGTTCATACGATTCACGCAAAGCCTGAAAACCAGCCGGGTTGCTTTCCTGATCAATCTGTTTCAAGCTTTTTGCATAAGCGCGTTTAACTGCACGTTCGTCAGCATCGACAGACAATTCATGGTCATTAAAGAATGCCGGCAAGTGTTCCATCATGCAATTGCCTTTAACGTCGACAGTCCAGTCATCCCAGCATGCCAGGGTTGCCAGCAACACCTATCAGACGTGGTGTATTCAGCTTGCGTGGGCTGATTTTTTTGTGAGTGCGCAACCACTGGGCAACCACATCCCATACCGGTTCCCCTTTGACACCTTCAGCCACAGGCGCCCAGCCGGCCACCTTATAGACTTTGCCGTCAACCAGTGGCTGACCATTCAGGCGCATATCCTGTATGCGCTTGCCCATGGCGGCTGCCGGCTCTATTGCATAAGTCAGGCCACCAACGCGCACCATATCGCCACCTTGCTGATAATATGGATCTGGATTGAAGAGGTTGTCGGCTACATCTTCCAGCACGGTCTTGATGGCGGCACCTGTCATTTCTGTCATCGTGGTATGCGAGTAAGTCGTAGCGGTCTGGTCCATCACGTGTTCCATGGTGATGGCACTGTTTGGCAGCAGCGATGTCCCCCAGCGGAAGCCGGGGGAGAAGGCGATTTCCGCCCCTTTGACTTCCATCAGGGCATCGACGATCAGTTGATCGAAGCTGCCGTTGAAATTGCCACGGCGGTACAGCGTGCCTTCTGTCATCGCCAGTTTCTCGCTCAGTTTGGCCGCATAGGGTGCGCGTACTTTTTGTATCAGCGCCTGCATCTCTATATCCGCAGGCAAGAAGTTGGCAAACACTGGCAACAGGCGATACTGGAAGCCCTGTATGCGCCCTTCTTTCACATCAAAATCCAGCACGCCGAGAAACTTGCTATTGCTACCCGCATTGGTCACCAGGGTTTTGCCACCAGGATTATCGACTATAACAGGTGCAGGCATGCCGTCATGGGTATGGCCACCAAGGATGGCATCAATACCACGCACACGTGAAGCCATTTTAAGATCTACATCCATGCCGTTATGCGACAAAAGCACGACAACTTTCGCCCCCTTGGCACGTGCAGTATCAACGGTCTTTTGCATATTCTCTTCCTGTATGCCAAAACTCCATTCCGGCACCATATAGCGAGGATTGGCGATGGGAGTATACGGGAAGGCCTGGCCGATGATGGCCACTGGCACACCATTCATTTCTTTCATGACAAAGGCTTCGAATACAGGGTCACCAAAGTCGGTAGTCTGGATATTTTGCGCGACAAAATCGACCTTACCCTTGAAATCATTCTCGACGATATGTTTGACGCGCTTGTCACCCAGGGTCATTTCCCAGTGCGCCGTCATGACATTCACACCCATCTGCAAACAGGCATCCACCATATCCTGCCCCTGCGTCCACAGTGCTGTGGCCGAACCCTGCCAGGTATCACCGCCATCCAGCAATACCGCTCCAGGCCGGTTGCTCTTGATGCGCTTGATCAGTGTCGTCAAATGTGCAAAGCCGCCCACCTTGCCATAGGTCGCCGCTGCCTGTTCAAAGTTCAGACAGCTAAACGCATGCGCCTCCGGCGTATTCGCTTTAATGCCAAATTGCCTGAGCAAATGCTCGCCCACCAGATGCGGGCTTTTACCAAATGCCGCTCCTATCCCCAGATTGACACTGGGCTCACGAAAATACAGCGGCAGCAACTGCGCATGACAGTCAGTGAAATGCATCAGATGGACATTGCCAAAGCGCGGCAGATCGTACAATTTATCCGCAGCAGGATTCGCCAGGGCCGCCTGCGCATCAATCTGCATGCCACCTGCGGCAGCGATGGCCATTACCTGTAAAAAATCACGACGATTCAGACCCATGATGTTTTTTCTTTCTGTTTTAGGTGGTGTAGCTTTTGATGTAGGTTTTGACCTTAGGATCTGGACGTTGCTGTTGTTCTTGCTGTTGCTGTTGTTCTTGCCATTGCTTTTGAAGTTGCTGTTGACGTTAATCCGCTTGGGCCTTGTGTCCCTAAAGGGAGATACATCGCCTTGCAAGGCGATGTCGTTACGCAGGCGGAATGCATGCACCCTGCGCGGGCCGACCTAATTCCCTGCTACACCGATGCCGTTTTTGTACTGCAGAAAATGGAAAAAGAAGTGTCCGTTGTTTGAGCGTAGCGAGTTTCGGACACTTCCCATTTTTTGCAGTGCAGAAACGGGCACTCCCGTAGGGACCAAGTCTGCGGTCGCCTTTCTTTGATTCCTTTCTTTGGCAAAGCAAAGAAAGGAATTCGGCCGCCGGGCCGAGACCCGGCTTGTGTCTACGGAGAGCAATCGCTTTCAACGAACGCCGCTGGAGAGCCAGCCCGGTGGACTCCAGCCTACGCTGGAGCGACGTAACTCAGGTCAGAGTGACGTTAAAAGATACCTACTCCGACGACAATCAAATCAGAACAATAAAGCTAAGCCCCTTACTTATTCACCGGCGACTCCACATCCAACAACAAGGCCATGACATCCTTCAACTGCGCCTCAGTCAACACCCCGTTATGCCCAAAACGCGGCATCTTGGAACAGGCGTTATAGGCTTGTGCGTTAAAAATCTTGCCCCAGGTATATTTCAACACCTCTGGATTGTTGCCACGTGTTTTTCCATATTGATAAAGTGACGGCCCGATATTACCGAAAGAAATCTCAGTCTTGCTCAGTTGATGGCAGGCATAGCAATTGCCACCATTCACTGACCCTACGGCATCAGAAGATTGCATGCCACGGCCATTCTGGGCAATTTTTTCGCCATTCTTCCAGTCACCCATATACTGACCATCTGCCGGATATTTAACAGAAGCCAGTTGTGCCTTTTCCAGTTTTTTTGCCTGCCTGGGTTTCAAACCTTGCGGATTTGCACTGCATAGTGCCTGTGCTTCATCTTGCTGCACCATGCGTTCCATGGTGGCCGGCCCCTTGGTTTTGAAGTCAGCCTTCATCATGTCCATGGCAGCCTTGGCATAATCAGGTTCGGCGGCAAGAACCTGTGCGGTACAACAAGCTGCGACTAGCAAAACACTGATGTGGTGTAAGCCTAAATTTTTCATGCGTGTTCCCTCAGCGTCTAGCGTTTTAAGGCAGGTGCATTCATGACCGCGCCATCGGCAGATTTTGCCAGGAACATGGTCAGTGCAGTGATCGTGTCTGAAGCATAGTCAGGCACGGGGAAACGTTGCTGGCGGAAGCAATCATTCAACCGGTGCTGCATGCTGCGGACTTCACCCTGCGAAACGCGATAAGCAGGCCAGGTGGAATACGCCGCCTGGGCATTTTCCTTGTTATTCAAATTTGGCAAGTCTTGCAGACGTATGCGTTGACCATCGGTGGAATGACAGGAAGCGCAAGCAAAATCATGCGAGCCTGCACGGTAATAAAAAATCTTTTTACCAATTTCATAGGCCTGTTTTTCCGCCGGATGTTTAGTACTGATTGCCAACGTCATGCCGCGCGATTCTGCCGTCAGAAATGCAACCAGGGCTTCGATATCAGAAGGATTACCAGCAGAACCGAAAGGTGTCTTCATCGCCTGTTCGCGTGTCAACCCTTGTAAATTCATGCGGCAATACATAAGACGCTGCTCAAGATCCATGACTTTATTAGTGTCTTTAAAATAACGTGGCAATTCTGCATAAGCGCCCTTGGTCACGCCAGGGCCTTTACCCAGATCACATTGTTCCAGCGATTGCTGGTTCGGGCCGAGTTTTTTTTGCCAAAGTTCCTGTCCTCGCATTTCCCATAATTCTGCCGGATTACCATCGGCCAGCATTTCCCGGTATTTGGCGATTTCATCGGCAGGAGATGGGTTAGCAGTCTGTGCCTGGGCAGATGACAAGACAGCAAGCGTCAATATGATGCCGACTGATACGCCTGACAATGATTTGAGGACAATACGCGACATGGAATTTCCTTATCAGCTTATCGCTGCTTCATCAGTACGCTGGTCACCCTTGCTATCTACCCAGGTCACCGACACTTTATCCCCCTTGACGCCCCCCTTGAACTTGAAGGACAGAAAAGGATCTTTGGAAACTGAAGGGCCAAACTGCGCGTCCAGCACCAACTTGTCCTTCCATTTGGCTTGCAAGGTCTTGATGAAATGTGCAGGCACAATCTTGCCTTCCAGGTCTTTACGCTGACCGGTTTCCATATCATGACGCATCAATACTTTTACTTCAACAACGTCGCCCGTAGCCACTGCCCGAATACGCATAGGATCGCCCATGATGTCTCCCTTTTTTGCTAACTATACTTGATTTGAAATAAATATTTAAGACCAAAAAACTCACCACAGAGACACAGAGAAAAGCATGAGGAAGACAATCATACATATTTAAGTTATGCGACCCTATGTTACGTCTAATTGGTCAAACACTCGGCCTGCAGTAATCGAATACGTGATCGGTACACCAAGTGTTGGGCTGGTGAATCGTAGCCCAACCTACGCAACTTTCGTGACGTAGATATCAGTCCGTGTCGATTTTCCAAAAACTCATTTATCGGGATGCAGAGCAAGGCGCAAAGCGCAGCAATACGTCGGTATTGCGAGCATTTGCAACGCAGCTATGCGCCCGAGAAATGGGTTTTTACAGGCATCACCCGCCACAGCCACCTAGAGTAACCTTAATCTCTTTCGAAGCCACCAACCATTTTCCATCAACCTTCACCAGCGCATAGACGTTAGAAGTTTCGCCTACCTTGACGCGGGTGCTGACCGAAGCTTCTGTGCCTTCTGGAATATTGAAAGCTGCTGACATGGCATTCGGGTTTTTTTCTATCAGGATCGCGATGTAATCCGTATTGGCGGCCTTGCTGCTGACACTGACTGGTACCACCGCACCGTTTTCGGCAATATCAGGCGCGACAATTATGACATCAGCGCTGACAGCCGGACTACCTGCCCCCAATGCTGCAAACGCATCTTGCAAACTCTTTGCATCGAATACCTTGTTATTCCATTCTGCGGCAAATACATCCGATGGTTTCAGCAAGCCTGCGGCAAAAGCCAGTCCGAATACGGTGGAAATGCGTAAAAAATCACGGCGTTGCTGACCGTCATCGTTGATCTTGATTGCCTGCTTCATTACTGCCTCCTGAGATTTAGCATTTACCTGATGATGCAATGTACTGATTTGACTCTATTCGATATGCCTGACGCGAATTCGTTCCACCAATATGACATGTCTGCAAAAATCCATATTGAATTATTGATGCAAAATCCAGTTCAGCATGGTCTTGATTTCTTCATCCTTCACCTGGGTTTGCGGCGGCATGGGAATGGCACCCCATGCACCGCTGCCACCAGCCTTGATTTTTTTGGTCAAACTGGCTTCTGCGCTGGCGTCTGCTTTATATTTTTCCGCAACCTGCGCAAAGCCGGGACCGACAATTTTATCCTTGATGCCGTGACAAGCGACACAGGCATATTGCTTGACCAGTTTCAAACCTTCATCGGTGGCAGGCTGGCTGACTTTGACCGCAGTTGCCTTGTTCAGGTCGATACCCCGGACTGCACCAATAGTACGATTTTGCTCGGCAGGGTTACCATTGGCACTACGCGCAAAGACCGGTAATTCAGAAGTGATTTTAACTTCCTTGACGCAGTCTTTCATGCAAGCCGTATTGTTGACGTCAGGCTTGCCATTAGTCTGCCATAAGCCGTGCTTCTCAGTCATGCCCAGACGATTTGGCATGCGTTTTTGTACCTCAGCGATATTTTCATTTGACATGACATAATCATCGGCAACAACGCCGCCCAGGTTCAGTATATAAGCGGTTACCGCATACACTTCGTCCGTTGTCAGTGTCTTGGGAGCATTCCATGGCATGGCACGATTAATGTAATCCCATAGCGTCGAAACGGTCGCGACTTTCATCAGGGTAGTACGCTGCGGCTGGCTATTACCCGTTAATGCAGCGACCCGGCCATTCTTGACATCTTCCTTGGTAGTACCGCCGACAATGGGGGTGAACACCTGGTTCGACTCACCAAAGGTGCCATGGCAGGATGCGCATTTACCGTCCCACACTTGCTGTCCCTGATCAACGCTGCCACGTCCCTTGGGCAAGCCCTTGAAGTCGGGACGCACGTCAATATCCCAAGCGGCCACTTCCTTGGATGTAGCAGCCCTGCCTATGCCGGAATAATTATCTGCACTGGCTGCTATGCTGACACTTGCCAGCATCAATATGCCCATCACTTTGCTCAGTATGCTCAACTCAGGCCACTTGTACATTGCTGACCTCGCCATCTTCATTAATTTTCCAGGACTGGATAGCATTGTTGTGATAAATCGAACGGGTACCACGTACTTCTCGCAACTGCGCGATCCTGGGCTGCACATAGCCGGTTTCATCTATCGCACGCGATTGCAGGATGGCCGGTGCACCATCCCAGTTCCAGTCAATATTGAAGCGCGTCAGGCATTTTCCCAACACTGGGCCTTCCAGTCTGGCAGTACGCCAACTGCGACCACCATCGGCAGAAACATCGACACGTTTGACCTTGCCACGCCCTGACCAGGCCAGGCCGGTGATATTGTGAAAACCCTTTTCCAGCAGCATCTGCCCGCCGGATGGTGTGGTGATGACGGATTTGCATTCCTGTACTGAGGTATATTGTCTGTGCATGCCGTCAGGCTGCAGATCGATATAGTGAACAGCTTCATCCTTGGTCGCCCAGGGTTGGTCGCCGACTTCAATACGGCGTAGCCATTTGACCCAGGACACACCCTGCACGCCGGGTACGACCAGACGCAGCGGGTAGCCATTTTCCGGACGCAGCATTTCACCATTCATGCCATACGCGACGATGACATCATCCATGGCGCGGGCAATATCAATCGTACGTGTCATGGCAGAACCATCGCCACCTTCAGCCAGCACAAATTTGGCTTTCTTGCGATCTATACCGCAATCATCCAGCAAGACCGACAAAGGCACGCCAGTGAATTCGCAGCAGCTCAGCATGCCATGTGTGTACTGCACTGTGGGCACAGCAACGTTGCCCCATTCGGTCGCGCTATTTGCACCGCATTCTATGAAATGCATGCGCGATACCGATGGCAGTCGCATCAGGTCATCCATGGTGTAGACCTTGGCTTCACGCACCAGGCCATTGATCATGAAACGATGTTGGGCCGGGTCGATATCTATCCAGCCCTGATGGTGGCGTTCAAAATGCAAGCCACTGGGGGTGATGATGCCAAAGAAGCCTTGCAGAGGCGCGAATGAAACCGAAGCCTGCGGCACCCGTGTCAAACCAGGTGATTGCCGGCGCTGCAGATTGGCTTCGAACTTCGATGGTTGTCCATAAGCTTGCATGACCACAGGATTACCCAGCGACTTAGCATGTTCCTGCAAATTCAGTATCAACGGGTCACCATCACCAGCAGGCATAGTGCCCGGCCTGGCCAGTGCAGCACCAGATGCCAGTGCTGCGGTGGCAGCAGCAAAACTCTTGCGTAAAAAGCCGCGCCGCTCATCATTCAAACCATGTTCACTGATAGCCTGGCGTAAGGGTGCATCCAAAAAGTTTTCGGGTGCACGACGCAAAAGACCAGACTTTTTTATAGGGATAGACATGAAGCTGAAACTTTCCAATGAAATACTTCACTCATTTTGTGCAATAAGCGTTTGCACAAGTCAATGACAAGCATAAACGTTTTTTACAGCACAGTTTTACACATCTTAATTTGATCTGGCTCAAATAATACTATTTGCGTATATAATCAAATAACGAAGAAAAAGGCAAACAATTTCTTTTGTGCAACGCACAAACATCTTGGCAGGTCGCCGGGTTTCTATACTCGTGGTAAATTCTGCAGTCCAATATAAGCTTGCCATCTCATCTCGATGAATCAGAAAAATATATTCCGCACCTCACCGGTAGCTGCTTGTACCAGCGTATTGATTCTGATGGGATGGACCATCTCTGCCTTCTACTTCAAGCAATCTCTTTTTGCCTCACAAAAGTCCGTGCGTCTACCCCAACTTGGCGCGGCAACTGGCGAACTATTTGTCACCCATGAATGGTGGCGTTTGCTGGTGTCGCAATTCTTGCATGTGCATTTTCTGCATATGCTGTTTAACACCGTCTGCATCTTTATACTTGCAAGCACCCTGGAACGCTTGCGCGGTTGGCGGCTACTGACGAGCATTTATCTGATTGGTGGCCTTGCTGGTCAGGTTGCAAGTGTCTGTTATTACCCGAACCTGGTCACAGACGGCGCATCGCAGGCTTTGATGGCATTGTGCGCGAGTGCATTCATTTTGCTGCCACGGAACAAAATGACATTGTTTGCTGCCCTGATAGTTGCGATACAAATTGCGCTCGATGTACATGCAATCGGAGGTATCAAGGCCGGACATTTGTACGGTTTCGCGACAGGATTATTGCTCAGTTTGGGCTATTTGTTTGCATCGCCCAGTCTGAGACGTTCTGCCAGACAAAATGAATCTGCATGATCGGACAATCAATCATTTTGCATTCAAGCCAAACCTGTCCAGCATGAATTCTATAAATGTGGAAAGCTTGGGTGTCGGTTGCCGGTCGCGTGGATATAACAAATGCATGGGACGCGGCGTGGGCAAGTAATCTTCAAGCAGTGGCACCAGGCGACCGGCAGCAACTTCAGTGGCAAGCAGTATTTCTGATTGCATAACGATGCCAAAACCAGCCACGGCAGCACTTTTCAATGCCTGGCCATTATTCGAGCGCAAACGGCTGACAGGAATGTCATTTAATTCTCCATTCAAACGCCAGCGCACATTTTTGGTCCAGTGCAAAAAATCCAGACACTCGTGATGGACAAGTTCAGTTGGAGTACGTGGCTTGCCCTTACGCTTCAAATAAGCAGGTGCGGCACAGATCATCATTTTGTATGGCTGCAAAGCACGCGCAACCAGAGATGAGTCTTCCAATGCCCCTATACGTATCGCTGCATCGTAACCATCTTCCACTACGTCAACATAGCGATCATTCAAATCAAGGTCAGCACGCATCTCTGGATATTGCGCAAGGTATTCAACCAGCGCTGGCGCCAGCATTTCACTGCCAAAGCTAACTGGTGAAGTGATTTTCAGTAGCCCGCGTGCGCCGCCACGCAATCTGGCAGCACCGGATTCTGCCTCCCTTATCTGTGCCAATATGGCTTTGCACTGATCGGCATATTGCAAGCCGAGTTCTGTCAGGCTTTGGCGACGTGTGGTGCGTGTCAGCAAGCGTGCGGCCAGCAGACTTTCCAAAAACTGGATGTGCTTGCCCACCATGACTGGCGATATATCGCATTGTGCTGCGGCCGCCGTAAAACTGCCTGCATCAACGACTGCGACGAAAACTTCCATGCTGCGTAATTTATCCATAATCCATGCAAACTCATATTACTAATCAATAGTTAGTAATATATGTTTTTTTTGAATATTTATCTATATTGAAAATAAATAGATACTTAATTCCACGGCATAAGCCTGTAGAAATCAATTCAATCCTGCCCTCAGCTAAGAACCTGTTCACGATCTGTAGCGAGCGGGCGTCAGCGGAGTGAAGAGCAGCACAAAAAGCGGAATGTACTCTGGTACATGAGCATTTTGAGCAGCGCATGAGCACCGATCACGCTCGCGCAGTAAGATCGTGAACAGGTTCTAAGGGCATCAAACCGAAAGGAAGCTAATATGAAACTCATCATCATCGGTGCCAACGGCACAGTAGGTAGCGCCATCAGCAATGAACTGGGTGCCCGGCACGACATCATCCGCGTCGGCAAAGCCAGTGGCGATATTCAGGTGGACATCAGCGACAGTGCCCAAATACATGCCTTGTTTGCCCGCACTGGCAAGGTTGATGGTGTGGTGGTTGCGGCAGGAAATGTACATTTTGCGCCACTGATTGAAATGGAAGAACAGCATTTCCATATCGGGCTCAATAGCAAGCTGATGGGCCAGGTAAATGTCGCACAAATCGCGCAAGCCTATCTGCACGACCGCGGTTCCATCACCCTGACCAGCGGCGTCGTTGGCGAAGCCCCTATACGTCACGGAGCGAGCGCCGCCATGGTGAATGGAGCGCTGGAAGGCTTTGTTCGTGGAGCAGCAATAGAATTGCCACGCGGCTTGCGCATCAATGTTGTCAGCCCCGGCTTGCTGGAAGAATCCGTTGCCGCACTGGGCAGTTTCTTTTCTGGTTTTGAAGCCGTATCCGCCAAGCGCGTCGGCCTCGCCTATGCCAGGAGTGTGGAAGGCGCGCAGACCGGACAGCTGTATACCGTACGCTGATACGTTTATCCGACCGATATGCAAGCCATCAAGAAATTGATGCAATGAATACATAACAAGCTCTGGCAAAAGAAGGCGGCACTACACGGAAAACTAACTCCGGTCGTGCCGCCTTCTTCACGCCACTCAAAATGCGGCCAGTGAAACCGGACAACTATCTGACGGCAACAAAAGACGGCGCATCATCAAAGACTTGTCATGTGATGCTCACTTCTGCCCCGCCCTGCCCGCTTTTACTATACGACTGTCACTTGTCCACTTCCTTGGCCAGCATATCCCATGAAGGCTGGGATGTGCCATCAGTGGTCGCGGTGACTTTGCTGCCGGCAAATTTAAGTGTCGTGGAACTGGCCTTGCTGAATTCGATGGATTTCATCTTGCAGATGGCTTTTTTAGAGGCTGGATCAACGCAATAGGCACCAGCATTGTCTTTGATCGTCGTGGCGAAATGTTTAATCTTGAACATATCGTCAGTCGTTTGAAAGCTGTCTGCCTTGATATCAAATTTAACGTCGCAACCACAAGATGTCTTCAAGCTGGCTGTCGCTGCTTTAACAGCAGGTTCTACCTCGTTGCTCATCATGTCGCGCTCGGCTTTGCCAGCAAAGGCTGTCAATGGTAATAGCAATAAAATACCAGCCAGTTTTGAAAATTTCATGAACTTATCCTTAGTGAAGTGGTAAGAATGCGCCTCAAAGATCCTGAGGAAACAAGCTTGATCATGGCTTAAATGCCAATCAACGGCTTGCATTCTAAACAATCACATCCGCCATCAGATATAAAATATGTAACAATTTCCCGATTTTCGTGTGGCATCTTTCATCAATAAAATGCAATTAACGTGGCACATATAGCAGAGCATGGGCCAATGAAAAATCGCATCAGCCAACAATCAAGCTTGTAAGCCTTGCTTACAATTACTCCACAAATCGCTCTCAAGCATCAATAGCACTTGATGCTGCCCGGTCTCACACCGGTGACAGGGAAGTGAAGATCGGTATCCATACATTACCTGTGACTGTGCAAGCTGTTTTTTCTGCGCTGCCACCACCACTGGAACATGGTGATCAGACTGACGAGCAGCAAAGCAAGCCAGCAGATGGCCGTAACAATGCCACCATATTCCGGGCCACCCCAAAAAAATACCCATATGAACAGTGGCCAGCTTGCCAATAAACTGGCGACGACAGTAATGATGGTCTGAGGTTTTTCACGGACAAACAATAGAACACAGGGCAAAAAGAAGACCAGGACAATTTCGAGCAAATCCAGAATGCCAAAACCAACTGTTCCTTCCAGGATGCGACTCCAACCCTGCTGTGCAACTTTGTATGGATACAAATAGCCATCTACATAGAGGCTATCCTTGTTTGTTTCTTTAACGGGTGCTTTCGCTGTTACCGGCTTTTCTGAACTTTCTGTCACAGGCTCTTTCGCAGATTCGCATTTGGACAGGGGCAGCACAAAGCAGACCAACAGTAATAGCGAGGCGATTTTTCTGACAAGACTGAGAGTGGTCATACTTGCCATCAATGTTGAAAACGACGTGTCACCAAATGCACCCGCGAAAGGCTCTGCCAAACTCCCGGCTTCACCTTCATATCAGGGTCTGATATAGGCATAACCCTGCTGCTGACGCTTGATCAGTTCAGACACTCCGGCCTCAACATAACCCAGGTTATCCAGCATATCTGCCTTGGTGATTTTTTGTGCACGCATGGTGTTTTCACAGATCATGACCTGGGCACCCATTTTCAGTACTTCATCAATGCGGCTGGCAGCAGGAGATTCAAATTTGAACATATCAATACCGGGACCATAAGCGACGATTTCCACGTCGATATTATCCTTGCCCATATCCTTGATGACATTTTTGACATTATTTAGCGTCAAATCCCATTTTTTACTGTCACCATCACTGACCTGGAAAACAACTCGCGACTTTTTGACAGCTTGCGTCTTAACGTCTTGCTGTGCCAACGCGCTGGCATGCATCATACCGTTCAGCAGCAGCGCCATTGCCAGCAAACGCCCATAGTAGGAAATCAGTCTCATGATTACTCCTGTTTTCAAATCAATTTATCGGACAACGATACCAGATTTATGCGTTTATCGACGGTGATATTTTGTTATTAACATTTCCCAAAAACAACATTCATTTTTGAAAAGAATGTTAAAAATGATTGCATAATCGCCCCTGGCTAGATTAAAGTTGGTCTTTCCGCAAGAAAACAATCTGGATATGTACATGAAAAAACTTTTCTCGATTGCAGCCTGTACGCTAGCGTTTGGTGCCACAAGCACTTATGCGCAAAATACTTATACTCTGAATGTCAGTGAAGGCACATCTGGTGGCCAGGATTCGGCACAGGTGATAGAAAAATACACTGGTCTGGCAGAGGTGATGAGCAAGGCCTTGGGTAAAAAAGTCGTGGTTGTCGTAACGCGGGAATTTGCCCAACTGGAAGAAGGCATGAAATCCGGCAAGATGGATTTTGTGATAGCCCGCCCCAGTGATTATCCTGCACGCGGTGTGCGTGATTACAAATACCAGTTGATTTCAACTTCCAAGCCGGACGGTCAATGCCTTTTGATCGTACCAAAAGCATCGCCATTGAAAAACATCAATGACATCAGAGGCAAACGTATCACGCTACCCGAAAAAATTTCCTACATGTCGAAGTTCTGCTCCGCCGAACTGGTACACAATGGCTTCAAGCTGGAAAATGAAAAAATCCAGTATGCCAAAGAACAGGGAGCTGTCATTTTCTACCTGGATAACCAATTGGCTGATGTGGGTGGTATTGCCTCCTATTCGGGGGTCGCCAAGAACCTGGAAAAAACTGGCCATCGCGTTATCCATACCAGCCAGAGTCAACCTTACCAGCCCCTGATTGCACATGCCAAATTCACAGCAGCGCAAATTCAGGCATTAAAGAAAGAACTGGGACAACTGGATGAAACCGAATCCGGCAAAGTCATCCTGAAACAGATAGGCATCAAGGAATTTGATACCAAGAGCAATGAACAAAGCCTGCGCGATTTGCTGAAATGGCTGGGGTAATAAAACCTAAGCGAAAAGTCAATTTCAAATCAACGCTTTACTACCCTCATATTCAGATAAGAAAGCAACCAGTCCAGGGTTTCCTGCCTCAGTTTCAGGTGCAGGCACTTCAATATGGATTGCTCGTACGTGACCCGATCACAAACCTGTCGTGCTGATGCTGCTGATCCGAAAGGTTCAGAAGGCATCAGCAGACTGGCTGCGATCAAAAAACTACAACACCAGATCAAGGCTCGCATGATATTGCTTCCATCACGTTATTAACGAAGCTCTTACACTGCCCTGCCAGCAGGGAAAACTGCCGCCACCTGCATGAGCTGATTCCAGCGCCAGCGCAATACGATACCGGTGCCAACTGCCACACAAGCGCAGATCAACCAGACCGGGCACTGCGGAAATTTTAGGTACACACTGATCAGTACCAGCCCCAGCAGCGTAGGCATCGCAAATGCCATCAGTAAAGCAGATTCATAGCGTGATTTCATGACGGCATAGTTTTTAAGGCTCATGACACTCAGGGGCAGCAGACAAAAGCAAGCTATCCAGATTGCTCCTCTCATCAACGGACTGGCGGGTGAAAAATATACCGTCAAACCCACAATTACCACCGTCACCAGCCACAGCCCCAGGGTTTGTCGCAACAGGAAACCTGCCAACACACCAGTCTGTTGTTTCACGTCAGGCAATCTGGCTGCCAGGCAAAGCAAACCTTGCTCAACCCTGCGCTGATATACGGCCGTACGCACCACAGATGTAAAGATAAACGGTAACATGATAAAAGACAGGATCACCGTAAAATACGCCAGCCTGATATCCTGATCAGTGAACCTGGCGGAATGGCGTAGAAAGAAAATGAAGTAAATGCACATACCGCCACTCATCACCAGCACGGACAAAAAACTGGTCAGCCAAAATACCTGTGAACCCATGGAAAACGACATCAGCTGACTCACTGTTTCTGGCAAACGACTAACCTTCTGCATGCGACGGCGCAACAGAAAATCATAGAGATTCGTGAAATTCATCGACCACTGATTCATTTGTATTTCTTCGCCATTCATGACTTTTTGCAGCGTGGAAAAATTTTTCTCCTGCTTGAAATGCTGGTCACCGTGTATCGCAAATACCCAATGCAATACTGCAGCGGTCATCACCAAAGCTGCCATTACCATTAATACCGGATTACTCCATATACCAGTATCAGGCAGCGTCACTTTTGCATTCAGCCACATTGGCAATTGACTCATAAGAACCAGAAAAATCATCACCCATTTGCTGCGTATGGTCGCAACATACACTAGCAAAACAAACACACCGAGCATCCAGTTTTGAAAGAAATGTCCCGGCGATTTTACATTCAGCGCCAGGGCCAGCAAAGCAGGCAATAGCAAAACCGGAACAGCCAATGCATATAACATATTTCGTTTAAGCTGGGGAACCAGCCGTGCATTGGCTGGGGTATGTTGCATGGCAATACTGGGGACCAGCAACAAAAACCAACATGTCAGCAACAAGCCAAGCGCCATGGACAAGCCAAGACCAAGTGCCAGAACAATCGGCATCCAACCCTCATCTTCTCTTCCGATAAATAGCACAACCACCATTGGCAGCAGGGCGACCAGGCTCATTAAAATCCACAATATCTTCAAACCACCAGTGTTGATACGCGCATAGACCGGTTGCTTCCATATGGAAATGATTGCTTTCATGGTGTACCTTTCCCAACTGTCATCCAGATATGAATTTGTCGCATGGTTAACAGGGTCATTTTTATCGGGTCATCTCTATAAACAAATCTTCCAGACCCAATTTTTCCAGGCGTACATCCTGGCGATTTTGCAATTGTTCCATCTGCTGGGGCTCAAACTGGGCCAGTACACTGTCTTCACCCTGCATGCCTGAATTGCGGCGCGCACTCAAGGTACGTTTAGGTGTGAGTTGCGCCAGCACCTGTGCCGCCCCGCTGACGCGCACGGTGCTATCCATCATGTCGTCCAGTGCCTGCTGATGGACGATGCAGCCGTGGTTAAGAAAAGCCACATTCATGGCCACCCTTTCCAGGTCTGACAGGATATGGGTAGAAAATACGATGGTGGTTTGTTTCTCGATCACGCTGTTTATCAGTTCACGCAAAAAATCGCGGCGGCCAGCCGGATCCAGGCTGGACACAGGTTCATCCAATATCAATAATTCCGGCTCATGTGCCAGGGCACGAATAATCGACAGCCGCTGCTTCTGCCCCATAGACAGTTTGTTGATGACCTTGTCGAAAGGTAGCTCCCAAGCCTGCATCAGGCTATTGACCTTGTCTTCATTCCATCGCGGATATAACTGCCGGAAGTAATCCAGCATCTGTTTGGCATTCAACCATTCAAACAAGTCACTGCGTTGCGGTACATAACCTATTCTGGCCCTGGTCGCCTGACTGAGTTGCCCGGCATTGTCACCAAACAACTGTGAGCTACCGCCGTCCACATCACGCAGGCCCAGCAGGCATTCGATCAATGTAGATTTACCCGCGCCATTGCGACCCAACAAGCCGACGATACTGCCTGGCTCTACGTGCCAGTCGAGTTCTTTCAAAACTGATTGCCCACTAAAGGATTTGCTCAAACCGCGAAGTTGTATGGGATGCGGTGTAAGTTGAGTTGACTGCGCATGCATATTTATTTTCCTTTTAGAATACTGGTCAACAGTGCAATGACTGCTTTCGGTTCCAATTCCAGCTGACTGGCTTCGACTGCAATACGCTCCAGGCTAGGGCGCAATAATTCCAGCCGCGCCTCCAGATCCTGGCTCCCCCCCTTCTGTGATGCCACCTCCATACCCAGCCCTCGGCGGCGCATCAGCAAGCCTTCTGCCTCCAGCATGCTGTATGCCTTGGACACGGTCATTGGGTTGACACCCAAGGCACCGGCGACTTCGCGCACTGAGGGCATGGCATCGCCTGCAGCCACCTGCCCGCCTGCCAACAAACGTCGCAGTTGCTCTATCAGTTGCCGGTAAATAGGCTCACTGGTTCCGGTTGTCACCCGAAATATCTCTGCGCTTAATTGACGCGGATTTTCTGACGACATCATGTTTTACGCTCCATATCAAGCTTTCCTGTGCGCTGTAAATTGGTGACTGGTGCATCGCTACGACTGCCACACCAATACACCATGTCTACGTGTATTAATATAGTAATACACTAATTTTATAATTTCAAGATAAATATTTCTACCACTGACAAAATCCAAAACCTGGAGCATCAATGCTTATGTTTGTTTATGTTTGTAGTTGACGCAGACAAAGCTATACCAGCACTGACAGGATAAAATACAAGAACTTATTTCATCCAAACGGATGAACCCAACTATTCATGGTATTAATTCGACGATGCTCCCTACGCTAATCCAGCATACCCATCACGATTCAGCCTGCAACCTGACCGCAGCAAATATATTGCTGGCACGACGTCTTGCTGGCGAACAGGGCCCGGCATTGCCTGAATCATGTCGCCCGGCGACACTGCAAGCTGCGTTTTCCATACAGTGTGCAGTCAGCGACATATACAAGCAGGACATAGTTGCATGGAAGTGTGGCATGCCGAGCACAGACAAATGGGTGCTGGCCCCTATCTATGCCAATAATGTACATGAAGCATCGACACGGCCTCATTTGGTCTGGAGTCAGGACCAACAAGTCAGGATAGAACCAGAACTGGCTTTCATTCTGGCGCAGGATTTACCCGCAAGGGCCACACCATACACCGCAGCCGAAGTTGATGCAGCAATAGGTGAAGCACGGCTGGCGCTGGAACTGATCCATACACGTTACGCCAACGCAGATCAGTTGGGCTTTTACGATCATCTGGCAGATTGCCTGTTCAATCAGGGTCTGGTGCTGGGTCCGCGTGTCAATCATCAACTGGCAGCTCAAACCCTGAATATGCCTATCGGCATAAGGATCGCCAACCAACCCGCCGCGACTTTGAATGGACAACACCCGGCTGGCCAGCCAGGTCTGCCACTGTACTGGCTGGCGGAATTCCTGCGCAGTCAGGGCATGGGTTTGCGGGCAGGGCAAGCCATCATCACGGGTTCGTATGCAGGCAGCCCGCAGGTGCCATTGGATGCCGATATCAGCGTGCAATTTGGCGATCTGGGTTTAATGCAACTAAGTTTTGCACAGGTGCATTTTGAAGGAAAATAAACCAGCACCACGTGGCTTGCCTGAAGTCACGGGTTATTTTCGCCCACGCATCACCCTGCAAACCTTGCACAGGGGTGATGGCTTGCTGGGGATGAAACCCAGCGGTGATTTTGGGCCGCGTGGTGGCAGTGTCACCGTGGTGGAAATTGACTGGCTGTATCACACTAATACCGGCCTGCGCTGGCAAACTGCCGCCCCTACCGCCTTGCTGAACCGCCGCCCGCATTCCACCCAGTTATTGCATGATGCAGAGGGCAAAGCCATCAGCCTGTTACGTGATCTGGGGGCAGAAGCGGATGCGCTCGATAAGATCTGGGACATCGGCCTGCAACCCCTGCCTGCTGCCAGCCTGCAATGGCGCAATCAGGCAGTAGCCGACAATTTTGGCCCACTCTGGAGTCTGGTGCAGGAAGGTTTTTTTGCTGACTTCTGGGCCGACAGGCTGCCTGAAATGCAGGCGCTGGGCTGGCAAGTCGTGGTACGCCCTGGCTTCGCGCATGAAAGCGTGCCAGTCGATGCCTGGCATCTGATCATCGATGAAAGCACTGGTGCCATCACAGGCAAGCAGGTGGCATCGCGCATGCGCAATCGCACCGAGATCATCACGCCCTTGGGGCTACCTGCTCGCGAAGGCTCGTGGATGCTGAGCCTGGGCATAGAAATCGAAGGCGAGGTACTGGATCTGGTGCCCATGCTGGCCCATCTGCTGCAACGTGATGCACGCTGGCTGAACGCCAGGCAGATACGCCAGATAGACGACATGGCCATCATACAATTGCGCGCGCCCGGCGGTAAGCGCATTGATGCCATGGCGGCACCGTTGAAAGCCATCGTCATCCACATGCTGGATTTGCTGACCGACAGACCGCAGATGGAAGGACCAGTGCAACTATCGGCCTGGGACAATTACAGATTGGAAGCCCTGCGCGTCAGCCTGCTCGACAGCCAGCCCGCGCGTGCTGGTCCCTATGGTGGCTGGCAGTTACAGGGCGACGTTGGCTTGCGTAATCTGGCGCAGCGCCTAAAAAAAGTCGGCAGCCCACGTGCCGTAACGGCACCCGTTGGTCTGGGTATAACTTTGCGCCCCTATCAACTGCATGGCGTGGCCTGGCTGCAATATCTACGCGAGCAGCATTTGGCGGGCATACTGGCAGACGACATGGGTTTGGGCAAAACCGCCCAGGTACTGGCACATCTGCTGATAGAAAAACAGGAAGGCAGACTGGATATCCCAGCCCTGATAGTCTTGCCGACTTCACTGATCTTCAACTGGCAAGCCGAAGCCCAACGCATGGCACCGGCCTTGCGAGTACTGACCTTGCAAGGGCCGGAACGCAGTGACTTGTTTGCCGACATCCGTCAGACCGATATGGTACTGACCACTTACCCCTTACTATGGCGTGATCTGGACACCTTGGCTGCGCAAGAATTTCACTTGTTGATACTAGATGAAGCACAAACCGTCAAAAATGCCACCAGCCGCAGCGCCGATGCCGTGCGCCGTATTCAGGCCAGACACAGGTTGTGCATGACAGGCACGCCGCTGGAAAACAACCTGGGGGAATTATGGACCCAGTTCGATTTTTTGATGCCCGGTTTTCTGGGGGATATCCGTAGCTTTTCGCGCCTGTGGCGTAAGCCCATCGAAGTCAATGGTGAAACCCTGCGTGCGCAATTGCTGGCGCAACGTGTGCGCCCGTTCATCCTGCGACGACGCAAGGATGAAGTGGCAACAGAGTTGCCACCACGTACCGAAGTCATCAAACGTCTGCGCCTGCAAGGCAAGCAGCGTGAACTGTATGAAAGCGTGCGGGTTGCCGCTGATGAGCAGGTGCGGCGCATACTGCAACGCAAGGGCTTCGATGGTGCACAAATCACCATCCTCGACGCATTGCTGAAACTGCGCCAGGTTTGCTGCGACCCGCAACTATTGAAAGGCCAGAACCTGCCCCCCGACATGGAAAGAGCCAAGCTTGACATGCTGGCTGACATGTTACCGGCATTGGTGGCAGAAGGCCGGCGCATCCTGGTATTTTCACAATTCACAGAAATGCTGGAGCTGATTGCCACGATGCTGACAGAACTGGACCTTGGGTATTTAATGCTGACCGGTAAAACAGCTACAGCAAACCGTGGCGCAGTGGTCACACAGTTTCAGGACAAGCAGGTGCCCATCATGTTGATCAGCCTGAAAGCCGGCGGTGTGGGCCTGAACCTGACTGCCGCCGACACCATCATCCACATGGACCCATGGTGGAACCCCGCAGTAGAAGAACAAGCCAATGCCCGCGCCCATCGCATTGGTCAGCAACAAACGGTATTTGTCTACAAATTACTTATCGAAGGCAGCATAGAAGAGCGCATACTGGGCTTGCAGGTACGCAAGGCTGCGCTGGCGGAAGGTGTGTTGGGTAGTGATGCTGCATTGGCAAAAAAATTCAGCGCCGAAGATTTACAGGTTCTGCTGGCTCCTTTGAGTGTACAACTGACAAACTAGTTGACTGTAACAGTTGCTCTTTGGCTCATCCTGATTTACATCAAATTTGCAAATTTTATCTTTTTCAGTGTTGACAAAAACACACAATGGCGACATCTTAACGATATCAGGGTATCAAGCACATGTTAAGCTAGGTCAATTAGCTTAAAGGAAATATTTGTCCCGATATATTCTGAAATGGCGTACACGCCCTGAAGCATGTACATAAAATTGGGACGCACCCGGTTTGTTGAGTAAGCTTCTACATAACCGTACAGCAAGGTGCACGCCCGTTACTGAAGTTGTAACGACAGGTTCTCTATGATGACAACGCCACGAAATCGCTACGTCGGCACTGTAACAGTGTTGTATTTGCTATTTGCGCTGGCCTGGATTCTGCTCTCTGACAGTTTGTTATCCAGTATTACCGACGTCAACGATCTGACCTGGCTATCGACTGTCAAAGGCATATTTTTCGTCGCCACCACTACCGTATTGCTGTTCCTGGCTTTGCAAGCAGTGCCAGTCAGGCATGAACAAACGTCGTCAGTACTGGGGGACTCGCTAATTGAAAGCTTTCAACTGCAGCGCCAATCACGTTGGCTGATTTATGCGCTGACAATCATCCTTTCTTTGTCCGCCCTGTTACTGCGAGAGACTATCGCCCCCAGTTTTGAAAACCGCCCCATGCTTGTCATGTTTGTGCTGCCCATCGTATTGAGCGCACTAATGGGTGGCCTTGGACCAGGTCTACTCGCCACTACGATAGCAACAGCAGGGTTAAGTTATTTCGTTATTCCGCCTTTACACAGCTTCGAAATCAAATCAAGACAAGATATTTTACAGCTCGGTTTTCTGGTCACCAGTGGTATCGCCGTCAGTTTCCTGAGTGAAGCCTTGCGCAGGTCCCTATTGAAAACGCAAAGCAATCGCAATCTGCTGAATGCTGTGGTCAGGGGCACCTCGGATGCTGTTTTCGTCAAAGATATGGAAGGATGCTATATTCTGGCGAATGAGGCAGTAGCCAAATTTGTTGGGAAACCACTCGCTGAAATCATCGGCCATGATGACTATCAGCTATTCCCACATTCCTCCGCAGATAACATCAGTCAAAAAGACAAACTCGTCTTAAGCAATGGCGAGATGCAGACGTATGATGAATACCTGGATACCCACGATAATCGGGAACTGATATTCATGGTCACCAAAGGTCCTTTGCGGGACAGGAATGGAAAGATCATCGGCCTGTTCGGCATTGCCCGCGACGTGACTGAACGCAAGGAAGCAGAGGCCGCACTCAGGGAAAGTGAAGCCGCCATGCGCGTGGCTCAGCGCCTGGCAGAAGTTGGCAGTTGGGACTGGGATGTCCGTACCGGCGTGCACACCTGGTCGGAAGAGGTTTACCGCATTTATGGCCGGGATTTGTCCCTTCCGGCCGCAGGATACCCCGAGGTAAAACAATACTTCACGTCTGATAGCTGGATCAGACTGGCTGCAGCAGTCGAAGATGCCTTGCAAAACAATACCGCCTATACCTGCGATGCCGAAGTCATCAAACCAGACGGCAGTCATCGCTGGATTATTGCCCGTGGTGAGGTTTTATTGGACCCGCAAGGGAAGCAAGTCAGACTGCATGGCAGCGTGCAAGATATCACCGAACGCAAAAACGCTGCCATGTTGTTACATGCCAGTGAAGAGCGTCTGCAATTGGCCATCGAAGCCACCAGTGAAGGCTTGTGGGACTGGGATGTCAATAGCGGCAAAGTGTATCGCTCGCGCCATTATTACGAGATGACTGGCTATGAAGAAAGCGACGATACCCGCAACTTTGACTTCTTCAAGCAACTGGTGCATCCGGATGACCTGCCGCATGCCCTGCAAAAAATCAAAGCGCATACCGACAATCTCACGCCGGATATCGATTTCGAGTACCGCATGATCACCAAATCCGGTATCGTCAAATGGATGTATTCCAAAGGCCGCGCTGTCAAACGTGATGAAGATGGCAAACCATTGAGGATAGTCGGTACACTGTCTGATATCAACGACAAAAAACTCATCGCTGCTGAATTACAGGAAAGAGAGCAAAGACTGGAACGTGTCATGCAAGGCTCGGATCTCGGATACTGGGATTGGGATTTGCTGACCAATACCTTCCAGGTCAGTGCGCGCTGTGAAACCATGCTCGGGTATGAGCCAGGTGAGATGAGTGTCAGCCCCGCAGATTGGAACGACCACGTGCACCCCGAAGACCTTGTACTGGCGATGCAGTCGCTGGAAAGACACAAGCAAGGTCTGTCCGCCACACATGAACTGGAAATGCGTTTGCGCGCAAAATCGGGGGAATGGCGCTGGATACTGACACGCGGCGCGATCGTTGCCAGAGCCCACGACGGCACTCCACTGATCATGTCAGGTACTCACGCAGATATCACCGACAGAAAAACCATGGAATTGGCTCAACGTGAGGCTGCCACCGTATTCAGCAGTAGTTATGAAGGTATCATGGTGGTTGATCCAGAAGGCTATATTACCAGAATCAATCCGGCATTCACCCGCATTACCGGGTATGCCGAAGAAGAAATTTATGGAAAATCCACGACGATTCTATCTTCGGGTCGCCACAATGCCAGCTTTTATGCCGAGATGTGGCATGCAGTAAAAAACAGCGATTTCTGGCGTGGTGAAATATGGAATAGGCGAAAAAGCGGTGAAATTTATCCTGAATTGCTATCCATTTCCTCCTTACGTGACGCAAGGGGAGAGATTCAACATTACATAGGCATTTTTACCGATATCAGCGAGTTGAAAACCCATGAAGCCGAACTGGAACGTATCGCCCACTATGACCCGCTGACAGGTGCACCAAACCGCAGACTGCTGACAGACCGACTGGGGCAGGCAGTAATTCGCGCCAATCGCACCAACAAATCGGTCGCTGTCTGCTATCTGGACCTCGACGGTTTCAAAAGCATCAATGATCGTTATGGTCACGAGGCAGGTGACCAATTGTTGATCAGCGTGACAGAAAACCTGAAACATGTCCTGCGTGCCGACGATACCCTGGCACGACTTGGTGGCGATGAATTTGCCCTGCTGCTGTGTGATCTTTCTTCTCCCGATGAAAGCTCTGTGATACTGGACCGCATCCTCGCCAGTGTTGGTCAACCAATACAGTTGAAGGAAGTCACCATCAGCATTTCTGCCAGTGTTGGTGTCAGCCTGTATCCCGATGACAATGTCGATGCAGATACACTGTTGCGACATGCCGATCATGCCATGTACCTGGCAAAAGAAGCGGGCAAGAATCGCTATCACCTGTTTGACCCGGAGAGTGATCGCAAGGCTCAACAACGCAGGCAAATCCTGGAACGCCTGCAGGTTGCCATGACACAGGAGGAATTTGTCCTGTACTACCAACCCAAGGTAGACCTGACTACCGGTGAAGTGATAGGGGCCGAAGCACTGATACGCTGGCGGCATCCAGAACGCGGCATCCTTTTACCAATTGAGTTTCTGCCATATGTTTATGGCAGCAAATTAGAAAAACCTCTGGGCGAATGGGTGATCAAAGCGGCTCTGCAACAAGCCTATAACTGGCAATTACGCGGCATGTCCATTTGTGTCAGTGCCAATATCAGTGCCCATCACCTGCTGGACGTGGGTTTCTGTGATTACCTGCAATCAGCTATCCGGCAACACCCTTATTTTCATGCTGCAAATTTTGAGTTGGAGGTGCTGGAATCAGCAGCCATCGCTGACATGGAACAGGCTGTCACCATTCTGAATCGTTGCCGGCAGATGGGTATCCATTTTGCATTGGATGATTTCGGCACTGGCTATTCCTCCCTGACCTATCTGCGCAAGCTGCCCGTCGACACCTTAAAAATTGACCAGAGCTTTGTACGTGACATGCTCAATGATGTAGAAGATCTGGATATCGTCGAAGGCGTGATACGCCTGGCAGGTGCCTTTGATCGCCAGGTCATCGCCGAAGGAGTAGAGACCATGGAACATGGTGCCAAACTGCTGGAGCTGGGCTGTCGACTGGCACAGGGCTACGGTATTGCCCGCCCTATGCCCGCAGAAGAATTTATCGACTGGTCAGTGCGATGGAAAACTGAAGGCCGCTGGCGCGAGTTACATCCCAGGCTCAACCTGCAGATAATGCATTAAAACTACAACTCGTCTGGACTTACGCAAGATTATTCCCACGAAGACCATACCAATAGCGCAAACAGAAACAATATCCAGTTAGGGCTGTGTTGCACAAGCCTGCTTATTTCATCAGGGCAGTATTATTTTTTGCGGAATACCAGATCCCATACCCCATGACCAAGGCGCAAACCACGATTTTCAAACTTGGTGACGGGACGATAGTCAGGTCGCGGCGCATAGCCGTCGGCAGTATTTTCCAGCGCCGGTTCAGCACTCAATACTTCCAGCATCTGTACCGCATATTCTTCCCAATCCGTCGCACAATGCAGATAACCACCGGGGGCCAGACGCGAAGCCAATAAAGCCACCAGCGGCCCCTGTATCAGGCGACGTTTGTTGTGACGCGCCTTATGCCATGGGTCAGGGAAAAACACGTGTATGCCATGCAGCGAAGCGGGCGCAATCATGTGTGTCAAGACTTCAAATGCGTCATGCTGGATGATGCGCTGGTTCTGCAAACCCATTTCATCTGTCAGCTTCAATAAACTGCCAACGCCCGGCGTGTGCACCTCAACACCGATGAAGTTTTTTTCCGGCATACCGGCAGAAATCCTGGCACTGGTTTCACCCATGCCAAAACCAATTTCAAATACCGTCGGTGCCTGGCGACCGAACGCGGCATCCACGTCCAACAAGGCTTTTTGATAAGGGATACAGAAGCGCGGAGCCAGGGTTTCTATCGCCCTGGCCTGCGCATCAGATAAACGCCCGGCACGAGTCACAAAACTACGGATGCGGCGCTCGGTAGGATCATAAAACAGCGGTTTGGTGCCGTCGGCAGGTTTGGAATCAGACATACAGGAATTTAAAAATGATGGAAGATGTATCGGGGGCGTCCTGATCTTGGGTTTTGACTGGTAAATTGTGTCCATACCAAGACAGACGGAAACGTCTGCAAGACAGTCCTGACTTTAGCGGTCAGGTAATACCTGTAGCGCAAGGCGCGTATTTTAACAGATGATACAGGTGTATAAAACCTTGGTTTTGCTTATCACCAATGCAAAATGCGGCACGCCGATCCTATCAAAAACAAAATATAAATAAACTTTCATCCTGAAATGATAAGAATTGCCATGTCCAATTTGTATCACTGCCTGACATATCTTTTAGGCAATATACGATCACACTGTCCCTGACTCCCCGTGAAGAGTTAGAACTTGCCGGATCAGTTCTGCAAGCCTTAATCCCGAAGTCACAACATGAACCGTCAAGTCTCAGCCCACATGCGCAACAGGTTATGGTATTGCCCTGTCAGGCTGAGTACTTCCGCACTATCACCCAGCAATCCACGCAGACGGGTGATGTTCTGGTCCATCTCAAACAGCATGCTGCGTTTAGCATCATCACGTATCATGCTTTGTGTCCAGAAGAAGGAGCAGATGCGTTCGCCACGTGTTACCGGCAATACCTGATGCAAGCTGGTCGATGGATACAGAATAAGATCCCCCGCTGGCAGTTTGACTTCATGCATTCCATAGGTATCAACAACTTCCAGTTCCCCTCCCTCATATTCCTCGGGATCGCACAAGAAAAGTGTGGATGACACATCAGTGCGCAAGCGGTAACCGGCTTCCGGTACGTTACGCACTGCGCCATCAACATGCAAACCATAGTGTTCGCCACCCGCATAAGAATTGAACAAGGGCGGCACGATACGCAAAGGCAAAGCGGCAGCAAAAAACAGGGGATGGGTTTTGAGTGCTGATAATACAAGCTGCCCCAGTTCTTTCGCCAGCATTGAATGTTCTGGCAATTGCCGGTTGCGTTTGACTTGCAAGCCTTGTGCGCCAACGGTTTGCTTGCCATCTACCCAATCGGCACTATCAAGCCGCTGGCGTATTTCTTTGATTTGCTGGCGATTGAGGACGCCGGGTATATGTAACATCATTTGCTTTATTTCCAGCATAAAACCCCTCCATGTTCCGGAGGGGTGGACTAATCAGAATTTCACATTTGCTGTGAGACTGACTGCGCGTGGTGTACCTGGTGTGTAGCGATAACCACTCTTGTTGATCGCCGCCACATAGGTTTTGTCTGCCAGATTGGCAACATTCAATTGCAGATCGATATTTTTGTTCACGGCATAGCTGACCATGGCATCGAATACCCAATAAGCGTCTGTCGAAGCCGGGGTACCCACCGCGCCATCGGTACCACGCAACAGCGCATCAACAAAGCGCGCACCGCCGCCCAGTTTAAGTCCCGTGGGCAATTGATAAGAGGTCCAGGCTGTAAAACTCTGTTTTGGCGTGTAGGCCAGATTATTGATGCCGTTGGCAGTCACGTTTGGCCCACTATCGACACGTGTGTTCATCCTGGCATACCCGGCGCTGACCAGCCAGTTACGGTTTATTGCACCGGTCATGCCAAGCTCTATGCCTTCTACACGTTTTTTACCGGTCTGGTAATACAGCAGGTCTGCCAGGTTTTGTACCACTTCATTCGAGACTTCAGTACGATAAATCGCTGCAGTAAATGACAGTTTTTGTTCCAGCAAATCCCACTTGGTGCCGATCTCGGTATTTTTAGTTTCTTGCGGGTCAAACCTGGGGTTGGCCGCACTGCTGGCAGATGTGCTCAATGCAAAATTGGCGCCGCCCGGAGGTTGTTTGGATGTAGCATAAGACGCATACACACTGCTGTCTTTGGTCGGTTTGTACAAAGCACCCAGTTTGAAATTGACCAAGTTGCCAGTCATGTTCAAATTGGTTGGTACCAAAGTGCCCACCGGTAAAGTGGGGTTGCTGGTAGCTGTGGATAAAGTCGCTGCCGAATAATCCGTCGTGTAATGATCAACGCGCACGCCTGCGTTTGCCTGCCATTCAGGGCTGAACTTGATCGTATCAAACACATAGGCACTGACTGTACTGGTTGAGCCACGTGTAAAAACATTATTACGTACCGGATTCAAGCCAGTTATCTGGTCGTTGGGATTCGGGTTGTAAAAATTGGCAGCAGGCAAAGTACCCAAGCCATCGTTACCCCAGGTATTCTGTTTTTCAGAAGTCAGTTCCAGTCCGCCTAACAGACTATGCTGAAGACCGCCGATTTCCAGGTCTGCTACCAGATTGGTTTGATTGGTAAGGATTTCGTTTTCCTGATCTTTCAAGGTACGTGTGCTGCGCGCCAGCGTCCAGGTAGACAGGTCGGTGGTGGACGGTGTGAGCAAATTCGCGGTCGAACCCATGAATGAGGTCAGCAAGTAATGCTGCGTGGTTTTGCCATAACGCGCAGTATTGATCAGCTTGATCTTGTCGGTGAAATCATGCTCGGCGCGTGCTGTCAGCATGTCTGCCGTAACCTTGTCAAAATCGCTGGCTGAGCCATAAAAATTCTTGGGGTCCACCTTGGGTGCTGTTGACAAGAAAGGGCGCTTCGGGTCCGGGCTGCTATAGCCCGGCAAACCTATGGTTGGCACGCCACCATCGGGCACGTTATCTTGCTGCACATGCAGGTAATTCAGGTAAAACCGTGTCGGTGATTTCAAACCAAATGCAAACGATGGCGCGACACCCCAGCGTTTATTGTGGACTTCATTGCGACCAACAACACCGCTATCCTGGTCAAACACATTCAGACGAAACGCAGAACCTTGCTCAGCACTAATGAGTTTGTTAACGTCAGCAGAAATACGTTTCTGACTGCCGCTGCCCACGGTTGCGGAAGCAAATGTTGCATCGTCGAGCGTCGCCTGTTTGCTGACCAGATTGACTGAACCTGTCGGTGCGCCACGTCCGCCATCGGTACCCGCCGGGCCTTTCAATACATCGATCTGCTCAATATTGAACAGATCACGGGAAATGGATCCCAGGTCACGCACGCCATCCACATAAATGCTGCTGGAAGCATCAAAACCCCGCATGTAAATGGCATCACCCGTGCTGGTACTACCGTTTTCCCCCAGGAAAAACGCGCCCACACCGGGTGTATTGCGCAAGGCATCGGTCAATGTCAAAGCGCCTTGCTGGTCAATCAGCTCCCGCTTGATGACGGTAATAGTCTGCGTGGTATCAATCAGTGGTTGAGTATATTTGGGGGAAGAAGCCTTATCCGCCTTGAAATCATTTTCAGTCTTTGCCGTCACTTTGACATCGGGCAAAGCAGGGTCAGCTGCATGCGCAGCAATCGGCAACAGGATTGCAGTGGCGGCAAGCGCTACTGTGTGACTAAAACGGGCGTGATGGTGCTTACGACTCTTGATATGGGCCATGATATTTCCTTCAGGAAAATAAAATTAAATACCGCTGGCTTTTCTTTGAGGGAATGGCTGAGGTGGGATGTTGAAGAACGATGCCGGATTGTAACAAACCAGAAACAATATGTAAACGAGAATAATTCTTATTACGATTCAAATTTAAATTACGAAAGCGCACTGACATTGCGTCAGTACAGCGCCTCTGCGCTTTCAGATAAGTTCTATGCTCTGCAGATTCAGGTAGCTGCTTTCACGTATGGTCGTTACAAAATCACTGAGGTAAGCCTTGCCTGACAGATCCGGCAGGCAGGCGGCATACAAGCTGCCGGTCAGTCCATCGGCAGTAATGCGTTTGGGAAGCACATAGTCACGGTTCACATAATTCTGTGCCGCCCATACCGGCAAGGTGGCAATGCCGCGCTTGCTGGCCACCAGTTGCAGCATGGCGACCGTCAATTCAGTAGTACGGCGGGCGGTATCGACGCCTGCAGGCTTCAAGACCTGGCGCACTACGTCCAGCATGTCATCTGGCACCGGGTAGGTAATCAGGGTATCAGTTGGAAAATCCTGTGCCACCAGATAATCGCGTTTGGCCAGCGCATGGTCTTTGGCGATCAGCGCAACAATCTCGAAACGAAACAGTGGATGGTAAGCCACGCTTTCATCTGCATCCATCTCGGACACGATGGCTACATCTGCCTTATGGCTATACAACAAGCCCACCGGGTCGGCCTGGAAACCGGAAACGATATCCAGTTCCACTTCGGGCCAGCGCTGCCGAAACAAATCCATGGCAGGCATCAGCCAGTCAAAGCAGGTATGACATTCAACCGCGATGCGTAACTGCCCGGCCACACCCTGCGCCAGGCGGGCCAGGTCGCGCTCGCAATTGGCAACTTGCGGCAAGATGCTGTCGGCCAGTTGCAGCAGGCGTTCACCTGCCGGGGTAAACCGTATCGGCGTGGTCTTGCGTTCGAACAGGGGCGTCCCATGATGCTCTTCCAGCAATTTGATCTGGTGCGACAGCGCCGATTGGGTGACATTCAACAACACGGCAGCCCGCAACAAATTGCCGGATTCACGCAGCGCAAGCAGGGTTTTCAGGTGACGCAGTTCTAGTATGGATTGCATTATGAGTAAAATTCAAGTTAATTCTTAAAATATGTCGTTTGAATCATAGTCAATTCTAACCCATCATAGATTAACTAAGATAGGAGAATGAAATGACAACAGCACATACCCTGGGCTTCCCCCGTATCGGCGCCCAAAGAGAATTGAAATTCGCCCAGGAAGCCTTCTGGCGCGGTGATATTACCGAAGCCACCTTGCGCGAAACAGGCAATGAATTGCGTGCCCGTCATTGGGCCTTGCAAAAACAGGCTGGTCTGGATTTTGTCAGCGTCGGTGACTTTGCCTGGTATGACCAGATCTTGAATACACTGGCCTTACTGGGTGCCCTGCCCAACCGCTTTGGCTTCAACGCCAAAGAATTGTCTCTGTCAGACTACTATGTCGCCGCCCGTGGCAATCCCCAGCATTTTGCGATGGAAATGACCAAGTGGTTCGACACCAATTACCATTATCTGGTGCCAGAATGGACAGCAGACACCAGCTTCAATGGTGGTGTTGACTGGCTGTTTGAAGAACTGGCAGAAGCACAGGCACAAGGCCATAACAGCAAAGTCACCCTGGTGGGGCCTTTGACTTTGCTGTACCTGGGCAAGATCAAAAGCGGCCTGACACACAAACTGGATTTGCTGCCAAAAATCATCCCGGCATATCAACGCGTGCTGGCACGTCTGCAAGACCAGGGGCTGGACTGGGTACAAATTGATGAACCCATATTGACACTCGATCTGGATGCACCATGGTTGGATGCCTTTGTCTTTGCTTACCATGCACTGGTCCGGCAATCCCCGCAAATCCTGCTGGCTACTTATTTTGAAACTGTGCAAGACCGTGCTGCTTTGCTGCGATCATTACCTGTAGCGGGTGTTCATCTGGACCTGGTACGTGCGCCACAACAACTAAGTAATCTACTGGACAATTGGCCACAAGGTCGTGTGCTGTCAGCTGGTGTGATAGACGGGCGCAATATCTGGCGTGCCGATCTGTCTGCGCTGGCACAGAGCTTACAGGCAGCGAAGGAAAAACTGGGCGAACAGTTGTGGCTGGCCCCCAGTTGCTCATTGCTGCATGTACCGGTTGACCTGACAGCAGAAACCGCGCTGGATGAAGAAACCCGCAGCTGGCTGGCCTTTGCCACCCAAAAGCTGCATGAAGTATCTGCCCTCAAGCAGGCGCTGAATGGCCATGCAGCCGATGTCGCACAGGATTTTTTGCTGGCAGATCAGGCAGTGGCAAGCCGCCGACAATCCGTACGCATTCATAATCCCATCGTACAAAAACGCCTGGAAAATGTCATCGCCAAGGATGCAGAACGTCATAGTCAGTTTGCAGAACGCATACTTTCACAGCAGCAGCGTTTTGAGCTTCCCCAATTTCCGACTACCAGCATAGGCTCTTTCCCGCAAACCAAAACCATACGGCAAGCGCGTGCAGCTTACAAACGTGGTGAGCTGGCGCATCTCGATTATCTGGAAGCCATGCGCGCAGAAATACGCCATGTCGTTGAGCAGCAGGAAAAACTCGATATCGACGTGCTGGTCCATGGTGAGCCGGAACGCAACGACATGGTGGAATATTTTGGCGAACAATTGTGGGGCTATGGCTTCACGTTGAACGGCTGGGTACAAAGCTATGGCTCACGCTGCGTCAAACCTCCCTTCATCTACGGCGACGTGTACCGTCCCGAAGCCATGACCGTCACCTGGAGTGCATATGCGCAAAGCCTGACCAAAAAACCGATGAAGGGCATGCTGACCGGCCCTGTCACCATGTTGCAATGGTCTTTCGTGCGTGATGACCAACCGCGTGAAACCACTGCCTTGCAAATCGCACTTGCACTGCGTGATGAAGTTGCTGACCTGGAAAAAGCTGGCATAGGCATGATACAGATCGATGAACCTGCCTTCCGCGAAGGACTGCCTTTGAAACAGCAAGACTGGGCTGCCTACCTGGATTGGGCCGTGCGCGCATTCAAGCTGAGTTCTGCCGTTGTCAGGGATGACACACAAATTCATACCCATATGTGCTATTCGGAATTCAATGACATCCTGCCGTGGATTGCCGCAATGGATGCCGACGTCATCACCATAGAAACTTCACGCTCGGACATGGAATTGCTGGATGGTTTCGGTGAATTTGCCTACCCAAATGATATCGGCCCCGGCGTGTATGACATTCATTCGCCCCGTGTGCCGAAAGTCAGCGAAATGCAAAGGCTGTTGCAAAAAGCCCGTAGCGTCATTCCCGATGCCCGTCTTTGGGTCAACCCGGATTGCGGCCTGAAAACCCGCGACTGGCCAGAAACCATTGCCGCGCTGGAAAATATGGTGCAAGCAACCAAACTGCTACGCGCCACTGTGGCAGCAGATGATGAAGAACATCAGGATTGCTGCTGATCGCTTTTTCCAATGATTTGAATTGAAGCAGAAGGCACATATTCACTTTACAGTGAATATGTGCCTTCCGTTTTGTGCTGCGCAAGCATGAAGTTCATTCTCTCAACTCCCCCTCATACTTGTTCATCACAATTCATCACAGTTCATCAATCGAACCCGGCTTTCTTCGTTTGCAACAATTAAAGTCCCGGTGAAAATAAATGGGATATCCAATTCTCTATGATTAATGGAAAAATTTGGATAAACTGGGCATTTCTGCGTCATTTCCACCTGAAAGTGATTTCCCATTAGCACAGCCAACAAATTTATTGTCTGTCATGAGTGCGACCTGATCTGCATGGATGCGCCGCTCGCAAGAGGTGAAGCAGCTTGCTGCCCTCGTTGCCGTGCCACGCTATACAGAAACGGCAGCGCCAGCCTGGATATGGCGTTGGCGCTGGCTGTTACCTCGGTAATCTTGTTGCTGTTGCTCAACAGCTTCCCCCTGCTGGCACTCAAGGTCCAGCAGGTAACGCGCGACACAACCTTGCTGCATGCCGCCCTGTCCATGTGGGATGACGGCATGCATCTGCTCTCCTTATTGGTAATCATTACTACCATGTTGGCACCAGCCTTGCAGATATCGCTTGCCATTTACCTCTTGTGCATACTCCGGTTTGGTGACGCCAGCCAGGCGTTGGGCGCACCCTTGCGTGCCCTGCAAAGCCTGCGCCCCTGGAGCATGGTCGAAATCTTCATGCTGGGCCTGCTGGTGTCTCTGGTCAAGCTGCAACACATGGCAGATATCGTCATCGGCCCTGCCCTGTGGTCTTGCGCCAGCCTGATTTTCATCACAGCGGCGCTGACATCGGTACTGACCCCGCGTAATGTATGGTTGTGGGCGCGTGCGGTCAGGCGCATCAGAGCAAGTGCCGGGGTGAAACATGTCTGAACATGAATACCACCACATCCCCGCTGCTGGCCTGGCGGGCCAGACAGGTGCAGCCGCCGGGCTCATCAGTTGCGATATTTGCGAAACCCTGTGCTGCACCCATGATGAAGCGGCCACTCACTGCCCCAGTTGCGGTGCCTCCCTGCATTTGCGTCATAAAGACAGCCTGACCAAATCGCTGGCCTATCTGGTGGCTGCGACGATACTGTACATACCTGCCAACCTCTTGCCCGTCATGCACACCAACACCATCTTTGGTGCACAAGATGACACCATCATGAGTGGGGTACTGGTGTTAATGAACACAGGTTCGTGGCCGCTGGCGCTACTGGTTTTTTTTGCCAGCATCGTCGTGCCCTTGCTAAAACTGTTTTCCATCAGTCTGCTGCTAGTCACCTGCTGGAAAAAATCCGCCTGGAACCCTTTGCAGCGTACCCAGTTGTTCCGCATGATAGAAGCTGTCGGGCGCTGGTCCATGCTCGACGTGTACGTCGTGACGGTACTGGTGGCGCTGGTGCAGTTTCAGTCGCTGGCGGCGATACACCCCGGCGGTGGCGCACTGGCTTTTGGTGCGGTGGTGGTGTTGACGATGTTGTCGGCACAAAGCTTTGATTCACGTTTAATCTGGGTAACAAAGACGCATGAGTGATCCAATTTCAGAAAATCCCGGCACGCCTTCTGCGGACAAAGCCAACAATACCGCAGAGACTGTCGCTGCTGTCGACGCCATGGTGCCGGTCATCAAGGTCAGACCACGGCGGCGCATGCCTTCGTTTGTCTGGGCAGTACCTGTCATTGCTGCACTCATCGGTATCTGGCTGGTGGTGCAAAGCCTGACCAGCCAGGGGCCAGTCATCACCATCACCTTTAAATCGGCAGAAGGAATGGAAGCAGGTAAAACCAAGCTGCGTTATAAGGATGTGGATGTGGGCCATGTCAAAGCCATTGCCCTCTCGCCCGACCGCAAGCGCGTGCTGGTTACCGCGCAACTGATCAAGAGTGCATCTGACATCCTGGCCACCGATACCCGTTTCTTCATTGTCAAGCCACGTATCTCAGGCGGCTCGGTCTCTGGCCTTTCCACCCTGCTGTCGGGCAACTATATTGGCGTTGATGTCGGCACTGCCACAGACACTACCGATGAATTCACCGGACTGGAAGAACCACCTCTGGTCAATCGCGATTCCCCAGGTCGTGAATTTGTCCTGCATGGTGCGCAGACGGGCTCGGTCAATTATGGCTCGCCCATTTTCTTTCGCCACATCAATGCCGGCCATGTCACCAAGTTCCAGTTGGACCGTGACGGCAAGGGCGTTACCATCCACGTCTTCATCGATGCACCGTATGACCAGTATGTGACTGCCGACACCCGCTTCTGGCATGCCAGCGGCGTCGACATGCAACTTGACGCCAACGGTCTGCGCGTCACCACAGAATCGCTGACATCCTTGATCGAAGGTGGCCTGGCCTTCCAGGAACATGACGACGCCCTGCCAGGCGGCAAACCGGCCCATGAAGGCAGTACCTTTTCCCTGTTTGAAGACCGCGAACATGCCATGCGCGCGCCAGACACCAAGGTGCGTAACTTTCTCATGTACTTCCCTGAAAGCCTGCGCGGCCTTTCTAAAGGTGCACCTGTCGATCTGCGCGGCATCGTCATCGGCGAAGTCAAATCCCTGGGCGTGGAATTTGCAGAAAATGGCCGCCTGCCACGCTTCCCGGTCGAAGTCAGTCTCTACCCGGACCGCCTCAAATCCCGTGTCCGCTCAGGTGCCCGCCTGCCAGACGACGACACCGAGGCCAAAGAAAAATCACTGCTTGAACACCTGATCTCACGTGGCCTCCGCGGCCAGCTGCGTAGCGGCAACCTGCTGACTGGGCAATTGTATATCGCCCTCGACTTCTTTCCCGATGCCCCACAGGAAAAAATGGACTGGCGTACCGACTACCCTGTACTGCCCACCGTCGGCGGTGGTCTGGCCGAAATCCAGGAAACCGTTGGCCGCATCGCCAAGAAGATAGATAAACTGCCTTTCGATAAGATATCTGCCGAACTGGTGCAAGCCCTGAGCAAACTCAATACCACCCTCGCCAGCACAGAAAAACTGGTACGCCGGCTTGATGGCGAAGTCGCTCCTGAACTGACATCCACTCTCAAGGAGGCGCGTAACACCCTCAACAGCGCCAACGCCCTGCTGGCGGAAGATGCGCCTTTGCAGCAAGACATGCGCGAATCCTTGAAACAAGTCGCCAGGTCTGCCCGCGCCGTCGCCAACCTGGCCGACATGCTGGAACGCCACCCCGATGCCCTGGTGTTTGGCAAACAAAAGGTAAAACCATGATGCGAAGCATACACATTCTCACGCTGTTGCTGTCCAGCCTGCTGGTCGCCTGCACCACGCCGCCAACAGAACACCTCTACCGCCTGGATTATCCAACGGCAGGCACAAGTATGGCCGAGCCGCAGTATGAACTCGTCATCGCTACTGTCAAATTGCCAGAAGCAGCCAATCGGCCACAACTGGTTATCCAAAAGTCTGCTACTGAATCCCTTGTCACTGACGAACAACGCTGGATAGCCCCACTCGACGAACAACTGACCCTGTCCCTCATAGCCCACCTGCGCGCCAGCCAGCCAGACGCCTGGCTGTCATCTGACACTGGCATCAGCGCCGGCGTAGTCGCAAGCCCTTCGGGCAAGCTGCCACGCTACCTCGTCAAAGTACAAATAGACCAATTGCTCATCAATAGCGGCAGGCAACTCACCCTGGAAGCAAGCTGGGTCGTGCTCGACAGCGGCCGAAAATTGCTCAGACGTGAACACAATATCTTCACTGTTGGCCTGAATAGCACGGCGTATGAAGCCGTAGCACCCGCGATGTCCGGCGCGGCACAGCAATTGGCTGAGCAAGTGGGAATGACTGTGCAAAGTGTACGCAAGACCTCGGCTACTGGACAGTAACGGTTGAAGCAAAGGTGCAACCTGCTTGCCCTGTGATCAGGGCAAGACAGGCTTGATACCTATGCACAGCGATAGTTATTCTATCGTCAGCATTTACTACGTAGCCATGATCGTCACGCAGGCCCTAGATAGCTTTCATTTCTGCCTGCAAAGTGTTCACACCATGTCTTCCGGCCTGACCCAGGCATCAAATTCTTCCGCCGTGACATGACCCAACTTCAGCGCTGCTTCGCGCAAGGTGGTCTGGTGATGATGCGCATATTTGGCAATCGCTGCCGATTTGTCATAGCCTATATGCGGGTTGAGCGCTGTCACCAGCATCAGCGAATTATTCAACAGTTCAGTGATGCGCTGACGATTCGCCTGCATGCCCTGCACGCAATGCTGATCCAGGCTGGACATGGCATCGGCCAGCAGGCGTGTGCTCTGCAAGAAATTGTGGACGATGAGCGGCTTGAATACATTCAATTCAAAATTGCCTGAGGCGCCACCTATGCTCAGGGCCACGTCATTACCCATGACCTGACAACACACCATGGTCACTGCTTCGCACTGGGTAGGATTGACCTTGCCTGGCATGATAGAACTGCCTGGTTCATTTTCTGGTATTTGCAATTCCCCCAGCCCAGAACGCGGACCGGAAGCCAGCCAGCGTATGTCATTGGCGATTTTCATCAAGGCCACCGCCAGGGTCTTCAATGCACCATGCGAACTGACCATGGCATCGTGGGCCGCCAGCGCGGCAAAACGATTGGGTGCAGCAACAAAGCCTATGCCGGTATCCTGTGCCAGACTGGCGGCAACGCGCTGACCAAATTCTGCATGGGTATTGAGACCAGTACCAACCGCAGTCCCGCCGATTGCCAGCTCCTGCAAAGCTGGCAAACTGAGGCTGATGGCCTGTTCTGCATGTGCCAGCTGTGCCACCCAGCCAGAAACTTCCTGCCCCAGGGTCAGTGGCGTTGCATCCTGCAAATGCGTACGGCCAATCTTGACGATGTCGGCAAATTCAACTGCCTTGGCAGCCAGCGAAGTACGTAATTGCTGCAGCGCCGGCAGCAGTGACTGCGTCACTGTCAAACATGCAGCTACATACATGGCAGTAGGGAAGACATCATTCGATGACTGCCCCATATTCACCTGATCATTCGGATGCACCAGGCGACTCATACCACGGGTGCCGCCCAATAATTCGGAAGCGCGATTGGCCAGCACTTCATTCATGTTCATATTGCTTTGCGTGCCGGAGCCGGTCTGCCATACCGACAGCGGGAAAGCATGCGGATGCGCGCCAGCCAACACCTCGTCGGCAGCACTGACGGTGGCGTCAGCGAACCGGGCATCCATCAAGCCAAGATCACGGTTCACGATGGCGCAACTGCGTTTCACACGTGCCAGTGCAAGCACCAGAGCATCCGGCATTTTTTCTGTGGAGATGGCAAAGTGATGCAGTGAACGTTGAGTCTGTGCACCCCATAGTGCATTTGCCGGAACAGCGATTTCACCAAAGGTGTCGCGCTCCATCCTGTTGTCGGTATTGTCAGTGCTAGGTTTGCTGGTCATTGCTGTTTTCCTGGTTGATGGCAGCTGGCATCTTTAAATGGGCAGAAATGCGCAGCATGCACTGAGCTGGATAGACTGTATTTGCCGCCCGCAGGCAAGCACCAATGGCTTTCATGATACTCAATCTGGACCAGGCTTGCTTTTTACCGGTTGGCAACTTTATGCAAATTGCCGGGATGCAGGCGTCGCTGAATTTTTTTCATGTATATCCGCATATTTACGTTTACGTAAACGTCAAGTCTTATGCTATCCTAAAAATAACAGGTGCACAGTCCAATTTCTTGGGCTGTGTTAAACGGGAAAGTGGTCGTCCTGATCGCTGTCATTATCTAATGGCAGTTGGTATCAAGACCTAAAAACGTGTTTACGATCTGTAGCGAGCGTCAGCGGGGAGAAGAGCAGCGCATGAAGCCCGCATCGATACAAATTGCGCTCGCGCTTAAGATCGTAAGCAGGTTTCAAGCCCCTGCTGCCTCCGCAACGGTAGGCAAGTGCGGTTACATCAACCACGCCACTGGTCATGCATGACTGGGAAGGCGATGTAACAAGACTTGCAAGCCCGGATACCGGCCTGTTGATCGCTGAGAAAAACACTGCGGAAGGCTGTGTTTGGGATATGGCATGGCGCGCCTGATGGCGGGTGGGTGCTTGTCTTCAACATTACTTCTTACTGTTTTTCCCAAGGTCTGGTCACGTACGGAAGGTGCGTGGCGGGTGTGTGCCCACACGGTGCATATCCATGGTCAGGATCGTTGCTGCGGCAGGTTTCTGCTTGCGGTGGTCATCCTGTTTTTCAGGCATCAGTGCGGTGGTTGTTGCGGGCATAGCCCGCCGTCTGTCCGCACATCATCAGGAAGGTTCAGGAAAGCATCATGGCTACTCTTACCCAGGTCCCCAACGTCAAACTGCTCATCAACGGCGAATTGATAGAATCCAAATCCACGCAATGGCGCAATGTGATCAACCCGGCCACGCAACAGGTGCTGGCCCATGTACCATTTGCCACGCCAGAAGAAATGCAGGCTGCAGTCGATGCCGCCAAGGCTGCTTTCAAGACCTGGCGCAAGACAGCGATAGGCACACGCGCCCGCATCTTTCTCAAGTACCAGCAACTGATACGTGAAAACATGGCTGAGCTGGCCGCATTGCTGACAGCCGAACAGGGCAAAACCCTGGCCGATGCCGAGGGCGATATTTTCCGTGGTCTGGAAGTGGTTGAGCATGCCGCCAATATCGGCAACCTGCAAATGGGCGAGATCGCCAACAACGTTGCCAGCGGTGTCGATACCTACACCCTGAACCAGCCGCTCGGCGTGTGCGCCGGCATCACCCCTTTTAACTTCCCGGCCATGATACCGTTGTGGATGTTCCCTATGGCGATCGCCTGCGGCAATACCTTCATCCTGAAACCGTCTGAGCAAGACCCCATGGTCACCATGCGTCTGGCTGAGTTGGCGATGCAAGCCGGTGTGCCACCTGGCGTGCTGAATGTGGTGCATGGTGGTGAAGACATCGTCAATGCGATTTGCGATCACCCGGATATCGAGGCGGTGTCCTTCGTAGGCTCTACCCGCGTAGGCACGCATGTGTACCAGCGTGCCACCCTGGCTGGCAAACGTGCGCAATGCATGATGGGTGCCAAGAACCACGCCATCGTCCTGCCAGATGCGAATAAAGAACAAACCCTGAACAATCTCGCTGGTGCTGCCTTTGGCGCAGCTGGCCAGCGTTGCATGGCGCTCTCTGTGGTCATCCTGGTTGGTGAAGCCAACCAGTGGGTGCCAGACTTGCTGGACCGTGCACGCAGCCTCAAGATCAATGCGGGTGCAGAAGCCAATACCGACATAGGCCCGGTCATTTCCTGCACCGCCAAAGATAGGGTAGAAAGCCTGATCGCGCAGGGTATTGCGGAAGGTGCCAATCTGGTGCTGGATGGCCGTGCTCCACAAGTGCCAGGCTATGAGCATGGCAACTTCGTCGGCCCTACGGTCTTCACCGGCGTCAAACCCGGCATGCGCATCTATGAAGAAGAAATCTTTGGCCCGGTACTGTGCATCATGCAGGCAGATACTTTGGCTGACGCCATCGCCATCACCAATGTCAACCCTAACGGCAATGGCACGGCGCTGTTCACCCAGTCTGGTGCTGCCGCCCGCACGTTTGAAGAAGATATCGATGTAGGCCAGATAGGCATCAACGTGCCTATTCCTGTACCTGTGCCGCTGTTTTCATTTACCGGTTCACGTGCATCCAAACTCGGTGACCTGGGGCCATATGGCAAGCAAGTCATACAGTTCTATACCCAGACCAAGACCGTCACGGCACGCTGGTTCGATGACAGCGTCAGCGCCGGCAAGGTGAATACGACCATCTCACTCAAGTAATCGGAGGCCAACATGGACTTCGAATTGAACGAAGACCAGCGCGCCTACCAGCAATCTGCCCGCAGCTTCGCAGCCCATGAAATGACGGCGCAAGCCGCGCATTGGGATACCACATCCCACTTCCCGCTGGACGTCATCGCCCATGCCGGGGAGCTGGGATTTTGCGGGCTGTACGTGCCGGAAGAGCTGGGCGGGCTGGGTCTGACGCGGCTGGATGCAGCCATCATTTTTGAAGAGCTGGCCCGCGCCTGCCCTTCGACCACGGCTTATATCACGATACACAACATGGCAAGCTGGATGATCGCCCACTGGGGCACGCCAGAAGTACAGCAGGCATGGGTACCCAAACTGGCTGCAGGCAAGAAACTGGCCTCGTACTGCCTGACCGAAGCTGGCTCGGGCTCTGACGCCGCATCGCTGCGCACCAGTGCCCGCCTGAATGGCGACAGCTACATTCTCGATGGCAGCAAAGCCTTTATTTCGGGCGCTGGTGCCACCAATATGCTGGTCGTCATGGCACGCACGGGTGGTGAGGGTGCAGGCGGTATCTCTGCCTTTGCGGTTCCAGCAGATTTGCCAGGCATCACCTATGGCAAGAAGGAAGACAAGATGGGCTGGAACAGCCAGCCCACCCGCACCGTGAATTTTGACCAGGTACGCATACCGCGCAGCTACTTGCTCGGTGAAGAAGGCGAAGGTTTTCGCATCGCCATGCGAGGTCTCGATGGCGGTCGCATCAACATCGCCACCTGTTCCATCGGTGCGGCGCAATCGGCACTCAATAGCGCACAAACGTATATGAATGAGCGCATGCAGTTCCAGAAAAAACTGTCTGATTTCCAGGTGCTGCAATTCAAGCTGGCCGATATGCAAACCGAGCTTGTCGCTGCCCGCCAGATGGTGCGCCTCGCCGCCTGCAAGCTCGACAGCAAGGCCGATAATGCCGCTGTGTACTGCGCCATGGCCAAGCGACTGGCGACCGACACCGGCTTTGCCGTCTGCAATGAAGCCCTGCAAATCCATGGCGGCTACGGCTACATACGCGAATACCCGCTGGAGCGTTTCCTGCGCGATGTCAGGGTACACCAGATACTCGAAGGCACGAATGAAATCATGCGCGTCATCGTCGCCCGCCACATGCTAAACCAACCCGCAAGCGAGGAATTTCTATGAGCCACAACAAAAATTATAGTAACTACACCAATCTGCAATGCGAAATCGTCGGTCACACTGCCCTGGTGACCCTGGCCAACCCGCCCGCCAATACCTGGACGGCAGCGGGTTTGCAGGCATTGACACAACTCGTCAATGACCTCAATGCTGATGCAGATATCTATAGCCTCGTCATCACAGGTTCAGGCCAGAAATTCTTTTCAGCAGGTGCAGACTTGAAGCTGTTTGCCGATGGCGACAAGGCCGTGGCACTCGATATGGCACGCCGCTTTGGCGAAGCATTTGAAACCCTGAGCCGCTTCCGTGGTGTATCCATCGCTGCCATCAATGGCTATGCCATGGGTGGTGGACTGGAATGCGCACTGGCCTGCGATTTGCGCATCGCCGAAACCCAGGCACAGATGGCCCTGCCAGAAGCCGCCGTCGGCTTGCTGCCTTGCGCCGGCGGCACGCAAAACCTGGCCTGGCTGGTCGGTGAAGGCTGGGCCAAGCGCCTGATCTTGTGTGGCGAACGTGTCGATGCTGCCACTGCCCTGCGCATAGGTCTGGTAGAAGAAGTGGTCGCCACCGGTGGCGCACTGGAGCATGCACTCGCGCTGGCCAAACAGGTAGGTAAGCAAAGCCCAAGCAGCGTCAAAGCATGCAAGCAACTGATACAGGGTGCACGCCAGCAACCCATGAACACCGTGCTGCCACAAGAACGCGAAGCCTTCCTGGCCTTGTTTGATACCGCTGATCAAAAAGAAGGCGTCACTGCCTTTTTGGAAAAACGTCCGCCAGTGTGGAGGAATGCATGAGCGAAGCCGCCTCCGTCCTGTTCCACACCCTGCCTGCCGCCAATGGCATGCAACTAGGCGTGGCCACCCTGAATTCAGAAAAAACCCTGAACGCCCTGTCCAAGGAAATTGTGCAATTACTGGGCAAGCAATTACAAGTCTGGGATGAAGACAACAGCATCGCCATGGTGGTCCTGCAAGCCGCTGGCGAGAAAGCTTTTTGCGCAGGTGGTGACTTGCAAAACCTGTACGCCAGCATGCGCGAGCATCATGCATCCGATAAAAAAGACGACCTGCTCGGCAATGCCTATGCGCTGGAATTTTTTGAGCAGGAATACCGCCTCGATTACCAGATACATACCTATCGCAAACCCATATTATGCTGGGGCCACGGCATCGTCATGGGTGGCGGCATAGGCTTGATGGCAGGTGCCAGCCACCGCGTTGTCACAGAAAAATCCCGCCTCGCCATGCCAGAGATAGCCATAGGCCTGTTCCCCGATGTAGGCGGCACCTGGTTTTTGAACCGCATGCCGGGCAAGCTGGGTTTGTTTTTGGCATTGACTGGTGCCAGTATCAATGCCAATGATGCGCTGTTTGTGAAACTGGCTGACGTGGCCTTACCACATGCCAGCAAGGCAGATGTGCTGGCGGCTTTGCAGTCTGCTGCGTGGAGCAGTCAAGCCCACCAGAACCATCAGCGTCTGAGCCAGGTCTTGCATGATTTTTCGGCACAGTCCAGCAATACCGCAGGCCCTTTGCGCGCCAATTTTGACCTCATCAATCGCCTGTGCGGCGCAGCAGATTTGCCTGCCATCGTCGCGCGAATATTAGCGGTAGATACAACACAGCAGGAAGAACGTCCCTGGCTACAAAAAGCAGTCAGCAGCCTGCAAAAAGGCAGCCCGACATCTGCCTGGCTGGCGTATACCTTGCAGGAACATGGCAAGCAATTATCGCTGGCAGAAATCTTCCGTATGGAATTAGTCGCGGCACTCGCCTGCGCACAAGGCCATGATTTTGCGGAAGGGATACGGGCCTTGATTGTAGATAAGGATCAGAAACCGCAGTGGTTGCCGGGTAGTTTGGGTGAATTGCAGCCGCAGGATGGTGAGCGTTATTTTGCGCATCCTTGGGCCGCAGAGCAGCATCCATTGCGGGATTTGGGTGCAGTTGAAAATATTCAAAAAAGAGCTGCGTAAGTATCAAGGCGTGGTGCGTAGGTTGGGCTACGGTTTACCAGCCCAACACTGGGCCTTTAATTAACATATACATTATTGAAACGCCCAGTGTTGGGTTGATAAACCGTAGCCTAGCGAGGCCCGGCCCAACCTACGATTGACCCAACCTACAAGCCAAACAAAGAACACGTAAAACCAGGAGATAAACCATGTCAAACCAATCCAAAATCGCCATCATCGGCCTCGGCAATATGGGCGCGCCCATGGCTCTTAACCTGCTCAAGGCAGGCTACCCACTCACCGTCTTCGACCTCTCTCCCACCGCTCTCAAAACACTGGCAGATGCAGGTGCCCTGGCTGCCAGCAACGCCAGGCAAGCGATAGAAGGCGCAGACATCGTCATCAGCATGCTGCCCGCCAGTCGTCACGTGGAAAGCCTGTATCTCGGTGAGGATGGCATACTTGCCCACATCGCCGATAACGCGCTCATCATAGACTGCAGCACGATTGCCCCACAATCTGCCAAAAAGGTCGCACAAGCCGCAGCCACACGCGGCCTGGCAATGGTAGATGCCCCGGTCTCAGGTGGTACGGCAGGCGCAGCAGCAGGCACGCTGACCTTCATCGTCGGCGGCAGCGCGGCTGACCTCGAACGCGCCCGCCCTGTCCTGAACGCCATGGGCAAGAACATCTTCCACGCCGGGGAACACGGTGCCGGGCAAACCGCAAAAATCTGCAACAACATGCTGCTGGGCATACTGATGGCAGGCACGGCAGAAGCGCTGGCTCTCGGCGTGGCGAATGGACTTGACCCCAAAGTCTTGTCCGACATCATGAGCAAAAGTTCGGGCCGTAACTGGGCACTGGAACTATATAACCCCTACCCTGGCGTCATGGAAAATGCACCCGCGTCACGTGGCTATACGGGTGGCTTTGGTGTTGATCTGATGCTGAAAGATCTGGGATTGGCGACCGAGGCGGCATTGGGTACAAATGCCAGCATCCCGCTAGGCGAAGCTGTGCGCAACCTGTATGGCATTCATAGCAAAGCCGGAGCAGGTGGCAAAGACTTTTCCAGCATTCTCGAACTATTGAAAAACAATGCTTAACCAGATGAGAACTTGTTCTGTCCGCAGTACACCCTCACTCCGTACGCCCGTCATGAATAGGCACCCAAACTATCATCGGTCCTTAGATCATCATTCAACATGACTGTTGTATTGCAATCGTACAAATCGGTTTGCGTGCCAGAGGAATTTTGCGTGTTGTCTGTGTACCCGGTCGTGCTATCTGTATTGACCAGATTGGCGGCATCGTTGCGGGCATCAGGAAAACTGGCGGGCTCATACTGGTCAACCGGGCTTGTTGCGACTCCGGCAGTGCCTGTGTTAAACACGTATGAATCCGCCAGCATAGCACCAGCCAGCGCATCTGCCTGTCGCTGTCTGGCGACATTACCCTGCAGATTGCTTTGCATCATCGAATGAGAAGGGAAATCATGCGCAAGGCTATACCAGGCGTAATTGTCATGATAAGTCGAATGCGAATAATATTTCCTGCGCTGGCGCCATTGGGTTTCAAGGTCTTTGCGCTTGATGGATGCCATGGTACTGCCACTGGCTGGCATGGCCACAGCGCGCTTGAATATCTGCTCGATATAGCTGGTTATTTCGGCAGGTAATACGCCATTGGTATTCTGTGTTTTTTTCAGCACGCTGATGATGTCTACTGTTTCCTGGCGTTTTCTTTGCAAAGCATTAATTTGCTCAGCAATGGCAGCCAGGTCCCGGTCCAGGTCTTCCACCTTATCCAGTTCTACACGGGTATCAAAATAAAATGCCAGTCTGGTTTGCAAAGTGGCCAGTGCCTTTGCTGTGCCGGGTCTCGGCAATATACCTAACCAGGGGCGATACTCTTCGAAGGCAATCAATACCACCGCATCGACAAAGCCAGGGCAAATTGATTGCAGTTGACGCAAGGTACTGGCGTAAAAACCTGGCAGCAAACCCTCTACCGTGCGCTTGATGACATGCTGCCTTTGCGCCTGTTTGCTTTCATGTTCTTGGTACAGATCCTCTATCTGTTGCTGCATCGCCAGCATGGCATTATCCAGCGCCATGTAGACGACATCCATATAGGCCATGTCCCGGTGATAAGTTTTAAAGTCCGCATCGCTGATCGGATTAACATTGGGTTTCAGCATGACTTGCTTTCTCATGAATGTCGCCATCTTCACGGCGTGATTGGAAATAATTGACGAAGTACTGGCGCAGGCCTGGCTTATGCATATCGGCATGCCATTCCAGAGGACGACCTGCGCGCATGCTCAAATCCGTCCAGGGATTGAAACCCAGATCAGTAATGTCATGCATGCGTAAAAAATAACGCCGATTCTGGGCATCGCCATGCCACAGGTGGCGAATTTCTCCCCTTACCACACCCAGCTTGCCTTGTACCTGCTGATAAAACTGTTGTCCCCAGACTTGCAGGTGGGTAATTTGGGCGTGATCATGCTTCAGAGCGTTTTGTATGCAAAAGTTATAGTCACCATATATTGCATGCGCCATGAAATGATCCGCGCTGCCAGAGATGGCGGCTTCATACAAACCCGTGCTGTCAAACAGGCTGCGTCGCATAGCCCATCCGTAGCCGGTATGTCCATGGGTATCATAACGTCCGGCATTCAGGGAAGCAGGTTGCTCCTGCATGACAGCGGCGAATGAGGTGACACGATCAGGCTGCGCACCAGCCGCCCCATCCCGCTGCAGCCTCAAACAGGTTTCCCATACTTGCGCTACCGGGTATTGCCGCAAAACTGCGACCAGTTCCCTGGCCCAGTTTTTATTATCAAACAAAATATCGCAATCCAGCCATGCCACGTAACGACAACTGGCAGGCAGCCATGAAGCGGCCAGATTCAGCAAACGCTCTTTTTGCCACAGCAATGTCGAAGACCGTACCTGCAAGACGTCCAATGCCGCTGGCAATTCAAATGGCGCATCGCCAAATGCGCATTCCACTGTAATACAAGTCACACCCGCAGTACGCATGCCCTGCATGAAGGCGTCATAGTTCTGCCTGCGCGACAGATAGCGACAAGGATTGAAGTAAGTCGTGAGAACAACGAGTTCAGACATGGCAGGCAAACCTGGATTGGGTCACAATTGTCTCGTATTTATAAAAACAACTGCACGTAAAAATACGAAAATCAATTCAGTGCCGGAGTATGCAAGCGTCAATACTCCGGTCAGTCAATGCATGGTGCGGGTATTAACCTGCCCACAGCTTGAATTCAATTCCGTTCTGTATTGATCCTATCACTTGAGCCTGGTTTTCGGTGCTTTCGCAAAAACTGGCCAGGGCACCAGCAGGTGTAATTTTGCCTGTACTTAACTGATTGTTCCAATAATCAAAACCTGCCTGATCAGGTGCACGATGCAAGACGTTTTGATAAAAATTGGTAATCAGTGTCGTGATTGAAGGGTTGGCACCGTATAGCTTTTGAAATTCTGACGACTGAAAAAAACCAGCCGCTACGGTAGTCAGGCTGGAACCTTTATCCATATCCTTGATCCAGTAACCCAAACCTTCCAGATCAGGCTTGCGACCAAAGGCAGCCTGATAAATGCGATAGGCCTGACCGGCAGTGCCATTGACATCGAGAGCGATACTCTTGTCAGAAAATTGCAGACGTTCAACGTTAGACAAATTATCTACATCACCACTGGCATTGACGCGCACCTGATAACCTGCACCAGTTTTGCTGATATTGAAAGCACTGGCCTGCCCTGCCATGATGACGGTATCCATGCCGGTGCCGCCATCAATATTGTGATTGCCACTGCCGACGTTGATGGCATCATTGCCGCTACCAGCGTTCACGTGTAAACGCCCGCCACCACCATTGATAGTAATCAGGTCGTCACCAGCGCCGGAAGCAATCAGATAATCGGCATAGATGACTGACGGTAAATCAACACTGATCACGTCGGCCCCACCAAACAGGGATTCATTAGCCAGCAATTTTTCATCAATTTGCTGGTTGGCAGAAAGAAAGGCCGAAACACCCGTAACACGGTTATAACTACCGTCACGGTATTCAGTCACTGAGGCAGTCATAGTCCCGGTAACCGTTGACTTGGCCAGCCCCTGTCCAACAGCAAGAGAATTAGATGACAGACTAAAGCTGCCATCTACAGAGGCAGAAGCAATGAACTTGTCTGCTGTCGCCGTGACTCTTGAAACCGTACCGGAATTATTACCATTGATATCACCACTGATGGAACCCTGCACCGTCACCGTCACATTGCCGGTAACTGGGTCATAGTAAGGGCTATTGGTCGGTGTCAGTGTCGACACGGAAAGATTGGATAACTGCGTCGTAGTCGACTTGATGGAAACCGAATTGGTCCCATTGACGACTGTATTGGCATAATTAAAATTAAACTGGCCATTTTCAACTATGGATAAAACACCAGCCGAATACAACTGCAAGCTAGTGGCAGAGGCCGTGCCTTGCGTCGCATTCGGATTATCCAGGACCACACCGTTATAAGTGGTGCTGGAGCCATCAGCAAAGCCCAGACGCACCCTGCTGCCACTAAAGTCAAAGGATGAATAATATTGATGGGATTGAGCCCAGGAATACCCCAGTTTGGGAAATACATCAAACAGGGTACCCAAAGTTCCATTGGTTGGGGGTGATTTTATAAGCTGCTGATAATTGGTGGTAACGACGTTTTGTGAGAGTTTGATACTGATATTTGCCATAGGAATTATTTGTATGTTTGAACCTTGATGTTGGGGCTCAAGGGACGTCGCGGATAAAGATATCTTGCATAAAAAGCTACAGTTACGTTTCGATACAATTATAAACGCCACCTTTAAGTTTTAACAATCCATTTGCAATAAAACAAATAGATTGTCTATCTCTACGACGTCTCTTTTCCAGTTAATGCACCTTAGAACTCATGGCATCCATGGCATCAATTGAACAAACCCATCTTATTTCTACTGATGTCATGAGTTCTGACTACGATAGACCCTATGCAGTTCAAGGATGTTATTTACAAAACAAATTGCCAAATAAATAATATTGGCTTATATTTGCAAAATAGCAATTTCAATCCAGTCAAGCATACACAAGAATCAGGAGCACACATGACGCATACCCGCCTCTTGTTGATTATTATCATGTTAATTATTCTTCCGGCATGTGATTGTGGCTGGTCCAGCCCGCGCTATCAATTGATTACGGCAGCAGATGGCAAGGTATATCGTCTGGATTCACAAAGTGGCACGGTTTACTACGTCACCTCAGAAAAAATGCTGGCTCTGAATGATGAACTACCCACCCTGCATGTAGGGGAGTATTATCAGATGAGCGACGCAACTGGTAACGCACGTTACCTCAAGTACCTGGGAAATGCCCGGTTTGAAAAAAGCCAGGCGAGTTCACAAGTAAAACCGTGAATGCGTGTAGGTCGCGATAAATATTTGGTCAAATTAAACCTGCCAGCGCCCTGCACGGATTCTTCCAGTTTTAACAAGGGAAAGCTATCATGCGCTATGTCTAAACTCCATCCACAACCAATAAATGAAATCACTCTTTATATTCGTTATGCTTTTGTTTGCCGGATCACAGGTCTATGCACTGGACTGCAAGAACGCCGTTTCAACCATGGATGTCAATGAATGTGCCTCTATTGCCGAGAAAAAGGTGGAAGCAAAATTGAACCATGTGTACCAAAAAGTATTGAAGTCACTGGATCAACCGGATACAGACACTGAGTTGTATTCCGAAATGAAGAAGAAACTCATCAATGCACAAAGAGCATGGGTAAAATTTCGGGAAGCAGACTGCGATGCCGTCTTCCAGTTTCATGCCAGTGGCACTATACGCACGGTCATGTATATAGGCTGTATGCAAACCCATGCTGAACGGCGCATTCAAGACCTGGAAGAATATGAAAAGAATTGAACCCGCAAGCCAGTTGAGCAGATGCCAGCTATCGCCTATCCGACAAGACTGATCATGACAGAAATTTATATCAGCACTGATGTGGAAACCGATGGCCCTATTCCGGGGCCACATTCCATGCTTAGCCTGGGATCAGCCGCCTACACGGCTGACAAGCGAATGATCTCTACTTTCAGTGTCAACCTTACCTGTTTGCCGGGCGCAACAGCCGATCCCAAAACAGCCGCATGGTGGACAACACAACCGGCAGCGTGGGCCGCCTGCCGTCAGAACATCGAAGACCCAGCCACGGCCATGCCGCGTTATGTCAGCTGGATTAAATCCTTGCCTGGAAAACCGGTGTTCGTTGCTTATCCAGCTGGTTTCGATTTCCTGTTTGTGTATTGGTACATGATACGCTTTGCTGGCGAAAGTCCGTTCAGTCACTCGGCACTGGACATGAAAAGCTTTGCGATGGCCGTGATGAAAACAGATTACCGGGACAGCACCAAACGCAATATGCCCAGACACTGGTTTGACCCTATGCCACATACCCACGTCGCACTCGACGATGCAATTGAACAGGGTGCCTTGTTCTGCAATATGCTGAAACAGAATCGCGGCACGCCCTGACTTGCTGAACCGGTTTGCTTGTCTAATACAAAGTGACACCGCAACGTAACAAAAAGCATTTGGCGTCGCTACATTCCTGCATTTGCATAGTGCCTGCTTGCAACACCATGGCAAAGATTCATCTAAGCCTGTTGACCAAGTTCATCTCCCAGTTCCTTGCCGCGTGCAGCAGCCGCCTTGATAGCTGCCACGATGGCTGGTTTAACACCGGCCGCTTCCATGCTGGTCAGGGCGGCATAGGTGGTACCGCCTTTTGATGTCACCCTGTCACGCAATACCGAGACTGGCTCGCTGGAATGCAAGGCCAGTTGGGATGCACCATTGAAAGTGGCAATGGCCAGTTGCATGCCCTGATCAGGGCTCAGACCCAGTTCTTGCGCCGCCTGTTGCATGGCTTCAATAAAATAAAATACGTAAGCAGGGCCACTGCCAGACACGGCTGTCACAGCATCCAGCAAACTCTCATCGTCAAGCCAGGTGGTCAGACCCACCGCCTGCATGATGTGCTCGGCAGTCAGCTTTTCTGTTTCGGTCACATCTGGCAAGGCATACAAGCCTGTTATGCCCTTGCTGATCAGTGCCGGTGTATTTGGCATGGTGCGTACAATCTTGGTATAGCCATTCAACCAGCGCGACATGTCGGACGCACGAATACCAGCCGCAATCGAAATGAGCAACTGGTTTTTCAGGTAAGGTGCCAGTTCAGCTACGACGTCACGCAGATTCTGCGGCTTGACCGCCAGAATGATCGCATCAACACCACGTAGCTTGTCGTCTACAGCAAGGGCTGTACTGACCCCAAATTCTGTTTCCATGCGTGTCAGGGATTGCTGGTTCAAATCCACCACATGGATATGTTCTGCACCGGTTAATTCGCTAATCAAGCCACCAATCAGTGCACTTGCCATATTGCCGCCGCCTATAAAGGCGATTTTCAGTTTATTTTGCATAATTCCTGCTTCCAAAGATTGCCGTGCCTACCCGCACCATGGTACTGCCTTCTGCAATTGCTGCGTGCAGATCACTACTCATGCCCATGGACAAGGTGTCGAGTGCTATCCCGGCCGCCTGTATGGACTGACTTAATTCTCTCAGTTGACGAAACGCCTGCCTTTGATGTTGCTCATCATTACTGGCTTCGGGGACAGCCATCAAACCGCGCAACACCAGACGTGGCATGACTGCAATCTGCTGGGCCAGTAATAAGGCCTCTGTCGGTAAAACACCACTCTTGCTTTCTTCGCCACTAATATTAACTTGCAGACAAATATTCAGTGCTGGCAAATGATCTGGGCGTTGCTCAGAAAGGCGCTTGGCAATTTTTTCCCTGTCCACTGAATGCACCCAGGCAAAATGCTCGGCAACGGGCCTGGTCTTGTTGCTTTGTATCGGACCGATGAAATGCCACTCCAGTGGCCACTGTGGTGCCACGGCTTGCACTGCCTGCATCTTGTCCAGGGCTTCTTGCAGGTAATTTTCGCCAAAGCGGCGTTGCCCTGCTGCTGCGGCTTCCAGCACTGCATCAGCGCTAAAAGTCTTGGAAACTGCCAGTAAATCTATCTGGCTGGGGTCGCGCCCGCTCTCCAGTGCATAAGCGTGGATATGCGCAAGTACGGCTTGCAAGTTGTCAGAAATTGAGGACATAATCGGGGAAGCAATAATCAATCAAATTCGTTGTGGATTTCTGTCATAAACAGCTTACTATGGCAATAAAGTCACCCAGATCGGCCATATAAACTGTATTTAAAGCTTACAACTCAATCAACAACGATATCACTAGCGGAATTATAAATGGACATTTCAGAACTGCTGGCGTTCTCCGTCAAGAACAATGCCTCCGATTTACACTTATCTTCCGGCTTACCGCCCATGATACGGGTACATGGTGATGTCAGGCGCATCAATTTACCGCCTCTGGAACATAAAGATGTCCATGAGTTGATTTATGACATCATGAACGACTCGCAGCGCAAAGCCTATGAAGAAACGCTGGAGTGTGACTTTTCTTTCTCTATCCCCGGTCTGGCACGCTTCCGTGTGAATGCGTTTAATCAGGAACGTGGTCCCGCAGCTGTCATGCGTACCATTCCATCCAAGATCCTGTCGCTGGAACAATTGAATGCACCACGCATTTTTGCGGATCTGGCATTAAAGCCACGCGGCCTGGTGCTGGTAACCGGCCCAACCGGTTCCGGCAAATCGACGACGCTGGCCGGGATGGTCAACCACCTCAATGAAAATGAATATGGCCACATCCTGACCGTTGAAGACCCGATCGAATTTGTGCATGAATCCAAAAAATGCCTGATCAACCAGCGTGAAGTCGGCCCGCACACCATGTCTTTCAACAACGCGCTGCGTTCAGCACTGCGTGAAGATCCGGATGCTATCCTGGTAGGTGAGTTGCGTGATCTGGAAACCATACGCCTGGCATTGACAGCTGCCGAAACCGGTCACTTGGTGTTTGGTACACTGCATACATCGTCCGCAGCAAAAACCATCGATCGTATTGTCGACGTTTTCCCGGCAGAAGAAAAAGAGATGGTGCGTTCGATGTTATCTGAATCCTTGCAGGCTGTCATTTCGCAAACCCTGCTCAAGACCAAAGATGGTTCTGGTCGTGTGGCAGCCCATGAAATCATGATAGGTACACCAGCGATCCGCAATCTGATACGTGAAGCAAAAGTGGCGCAGATGTATTCGGCAATACAAACCGGTAACAATGTCGGTATGCAGACACTGGACCAGAATCTGACAGATCTGGTCCGCAGAAATGTGATCTCTGTTGGTGCCGCACGCTTTGCAGCTAAAATCCCGGAAAACTTCCCCGGTTAACTGATTACAGGACGACATACACATGGAACGCGACCAGGCTACCAAATTCATGCACGATTTGCTCAGGCTGATGCTGAGCAAAAACGGCTCTGACTTGTTTATTACTGCTGATTTTCCTCCGGCCTTCAAAATAGATGGCCGCGTCACCCCGGTTTCCAACCAGCCTTTGTCACCGGCACACACTGTCGATCTGGCGCGTGCCATCATGAACGACAAGCAGTCGGCAGAATTTGAATCGAGCAAGGAATGTAATTTCGCGATCAGTCCGGCAGGCATGGGACGTTTTCGCGTTTCCGCATTCATGCAACAGGGTCGTGTCGGTCTGGTATTGCGGACGATTACGACTGCCATCCCCAAACTGGAAGACTTGGGCCTGCCGGCGAACCTCAAAGAAATTGCCATGACCAAACGCGGTCTGGTCATCATGGTAGGTGCGACCGGTTCAGGTAAATCAACCTCGCTGGCAGCCATGCTGGGCTACCGGAATGCCAATAGCTATGGCCACATTATTACTATCGAAGACCCGATAGAATATGTGCATCCGCATATGAACTGCATCATCACCCAGCGTGAAGTCGGCATTGATACCCAGGACTGGGGTGCAGCACTGAAAAATTCCTTGCGTCAAGCCCCTGATGTCATCCAGATTGGTGAGATACGTGACCGCGAAACCATGGATTTTGCGGTGGCATTTGCAGAAACTGGCCATCTTTGCCTGGCTACCCTGCATGCAAACAGTTCCAACCAGGCGCTGGACCGTATCATCAACTTTTTCCCTGAAGAGCGCCGTGCCCAGTTGCTGATGGATTTATCTTTGAACCTGAAGGCCGTTATTTCCCAGCGTCTGATACCGCTGAAGGGTCGCAAGGGCCGTGCAGCAGCAGTTGAAATCATGCTCAACACACCTTTGGTTTCTGACCTGATCTTTAAAGGCCAGGTTCATGAGCTCAAGGAAATCATGAAGAAATCTCGTGAACTGGGCATGCAAACCTTTGATCAATCGCTGTTTGATTTGCATGAAGCAGACCAGATCACCTATGAAGATGCCTTGCGCAATGCTGACTCTGTCAATGAGCTGCGTCTGGCCATCATGTTGCAAGGCAAGGATGCCAAGGACCGTGACCTGACTGCAGGGACCAAACATCTGGGGATAGTATGAGCGCACTCGAATTCAATGCCAATAATCTGCAGGGTCAGCCAGTTGATCTGAAACAGTATGCAGGCAAGGTCGTGCTGATCGTCAATACGGCCAGTAATTGTGGCTTTACGCCGCAATACAAGGGACTGGAATCCATCTACCAGCAGTTCAGGGACAAGGGTGTGGAAGTACTGGGGTTTCCCTGCAATCAGTTCGGCCATCAGGAACCAGGTTCTGCCGGAGAGATCGGGGCATTTTGTGAAAAGAATTACGGTGTTACCTTTCCCCTGTTTGACAAGATTGATGTGAATGGCGATAAAGCACACCCCTTGTTCAAGCATTTGAAATCTCAGGCCCCCGGCTTGCTGGGCAGCCAGTCCATCAAATGGAATTTCACCAAGTTCCTGGTTAAAAAAGATGGCAGCGTGTTCAAGCGCTACGCACCACAGACATCACCACAAGATTTGATCAATGACATAGAGAAATTACTTGCCGAGTAATTCCGCTAGTTGATGGTACATGCCTGCAGTGCAGACTGATGTCTGCACTGCAGTCAATATACTTCCTCACTCTACTGACGGCTGTTCCATGCGGGAAAGCGCCAGCATCTGGTCCAGCAATTCCACCCAATGAGCAACCGGCATTCCGGTGCCAGACTGCAAATGGGTGATGCATCCTATATTCGCTGACAAAATCATCTGTGGCTCTGTTGCCAGCAGATTGCCCAGTTTGTTGTCGCGTAACTGATACGATAAAGTCGGTTGCAATACCGAATAAGTACCGGCAGAACCACAACACAAATGGCTGTCGGCACATAGCTGCACATCAACACCCAAGGCCGTCAGCAAACCTTCTACCTTGCCGCGTATCTGCTGGCCATGCTGCAGCGTGCAGGGCGGATGCCAGGCAATACGCTTGCTGATCTTGCCTTGCAAACGACGCACCAGCTCGTCCTGAAACAAAGGCAATATTTCACTCAGATCTTGCGTCAGCGCAGAGACTTTCTTCGCCTTGTCAGCATAGCTTGCGTCATGCGCTAGCAAATGTGCGTACTCCTTGACGGTTGCACCACAGCCAGATGCAGTCATAACGATAGCTTCCGTCCCCGCTTCTACATATGGCCACCATGCATCGATATTGCGGCGCATGTCATCCAGACCATCTTCCTGCGCATTCAGGTGATAGCGTATGGCTCCACAGCAGCCTGCCTTCGGTGCTATCTGCAATTGCACGCCCAGCGCATCCAGCACGCGGGCGGTGGCGGCATTGATATTTGGCGACATGGACGGTTGCACGCAACCATCCAGTAACAGCATCTTGCGCGCATGTTCAGTCTGCGGCCAAACCCCGGACTCTTGCGCTACCGGTATTTTATTTTGCAAAACACGCGGCAACAGAGGGCGCAGGCTTTGCCCCATTTTCATGGCAGGCGCAAACAACCATTTACGCGGCAACAACTGCTTCAAGGCGGTACGACTGATACGTTGAACCAGGGGGCGGCTGACTTGTTGTTCAACCACCTGCCGACCAATATCCACCAGGCGACCATACTGCACCCCTGATGGACAGGTAGTTTCGCAGTTGCGGCAGGTCAGGCAGCGATCCAGATGTTGTTGTGTCTTGAGTGTTGCGGGCTTGCCTTCCAGTACCTGCTTGATGAGATAAATGCGGCCACGCGGCCCATCCAGCTCATCTCCCAGTAATTGATAAGTAGGACAGGTAGCTGTGCAAAATCCGCAATGCACACATTTACGTAAAATGTCTTCGGCTTCCTTACCTTCGCGGGTATCTTTGATGAAATCAGCGAGATTGGTTTGCATAATCGTTCAAAATCCTTTGTACATGCGACCAGGATTGAATATCCCGACTGGATCAAATACGGTTTTAAGTCGTTGGTGAATTTTTTCAAGAGGAGCGGACAAGGGGGCAAACACACCCAGACTTTTGTCGCCACCACGGAACAGACAGGCATGTCCGCCAGCTGCCAGTGCATTCAGGCGTATCAGCTCTGGCTTTTCATTACTGTACAGCCAGCGCTGTGCCCCACCCCATTCGATCATCGATTTACCGCTCAAACGTAGAGGTGGTGCTGTCGACGGCAAAGACAGTCGCCACAGACCTTGTTCTTCATCCTGCACAAAAAAATCGTGCGTCTGCTCACGCAGGCTGATCCAGAACTCGCTAGCGTCCTGTACCTCTTCCCCACCCAGCCGGAGTTTGGCCGCACGTACCGCAGCCTCCGCCCCCGACAAACGCAACATCAGACGACCCACATGCCAGCAACTGCCAGAAATCGGTAAGGCCTGCCCTGCCCATTGATTAAGACAGGTGATCGCATCTGCCTCAGACAGAGCAAACACCAGCGTGGTTTCAGCAAACGGACGCGGCAATACCTTGACTGATATATCCAGCAACAAACCCAGGCAGCCCATGGAACCAGTCAGCAAACGCGAGACATCATAGCCCGCTACATTCTTCATGACCTGGCCGCCAAACTCCAATACCTGCCCTTGACCATCCATCAGGCTGGCACCCAGCACAAAATCGCGTACAGCCCCTACTGCAGGCCGCCTGGGGCCAGACAAGCCGGTGGCAACTACTCCGCCGATGGTGGCAGTAGCGCCCCAATGCGGTGGCTCAAACGCCAGCATCTGATTGTGTTCAGCCAGTGCCGCTTCAATTTCTTGTAGGCGGGTGCCGCTGCGCGCTGTCAGCACCAGCTCGGTCGGGTCATATGCCAGAATGCCCTGATAGGCTGTGGTTTCCAGCAACTCACCATTCAGTTCCTGCCCATACCAGCGCTTGCTGCCACCACCCTGGATTTGCAACGCTGTCTGCTGATTGCTGGCAGCAAGTATGCGTTCACGAAAATTTTCTACTATGCTTTGCATGCCATGTTCCGAAATGAATTTTTGACTCTCTTGCAGTCCACTAGAAGCGCGGTAAATCCGGGAACTTCAATACCCCTTTTTTCACATGCATGCGCCCATATTCGGCACACCTGTGCAAGGTAGGAATGGCCTTATCCGGGTTCAATAAAGCGGCAGGATCAAATGCCCGCTTCAATGCCAGAAACGCCGTAATTTCTTCACTGGAAAACTGCACACACATGGAATTGATTTTCTCAATACCGACGCCGTGCTCACCAGTGATGGTGCCACCTACGGTGACGCACAACTCCAGTATCTCGGCACCAAACAGTTCAGCCTGATGGAATTCACCTTCCTTGTTGGCATCAAATAAAATTAGAGGATGCAGGTTGCCATCACCAGCATGAAATACATTGGCGCAGCGCAGGCCATATTTCTTTTCCATCTCGCTGATGCCTATCAATACCCGCGCCAAATGTTTGCGTGGAATGGTGCCGTCCATGCAGTAATAGTCAGGCGATATCCGGCCCGCTGCAGGGAAGGCATTCTTGCGACCAGACCAGAAGCGCAGGCGTTCGGCTTCGCTATTGGAGACAGCCAGTGCAGTGGCACCTGCCTGTTCCAGCACGACGCTCATGCGACCGATTTCTTCTTCCACTTCTTCAATGGTACCGTCCGATTCACACAGCAGAATAGCTTCCGCTTCGGTGTCGTAACCGGCATGCACAAAAGGCTCAACCATGCGCGACGAGGTCTTGTCCATCATCTCCAGCCCGGCAGGGATGATGCCGGCAGCGATCACACTGGCAACCGCATTGCCGCCTTTGACAACATCATCGAACGAAGCCATGATGACGCGTGCCGTCTGTGGCTTGGGTATCAGCCTGACCGTCACTTCGGTGACAATGCCCAGCATGCCTTCGGAACCGATGAACACCGCCAGCAAATCCAGCCCCGGCGCATCCAGTGCGCCACCACCGAGTTCAATGATTTCACCCTCCACGGTGATAGCACGTACCGCCATCACATTGTGTACCGTCAGGCCATATTTCAAGCAATGCACCCCACCGGAATTTTCTGCCACGTTACCGCCTATAGTGCAGGCGATCTGTGACGAAGGGTCGGGCGCATAATACAAACCATGTTTGGCCACTGCCTCGGAAATAGCCAGGTTACGCACGCCCGGCTGCACCACGGCAGTACGGGCATAGGCATCCACCTTCAGGATACGGTTAAGTCTGGCAGTGGACAGCACCAGGCCGTCTGCAATCGGCATGGCACCACCTGACAGGCCAGTCCCTGCGCCGCGCGGTACGATGGCGATCTGCATTTCCCGACAGATGTTGATGATGCTGATGACCTGACTTTCATTCTCAGGCAGTGCCACCGCCATAGGCAACTGACGATACGCGGCCAAACCATCACATTCATAGGGACGGGTATCTTCTTCGTCATGCAAAATACAATGCGCGGGCAATTGCCTGCGCAAAGCTTGCACTAATTCTTGCTGGCGTGAAGAGATGGCAAGTGTAGGTGCTTCCATGCTGGATCCTGTTTGTTAGGACTCATTTCATCAATAGGGATGAGATGAATTACAGATGAGTGTAATCAGCTTTGCTTGTCTTGTGATGAATTGTTCAGAGAAATTCCCGCAAATACTTTTCATTGTACTTCGCGAATATGGCATACATAGCACAGGCAGCATGTCATTGTCGGACCATGCTTGATCACGTTTATTCTGAAAAAACAAAAAAGGACGCCGCAGCGTCCTTTTTCATACTTGCCAAATTTAAGGCAAATCAGGCAGAGAACGAAGAACCGCAGCCACAGGTGGTGGTTGCATTCGGGTTCTTGATCACAAATTGTGCGCCTTCGAGGTCGTCTTTGTAATCGATTTCCGCGCCGACCAAATACTGGTAGCTCATGGAATCGATCAGCAAATGGACTCCATTCTTGGTCATGGTGGTGTCGTCTTCATTAGTGATTTCATCAAAAGTGAAACCATACTGAAAACCAGAGCAACCGCCGCCTTGCACAAACACGCGCAGTTTCAGGTCAGGGTTACCCTCTTCTTCAATCAGCTGGGCTACCTTGGCAGCGGCGCTTTCAGTGAAAACAATGGGTGCGGGCATTTCGGCAACAGCGTTCATAAATTACTCCTTCAAACTATTTACCATCATTATAGACCCGCACAGAAAACTATGCATTGCTCGCTGCGAGTTTCAATACGGGTTCTTGTGCCAGGTCATGCGAAAGCTTGCCGGAAACGACAGCACCACTCAACATTTCCAGAATCTTGTAGTGGACATCGCCGGAAATTTGCGCTTTTGGTTGCAATTCCAACAACTCAGACGAAAAAACTGGTCCATTAATAACACCATTGACAACTATATGTGCCGCACGGACTTCACCATCTATCGTCGCCTGTTCAGAAATAACCAGCATGCTGGAAGAATCCAGGTCAGCAACAACGTTGCCACGTATATGTCCATCAATGCGTAGCCCGCCCTTGAACATCAGGTCACCTTCAATGACGGTGGTTGCGCCAATCAAGCTGTCTATGGTGCTTTTGCTTTTTCGATTAAACATTCTTGCTTCCTCTTCAGGAATAGAGCCAGAACCCGCAGCGTAAGCGATGTACCGGTCGCAGCAGTTTCTTTGCGTGGTTTATAAATTGACCGTTTGCTGAGCACGGATCTGGCCATTTGATAATACCCTGGCCTGCACACCTTTGACCGATGCTCCCTCTGGCAGAGAAATTGTTCCCTCCAGTCGCTGATAATGCCGGAATGACAATTTTAACTTCCCTGCATCGCCCGATTTAGGATCGGGAAACAGCATCGTAGCAGGTTTACCGGCTTGTACCAAGTTCAAGCTGAATTGCATTTCCCCAGCGAAATCCCGCCCTGTCTTCCCCCCCTGCATGACCAAAGCACGATAGCGCAACTGGCCTGGGCTTAACATTTCCACCTTGAAATTTTGCAGGGAAATACCTTCAGCACTTACTGCAGACGGGCTCAGGCTTTCAAAAAAAGCCAGATCATCCTTGAGCTTCAGATTTTCGGCAGTCAATGCCTTGACCTGATCCGTCAATTCTTTCTGCATGGATTTGTCGATGTTAACCTTGCTATCTATGGTATTGGCGGACAGTGACAGCTTGTCGCGCTCAGCGGTCAGTTCCTCTACCTTCTTGTTCAACTGTTCGACTTGCTCTGCACTGATCTTGCTGCCGAAAGCAAAACTTTTACCCAAGTCATACGTCCACCATGCCACCACGGCAGCAATGCCTATCACTACCCCGGCCATGGCCAACTTGATGGACCAGGGTTTTTCATTGGTGATGGTCATTTTCGGCGCCAGATAACGCCGCTGAGCATAACGGGATTTGGTCATGGCCTTTGCTTAAGGCATGACGGGCACATGCATCAGCCCGGTAGTTTCTTCGAGTCCAAACATCAGGTTCATACACTGAACTGCCTGACCTGATGCCCCCTTCACCAGATTATCCTGTACCACCAGAACAATCACGGTCTTACCGTTGTTTGGCCGGTGCAAAGCCAGGCGCAACATATTCGATGCACGGGTAGAGCGGGTTTCAGGATGTGCACCAAACGGCATCACGTCGACAAAAGGCTCATCCTTATAAGCGTCTTCAAACATGGATTGCAGCTGGTCGTTGCTGATCTCAGTATTGAGACGAGCGTACAAGGTCGAATGCATGCCACGTATCATCGGTACCAGATGTGGCGTGAACAACAGGCCAATCGCGTCTTTGCTCAGACGTTGCAACTGTTCCACGGTCTCTGGCGTATGGCGATGGCCAGATACGCCGTAGGCTTTAAAGCTATCGCTGGTCTCAGAAAACAGCAGACCCAGCTCAGCCTTTCTGCCCGCCCCGGAAACACCTGATTTACAATCCGCAATCAAATTGCCTGCATCAATGATACCGGCCTTCAGCAGTGGATAAAAGCCCAGCTGCATGGTGGTCGGATAGCAACCAGGGTTGCCTATCACTCTCGCGGACTTGATGGCTGCCCGATTCAATTCAGGCAAGCCGTAGACAGCTTCTTCCAGTACGTTGGTACAGGTATGCGGGATACCATACCATTTTTCAAATTCCGCCACATTCTTCATGCGGAAATCTGCGGCCAGATCAATCACTTTCACGCCTGCTGCCAGCAATTCTGGTGCCTGCGCCATGGCAACGCCATGCGGTGTCGCAAAAAACACGACGTCACACTCTTTCAGGTTGGCTTTGTCAGGCGAAGAAAAGGCAATATCGACCCTGCCACGCAAGGATGGATACATTTCGGATACCAGCAAACCGTCTTCCTTACGTGAAGTAATTGCCGTAATTCGTGCCTGCGGATGTGATGCCAGTATCCGCAACAGCTCCACACCGGTATAGCCGGTACCACCCACAATGCCTATTTTGATCATGATATTTTCCTTGCAAGCAATTTTGACGCTATTCTAACAGCAGAAGACTGGAACCTGATATTCAGTATAAAACTCGTTACATGTCTGGTATACGCCATCCCACAAAGCAAAAAAGCCGCCCTTCCAGGCGGCCTTCTTGTAACAATTGATTCCAGCGGAAATTAACGCTTGGAGAATTGTTTTGCGCGACGTGCTTTGCGCAGACCGACTTTTTTACGTTCAACTTCGCGAGCATCACGAGTAACGAAGCCAGCTTTGGACAATTCAGATTTCAAAGTTGCATCGTAGTCGATCAGGGCACGAGTGATACCGTGACGAACAGCACCGGATTGGCCGGATTCGCCGCCGCCGTGAACGTTAACCATAATGTCGAATGTTTCGAGATTATTAGTCAGTTCCAGAGGTTGACGGATGACCATCAGGCCAGTTTCACGAGAAAAATACTCGTTTGCTGGTTTGCCGTTGACAACGATCTTGCCGCTGCCGGATTTCAGGAATACGCGAGCAACTGCGCTCTTGCGACGGCCAGTTCCGTAGTTGTAATTACCGATCATGGCTAATCCTTAGATGTCGAGTACTTGTGGTTGCTGAGCTGCGTGCGGATGTGTTGCATCTGCATAGACTTTCAGCTTCTTGATCATTGCATAACCGAGTGGGCCTTTAGGCAACATGCCCTTAACAGCTTTCTCGAGTGCACGACCTGGAAAACGCTCTTGCATTTTCTGGAAATTTGTTTCATAGATACCGCCTGGATAACCAGTGTGACGGTAGTATGTTTTGTTCAGAGCTTTAGTACCAGTCACGCGCAGTTTGCCTGCGTTAACAACAACGATAAAATCGCCTGTGTCTACGTGTGGTGTAAATTCTGGTTTATGCTTGCCGCGTAAACGGAGTGCCACTTCGCTGGCAACACGTCCGAGTACTTTATCTGTCGCGTCAATCACGAACCAGTCGCGCTGAACCTCATGGCCCTTAGCGGAAAAGGTTTTCATGTTGAATCCTAATAAAAGTTAAAAACGCCCTGAATATTCTGTGTTTTTGGTGGTTCTGCCACTCATTTCAGCAGACTCGTCCTTATCACTACCCCCTTGGGCGATCAGGGAGTCGGAAATTATAGTATTTTCAAAGACTTAGTGCAAGGATTGTTTAATTTTTGTGCAGATGGTTTTGTAAAAAGGCAAAAAAAACCCGAAGACTGGCTTCGGGTTGAATCCACCAAAGGAGTAGGTGGAGGAGACAATTGCTTGGAAGTTAAGGTCAAAACAGCATTAACTTACCGATGAGTCAATAATAGGACAAGAAATTGTGCAGTGCAAGGTAATTTGTGGTTTTGACGTAGAAAGTCACATTTTTGCTCGTTAGGCTACAATCTGTAACAAGTGTAATTTCAAGGAGGAAAAATGGAAGCAACCGTACGCTGGACAGGTTTGTCTGGCATGTCTTTTCTGGCAGAGACCGGCTCAGGCCATGCCGTACTGATGGATGGCGCACCCGATGGCGGTGGTCGCAACCTGGCACCAAGGCCGATGGAGATGGTGTTATTGGGTACCGGTGGCTGCAGCGCTTATGATGTGGTACTGATATTGCGTAAAAGCAAACAGGATATCCGTGGCTGCGAGGTCAAGCTGACAGCAGAACGCGCGGACACCGAACCCAAGGTCTTCACCAGGATCAACTTTCACTTCATCGTGCGTGGCCGCCAATTGAAACCCAACCTGGTAGAGCGCGCCATCAAGCTATCGCATGAGAAATACTGTTCAGCATCCATCATGCTGGAAAAAACAGCAGAAATGACGCATAGCTACGAAATTATCGAAGACCTGGATCTGCCTTCAGAGCATCAGTCTGCGGACTGATCCCCAGGGTTTTGCGAGGTTTGTGCTCCCTGCTCATCCGGCCTGCCAAAAATAGTTGTGTAGGTCGGATAAAACGAGCAATACATCACAACCGTCAGTACCAACGACACCGGTATCATCACCAGTAAGCCTATGGCGACCTGGCCAACCACTGCAACGGTAATCATTCCCAATAATATTGGCCCAAAAACACCGATTAACATCCAGGCCAGGCCATACAAGGTAAATGCTGCGCCAGCGCGCTGAACGGCAAAAAAACTGTAAAACACGGCTTTGCCCACCGACATTCCGCCCCAGGCAATCAGGGGTGCGGCAAACCAGAAAGCCATCATGGCTGGCAGATAGGCAAGAGCTGCCGTCAGCATGCCTAAAAACAATTTGTCTTTGGGCAGAGTTTCAGGATCTACAGGTGTTTGTGCAAAAATAAAGTCAAAAAATACGCCGTCATCAGCAAGGCTGGATAAACCTATAGCAAACATTACCGCCAACACATAGAGCAATCCCAGACTCAGCAGACGTAAAAAACCTTCTGAACGAAATCCTGTTAGCAACAAGTTGGGATAAACCCGTTTGTCATCTTCAATTTGCCTACAGGCCTGCATGAAACTCATGGCAAAAACCGGCACCAGTATTAATGGCAGAAATCGTCCTGCAAAGGGAATAAACCCTATCACCAGGCTCAAAAACATATAGGCAAAAAACAGCGTCAGCATTTCAGCCGGCTGTTTGCCAAACAGTGTGAAACCTCGTTTCACCCATCCCCAGCCGGACATGGCATCAACAGCAGCCATCATTGAACCGGTAAAGAAGGAACGCTACCGGATTCTCGTAAACGAAGTATGCGTTCGAAATGGCCAGGATCATGCGGCGTCAGCATTTCGGCGTCCCGTGGTTGATAAAAATCATACAGCCGTGACAGCCAGAAACGCAATGCGGCAGCACGCAACATAGGTTGCCAGGCAATGCCTTCTTCATGGGTGAACGGCCTTACTGCATGATAGGCGTTCACCAGCGCGAGTACACGTTTTTCATCCAGTACACCGGTAGCAACATCGATACACCAGTCATTGACGGTAACAGCCACGTCAAATATCCATGTATCACAGCCAGCAAAATAAAAATCAAAGAAGCCCGTCAGTCGATCACCGTCAAACATCACATTGTTGCGGAACAGGTCAGCATGAATCGGGCCGCGCGGTAAAGCACGGTAGATAGGGGTGCTGTCAAAGGCATCCTGAAAATGCACTTCAGCCCGCAACAGATGCTGTAATTCATCCGATAAGAAAGGCAGGACCTTGGGCGTGGTTTCATGCCACCAGTCCAACGAGCGCAGATTGGGCTGTTGTATGCTGAAGTCCCGTCCCGCCAGATGCATATGTGCCAGCATGGCACCCACTTCGGCACAGTGCTGTGCTTGCGGCTCCATCTGCGAGCGGCCTTCCAGCTTGCTGACGATAGCTGCCGGCTTGCCATGCAGCGCTACTACCAGTTCACCCTGGTCATTGGCAATCGGTGCAGGTACCAGGACACCGTGATCAGCCAGATGGCGCATCAGCTTCAAATAGAATGGCAGTTGTTCGAAATTCAGATTTTCAAAAATCGTCAGAACAAACTCACCTGCTTCAGTATTGATGAAGAAATTGCTGTTTTCAATTCCTGAAGCAATGCCTCTGATGCCCAGCGCTTTGCCAAGCGGGTATTGTGTCATCCAGGGGCCAAGGTCTTCCAGACTTACCGGTGTAAAAACTGCCATGTTATTTAAAAATGAAGGGCGAAAAAAATTTATTTGGTGACAGCAGAACTGGCTGGTGCCGGTTTGGCTGGAGCAGGCGGCAGCACATCTGGCGGACTACCTTCCTTGACTTCTTTCTTGCCACCGAATTCCAGTATGGTCCATTGGGCGGCACGATTAGCGTCCCCCTGCACTGTTCCCTTTGGTGCATTACCATACTCAGGGTCGGCCTTCACTGTATAGTTACTATTTCCAGCCTTGACCTGCACCTCAGTTACTTTACCGCCATTACTGCGCTTTTCTACCACTTTGTTTTTTGGCACAGGCTTGGCAGTTGTCACTCCAGGTTCATTGGCGATTTCTTCCAGTTTTTCCAGTTTTGGTGGTACCGGGTCCACTTTGGATGGCGTTTGTGCCATCGCAGCCACACTCACCAGTAAGACAGCCAGACTGGCCAGCGAGCCAGCGACAATGTTCGATGTTGTTTTCATGATACAGCCCTGTTCAACTAAGTATATGAACATTGTAACAAACCCGGCTTGGACTGACAGAAATATCGGCCATGGGTCTGTTTCAATGCATTAATATCAATGCAGTTATGGTCAGCACCCTGACATTAATAAAAAAAGAGGCGCTGCCTCAAAGACAACGCCTCTTTTATCATCCGTACCAGTCAGACTGTAACCTGACTGACAAAGATATTAGAACTGGTGACGTATGCCAACTGTCAATTCTTTTACGTCAGCGCCTTTAACTGCTGCGCCCACTTTTTGGGAATTGGCATCTTGTGTTGTAGTTGCATACGCTGCATACAGATCAGTACGCTTGGAGAATGTGTATTGATAACCAAGAGCAAACTGTTTGGCATCGCCAACTGTATCTGTTGTAGCAGCAGACAAACGTGTGGAATCTTTGATCTTGGTGTAAGTAGCCAAGACTTTGTTTGCTGTATCAAAAGGAACGGTTACACCCAAAGTAAAGAGCTTTTGATCAACAGCCAAAGCAGCGTCATCGCTCACTTTTTGATAGATCACAACTGGTTTTGCTACGCCGAAGTCGTAGGAAGCAGCCAGTGTGTTGCCTTTACGTGCATTGATTGGGCCGCCAGCCAAAGCTTGACCATTGTCTTTGACGAAAGAGTAACCAACATCCAGACCATTAGCGTTGTAACGCAGATTCAGACCAAGGGAACGGCCAGCAGAATTGTCGCCAGCGGCTTCGCCGAAACCATATTGACCAACAGCAGAGAAACCATTCAGGTTGCCTGGTGTGTAGTAAAAGATCGAATTGCTTGCACGACCGCCGGAGTTGGCATTAGCACCAGCAACTGTTGCTGTACCACCGATGAAGTACAGGTTGGACAGACCGCTACCGCTGTTGATGAAACCAGATGCAAACGGATCAAAGTTGTCGAAGAATTTGAAAGTTGGAGTTTTGTCACGGCCCAGATCTACGGAACCGAAATCGCCAGACAGGCCAACTGTGGAACGGCGACCAAAGGTACGGCCTTGTGCAGAGCTACCGTCATCAACGTTCAGACCCATTTCCAGAACGAAGTTGGCTTTCAGTCCGCTACCGAGGTCTTCAGTACCCTTAAAACCCAGACGGGAACCGTTTTCCTGACCACTCTGGAGCTTGTTGAAACGGCCAGCAACTGTACCGTTGTCCAGACTTTGGAAGCCAGCGTCAACAATACCGTAAACAGTAACGGAAGATTGAGCAAACGCTGCACCGGAGAAAGCACTCATCAGAGCAAGTGCGAGGAATGATTTTTTCATTATCTAGTTTCCAAAAATGAATGTTAAGTTTTCACCAATTGATTTCAAGCACGGTAAAAACAGAATTACAGGTGTTTTACAGCCTTGAATCGGTAAGAGATCCAATGACAAGCGGCACGATACCTGTGGAAAGTGACAACTTGATGAATTCGGCGTGTCTAAAAGGCTACACTTTATACAAGTCTACCTTAAAAGAACACAATGGAAATCTTATTTGCATATGCAAAATAAATTGAAGTAAATTTCACGCAAGTCATGTGTTACAAGAAGAAATTTAACAATTTGCTGCAAAGCATCAATTATATATGGTCGACAAAAAGGATTTCAAGTAACTGACTCAAAATTTATTTATTAGTTATCAAATAAATAAATCCCTTCAATTAGCCTACCGTTTCCCATGCATTCTGGTTTTGCGCCGTCATGGCTCGCCAGTAGGCACGTCCGGTGTACCACATAATAGCTGCAATCGTCGTACATGCCAGTTGTCCCAGGGCCAGGGTCAATACTGAATGATCCAGTGCCGGAGCCGCCACACCTGCAATGACAGCGCCAAGCAAGGTCACGGTCGCTGACTGGCACGAAGCAACGATGCCTCTGATATTAGGAAACAAATCCAGAACCAGCAAGGTTGCCCCTGGTGCGACTAGGGACATTCCAAAAGTATAAAAAAACAAAGGCGTTACCGACCATAACAATATGGGGGGTGAGAAAAAATGGAACACCACGTTAAATAAGGCTGCCCCCAGCAAGAAGCAAAACCCTATACTGACCTGTTTCCAGACTGTCATTTTCCCGGCCAGGCGATTAGCCGTCAGTGCGCCAAAGAAAATCCCCCCCACAGAAGGCACAAACTGCCAGCCAAACTGATCTGGCCCCAGATGCAAATGCTGGGTAATAAAAGCTGGTGCTGCCGACACATACAAAAAAAGGCCCGCAAAATTAAAGGCAATGGTACCCGCCTTCAAGTGAAAAAGTGGTGATTTGAAGACCTTTTTATAACTTTCCCAAAGAAATTCTGCACTAAAAGGTTGTCGTTTATCCAGCGGTAGTGACTCAGGCAAATATTTGTAACAAGCCCACCACAAAACGATAGTGTAGCCAAATAACAACAGAAAAATGGCACGCCAACTCGCAAAGCCAACTACCCAGCCACCTAAAATCGGAGCGATTGCAGGGGCAATAGAAAAAATCATGGTCACCAGGGATAACAGACGCTCCGCCGGTGCGCCAGCATACAAATCACGAATGATGGCTCGCCCCACCACCATGCCGGCACCGGCAGACACGCCCTGCAAAATACGAAACCCCCACAGGTAATGAATGGTGTGCACGGAAGCACAACCAAAGCTTGCCACAGCAAATACCGCCAGCGCCACCAGAATCACATTGCGTCGACCGAAGGCGTCAGACAAGGCCCCATGCCACAAAGTCATGACAGCAAACGAAAGCATATAGGCGGTCAGAGTTTGCTGTACTTCCAGCGCGCTGGCGTGCAGGGTTACCTGGATATTCGGGAAGGCCGGTAAATAGGTATCAATCGAAAAAGGACCCAACATGGCCAGGGCAGCCAATAAGGTCGCCAGGCCAGCAATACTGATCTTGGTTGCAGAGGACATAGTTATTATTCAGGTTTCACGCCATTCGGGTGGCAAACCCGGATAGCTGTGTTGGATGCTTCTTTGTAAGCAGAATATGCCGGGCCAGACCACGCCCGGACATTTAGATTCCGCCCATGCACAGGTACTTCATTTCCAAGTATTCATCCATGCCATATTTGGAACCTTCACGCCCCAGGCCGGATTGTTTGACGCCGCCAAAAGGCGCCACTTCATTCGAAATCAGGCCGGTATTGATACCTACCATACCGTATTCAAGTTTTTCAGCAACCCGCCAGACGCGCCCAATGTCACGTGAGTAAAAATACGAAGCCAGACCAAAATCAGTATTATTGGCAGCAGCCACGGCTTCTTCTTCAGTCTTGAACTTGACGACGGCAGCCACCGGGCCGAAAGTTTCTTCATTCATGATCAACATGCCGGATGTGACATTCGACAATACAGTTGGTTCATAAAAAAGTTTCCCGGATTCAAGTAACTTACCACCGGCCTGCAAGCTTGCCCCTTGCTTCAGCGCATCTGCAACATGTTCTTCCACCTTGGCTACGGCCTGTGCATCTATCATCGGCCCTTGGTTGATACCAGTCGCAAAACCATCACCCACCTTGATTTTTTTGGCACCAGCTGCCAGCTTTTCCACGAAAGCATCATAAATTGATTCATGCGCATAAAAACGGTTGGTACAGACACAGGTCTGACCAGAATTACGGAATTTCGACTGCAGTGCACCTTCAACGGCAGCATCCAGATCGGCATCTTCAAATACGATAAAAGGTGCATGACCGCCCAGTTCCAGCGCCAGCTTTTTCACCGTCTGCGCCGATTGCCGCATCAGGATACGACCAACAGGTGTTGAACCGGTGAAGGACAAATGCCGGACTACAGGGCTGTCGCACAATACCTTGCCGACAGCGATGGATTGCTCAGAATCCGCCGTGATAATATTGATGATACCAGCAGGAATACCGGCGCGGTGCGCCAGTTCAGCCATGGCCAATGCAGATAAGGGTGTCTGTTCTGCAGGTTTGATGACAATGGAACAACCGGCAGCGACTGCTGGTGCCACCTTGCGCGTAATCATGGCAATAGGGAAATTCCATGGCGTGATCGATGCACAGACGCCGATGGGCTGCTTCAAGACCACCATGCGCTTATCGCTCCAGGTGGAAGCCATGACATCACCAGATACCCGTTTGGCTTCTTCAGCAAACCATTCTATGAAGCTGGCACCATAGATGACTTCGCCCTTGGCTTCTGCCAGCGGTTTACCCTGCTCTGCCGTCATGATGGCGGCCAGGTCATCAGCATTCTCTATCATCAGGTCAAACCATTTGCGCATGAGATTGGCGCGTTCCTTACCGGTCTTTGCAGCCCACAGCGGGAAAGCAACTTGCGCTGCCTTGATGGCGACTTCGGTATGACTGGCATCCAGATTTGGCACCGAACCCAATATTGCCAATGTGGAAGGATTGTTCACTTCAAAACTGCTTGTACCTGTGACCCACTCACCATTGATATAGGCGCGATCACGTAACAAGGATGGGTCTTTCAAATTCAATTGCTTAGCTATTGCTTCTTGTGACATCAGAGTATCTCCACTTTTTGCAAACGACAGGAATGCCCGTAAGCCTAAAGCAAAATGGCCAGGTCTGCTGAGACGTGGCCATTTTGCATAAACATCACAATAACTATCGTGAAAATTATTCAGCGATATCTTTGGGCTTGGCTTCTTCCCTGCGATTAAAACCGGCCACCATATCAAAACGGAACAAACGGCATTCAAGCGCACCATTATAGAAAGGTGTCTTGCGAGATTCTTTGAGGCGCAACAACTTCGGCAAACCCAGGTCAGCAGTGAACAGGAATACGCTCCAGCCAGCAAAACGTTGCTTCAGGGTGGTACTGAAAGCACTGAAAAAGTCTTTGGCAAGATCGTCGTCTTCGATTGTGCTATCTCCACGCACACCAATACGCTCACCGTAAGGTGGATTGGTCAGCAAGATACCTGGCGTTGTCGTTGGTGCCTTGATTTCCTGTGCTTCTATCTGTTTCAAGGGCACATCAAAACGTATACCCGCCTTGTTCAGGTTATTGCGTGTCATGACGATCATGTCGCCAGAAATATCGCTGCCAAAAATAGTCGGCTCAGTTGGCAAAGGATGTGGCTTGGCACTGGCCTTGATCTGCGCCCATGCATCTGCGTCAAACTGATGCATTTTTTCAAAGGCAAATTCACGCTTCAAGCCTGGGGGGATACCCGCGAGAATTTGTGCGGCTTCAATCAAGATGGTGCCAGAACCACACATGGGGTCAAACAGGGGAGTGCCTGGCTTCCAGCCAGCGGTACGCAACAAACCGGCTGCCAGGTTTTCACGCAAAGGCGCATCGCCCGTTTCCAGGCGCCAGCCGCGTTTAAACAAAGGTTCGCCCGAAATATCCAGGTAAATCGTGAAATTGCGTGCATCCAGAAAACCGACAATGCGCATGTCCGGGTTCTTGGTATTGACGGATGGGCGCTGGGTGAACTGGTCACGGAAACGGTCACAGATCGCATCCTTGATTTTGAGCGTGGCAAAATCCAGACTCTTCAAAGGCGACTTCACTGCCGTGACGTCCACCCGTATAGTGTGATGGTAACCAAACCAGTCTTCCCAGGGCTGATCCAGCACGAGGTCATAAATATCATTTTCGTTAGCATAGCCAGAATGTGCCATGCGCATCAGCACACGCGAAGCGATACGTGAATGCAGGTTGATACGCCAGCCATCATGCAGGCTGCCTGAGCAGTGCACACCGCCAGGCACCTGATTGTGCACTGCCATGGTTTTATCCGTGGCTGCAATTTCACCCAACTCTTCAGCCAGGGCTATTTCCAGGCCACGCGGGCATGGACAAAAATAAGAATAACGCGTCATAGGAGTACCCTTTATCCGTTAAAAAACAATGGTGAAAATTCACCGCCAAGTACCAGCCCGGCGTTCTGCACCCCGGACCAGCTTTGCCACCAAACTCAGAATGGTTTGACGACAACCAAAATCAATATCGCCAGCAATAAAATCACCGGCACTTCATTAAACCAGCGGAACCACGCATGGCTACGCTTATTGTGACCTTGTTCAAACTTTTTCAACAAACTGCCACAGGCGTGGTGATAACCAAACAGCAAAATCACGCAAGCCAGCTTGGCATGCAGCCAGGCATTGCCGGGCCCTTTGCCTATGCCATAACCCAGCCATAACCAGGCCCCCAACAAGACTGCAGGCACCATGAGCATGGTCATGAAGCGATACAGCTTGCGCGCCATCAACAACAGACGCTCAACAGTTGGTGCATCATTTTCCATCGCCAGATTGACGAAGATGCGCGGCAAGTAAAACAGACCTGCAAACCAGGACGTGACGAACAGGATATGAAACGCTTTTACCCAGAGCATGCTCTACCTTTTCAATTATTGACGTACTTCGCCATGACCGAAGACCACATACTTCATCGAAGTCAGCCCCTCCAGACCTACCGGGCCACGTGCATGCAGCTTGTCATTCGAGATGCCGATCTCAGCACCCAGACCATATTCAAAACCATCGGCAAACCGGGTGGATGCATTCACCATCACCGATGCCGAATCCACTTCACGCAAGAAACGCAGTGCCCGGCTATAGTCTTCAGTGATGATGGACTCAGTATGTTTGGATGAATAGTCATTGATATGCGTGATGGCTTCATCGATATCAGCCACTACTTTTACTGCCAGGATAGGCGCAAGGTATTCCGTGCCCCAGTCTTCTTGCGTCGCTTTGGCCAGATGCGGGTAGCCTGCCAATATCGCAGCGGCTGTATCATCACAGCGCAATTCAACCTGCTTGCCTGCAAATAATTCAGCCAGTGCAGGCAAGACCTGAGCCGCAATCCCTTGGGCAACCAGCAAGGTTTCCATGGTGTTGCACGTGCCGTAACGATGGCATTTGGCATTAAATGCCACGTCGACAGCTTTCTTCAAATCAGCCTTGTCATCGATATACACATGACAGATACCATCCAGATGCTTGATCATGGGCACGGTGGCTTCCTGCATCAGGCGGGCAATCAGGCCCTTGCCGCCACGCGGGACAATGACATCCACATATTGGGGCATGGTGATCAGCTCACCAACTGCGGCGCGGTCCGTGGTTTCAACAATGAGCACTGCATCCGCTGGCAAGCCAGCGCCGGCCAGGCCTTCCTTGACCAATTTCGCCAGAGCCTGATTACAATGTATGGCTTCCGAGCCACCACGCAATATCGTGGCATTGCCGCTCTTGATGCACAGGCCAGCCGCATCCACAGTCACATTCGGACGCGCCTCATAAATAATGCCGATGACACCCAATGGCACGCGCATCTGCCCTACCTGTATGCCGGTAGGGCGGTATTTCATGTTTGAGATTTCACCTATAGGGTCTGCCAGACTGACTATCTGCTCGAGTCCTTCTGCCATGGTGGCAATTGCCTTGTCGGACAGGGTCAGCCGGTCCAGCATGGCAGCTTCCATGCCACCGGCTTTTGCCGCAGCCAGGTCAAGCTCATTGGCAGCGCGCAGGGCGGCAGCCTCACGTCTGATGGCCGCAGCGATCAGAGAAAGGGCCTTGTTTTTGGCGGCGGTGTCGGCTTTGGCCATGGCGCGTGATGCAGCGCGGGCACGGATGCCGAGGTCGTTCATGTAGTGCTTGATATCCATATTGTCATTCAGAGGATGTCTGTGCATCCCCATATTCGTTAATGAGCCTCCAGACAGAGGCGGGAATTCAATTTCTGGTTTGATAAACTGCATGACATGTACATGGCAAGTACATGTCAAATAGCTGCTAAGCTGCCTTTGCCACTTTCAAACCCAATTGCAATAAGGCATCCCAGGGATCACCCGCAAATGCTTTCGCTCGCAAACCTTTTACCATCTTATCGACTTGTGCCGCTTCTTGCAGGGCTGCCCGCAAATTCGCCAGGCTGACACGTCGCAAAGCAGGGTCCATGAGTTTTTCGCGCGGGCCCCAGATCCGATATTCTTTCAGCAAGGCTGACAAGGGTCTGCCCTGCGCCATCCCGGACTTCAGTTTCAACAGCGTGCGTATTTCTTCTGCCATGGCCCACAAAACCAGCGGCAGCGCTTCGCCCTCGCCTTTCAAACCATTCAACATGCGGACCAGTCTTGCCACATCGCCGGACAGCATGGCTTCATTGAGCTTGAAGACATCATAACGCGCCACATTCAGCACGGCATCATGGATTTGCTCAAAACTCAGCTTGCCTGGTGGGTGCAGCAATGCCAGTTTCTGGATTTCCTGATGGGCAGCCAGCAAATTGCCCTCCACCCTGTCAGCAATAAAATCCAGGCTTTGCCTGTCTGCGTTTTGCTGTTGCATTGATAAACGCAGGCTGATCCAGTTAGGCAACTGATTGCGCTCCACCAGCGGAATATCGATGTACACCGCAGCCTGCTGCAAGCTGGCCACCCAGGCTGCCTTTTGCGTCGCCCAGTCGAGCTTGGGCAAGGTGATCAGGGTCAGGTTATCCGGCGACAGATTTGCTACATAATCCTGCAAGGCTTGCCCGCCGTCCTTGCCGGGTTTGCCGGTAGGTATCCGCAAGTCAATCAGCTTTTTATCCCCAAACAGGGACTGCGACTGATTTGCTGCCAGCAAAGCACCCCATTTGAAGCTGCGCTCCACCGTCAGGATTTCACGCTCGTAAAAACCCTGTGCCTTTGCTGTACGGCGTATCTTGTCCGCAGCTTCCAGCGCCAGCAAATGCTCATCACTGGTGATCACATACAGTGGCGCCAGTGTTTTCGCCAGATGGCCATCGAGGGCATCGAAGCGTAACAACATCTTAATCGTCCATCTTTACAACGGCCAGACGACGCATGATCTGCTGTACCAGGTCGTTTTGCATGTCACGGTACAGCAAGACTTCTTCCGCCTCTTTCGCCAACACCTGGGTTTCATTGAAACTGATATTGCGTTTCAGTTGAATGTCTACCGGCTCCAGATATTCCTTGCCTTCGTTATTGCGCAGGCGGAAACGGAAGTTGTAAATCAAATTGTACTCACGTACACGGCCCTGGCTGTTCAGAGACAGAATCTGCTTGTCCCTGGTTTCGCTCATCACTTCAAGTATGACCTGCGCATCCTTGGCGCTGGACATAATCTGCGTTTGCCCGTTGGCGCGTATCTGGCGACGCAATTCACCACCCAGGGCAGAGCTTTCCGGCATGCCTATGTAAATATTCTTGAATGGCAAAGCCACCGGCCCGCGCAAGGCAAAACCACAAGCGGATAGCAGCATCACGGAGATGATGGCTACCAGCCATTGCAGACGCTTGAAATACATTGCTTGCATGCGGTTTCCTTTATTACTTGTCAGACTATTGTTCAGGGTCAGGCTTTAGTCACACTTTAGGCAACAATATTCACCAACTTGCCAGGCACGATAATGATTTTCTTGGCCGCACCTTCCATGAATTTCTGTACGCTTTCATTCGCCAGTGCGGTCGCTTCGATGGTTGCCTTGTCTGCATCCTTGGCAACCTTGATGCTGCCGCGCAATTTGCCATTGACCTGGACCATCAACTCGATTTCATCCTGAACCAATGCAGCCTCATCCACCAGCGGCCATGGTGCATCGATGATCTCACCCAGATCAGTAGCTAAACCAAGTTCCTGCCACAAGACGTGAGTGATATGCGGGCACACCGGATACAGGCCACGCAGCAAGATGCTGAACGCTTCGCGCAAGGCTGCTGCACTGCCTTCGGCTTCTGACTTGAAGGATTCTATGGTGTTGAGCAACTTCATCGCGCCAGAGACAACCGTGTTGTATTGCAGACGATCGTAATCTGCATCAATCTGCTTCAGCGTCAAATGCACTTCACGGCGCAGTGCCTTGACATCATTTGCATAAGCGCTTGGCGCTGTAGTACCAGCAGCGATAGTGCCAGACAATTTCAGGGCTGATGCCCACAGGCGACGCAGGTAACGCGATGCACCTTCTACACCGCTATTACTCCAGGCCGCACTTTGATCCGGAGGGCCGGCAAACATGGTGAACAAGCGCGCGGTATCGGCACCGAACTGTTCAATAATGTCTTTGGGTTCAACCACATTGTTTTTGGACTTCGACATCTTTTCGATGCCGCCCATTTGTACAGGCTGCCCATCCGATTTCAACATGGCGGCTATGGGACGCCCCTTGTCATCATGCTGGACTTCGATTTCATTCGGGTAGAACCAGATTTTCTTGCCGCTTTCATCTTCACGATAGTAAGACTCGTTGAGCAACATACCTTGCGTGAACAGGTTCTTGAAAGGCTCATCAATCTTGACCAGACCCAGATCACGCATGGCCTTGGTCCAGAAACGTGCGTACAGCAAATGCAGGACTGCATGTTCGACACCGCCGATGTACTGGTCCATCGCCATCCAGTAATCATTGCGCTCATCGACCATGGTGCTTGCATCAGGGCAGGTATAACGCATGAAGTACCAGCTGGAATCAACAAAGGTATCCATGGTGTCAATTTCACGGTGTGCAGGTTTGCCGCATTTAGGGCAAGGCACATTCAGAAAATCTTCACGATGTTTCAATGGGTTGCCAGAACCGTCGGGGATGCAGTCGGTAGGCAATACCACCGGCAAATCTTTATACGGTACAGGCACGTCACCGCAACTGGCGCAGTGGATGATAGGGATAGGTGTACCCCAATAACGCTGGCGGGAAATACCCCAGTCGCGCAAACGCCAGGTGGTTTTTTTCTCGCCCAGACCTTTGGCTATCAGGTCATTCGCCACTGCATCCACCGTGGCCTTGAAGCTCAGACCATCATATTTACCGGAATTGACGGTGACACCGCGTTGCTTGTCACCATAATATTCTGCCCATGCATCGGTGCTGAAGTTTTCGCCTTCAATTGCCACCACTTGCTTGATGGCGATATGGTATTTTTTCGCGAAAGCAAAGTCGCGTTCATCATGCGCAGGTACGCCCATGACAGCGCCATCGCCATAGGTCATCAAGACATAGTTACCAACCCAGACTTCGACTTGTTCACCAGTCAAGGGATGAGTAACGAACAAGCCGGTAGGCATGCCCTCTTTTTCCTTGGTCGCCATTTCGGCTTCTGTGGTGCCACCAGCCTTGCAGACTTCGATGAATGCTGCCAGATCTGCATTATTCTTTGCTGCCAGCGTGGCAATGGGGTGTTCTGCAGCCACGGCGCAGAAAGTAACGCCCATAATGGTGTCAGGACGGGTAGTAAACACATACAGCTTGCCGTCTTGTACCAAAGTGCCAGTTTCATCAGCGATCTGATGCGGAAAAGCAAAGCGTACGCCTTCGCTCTTGCCTATCCAGTTACGCTGCATGGTACGCACTTGCTCAGGCCATCCATCCAGATCGTCGATGCTGTTCAACAGTTCATCTGCATATTGCGTGATTCCAAAGTAATAGCCTGGGATTTCGCGTTTTTCGACCAGGGCACCAGAGCGCCAGCCACGCCCATCAATCACCTGCTCATTCGCCAGCACGGTTTGATCGACAGGGTCCCAGTTGACGACCTGGGTCTTTTTGTAGGCAACGCCTTTTTCCAGCATCTTCAGGAACAGCCACTGGTTCCAGCGGTAGTAATCAGGGTCGCAGGTAGCGACTTCACGCGTCCAGTCAAATGCCAGGCCCAGAGGCTGCATCTGCGACTTCATGTCTTCGATGTTGGCGTAGGTCCATTCTGCGGGCGATTTTTTATAGGCAATCGCCGCATTTTCTGCTGGCAAGCCAAACGCATCCCAGCCCATGGGCATGAGGACGTTATAGCCCTTCATGCGCAGCTGGCGTGCCAGCATGTCATTGATCGTGTAATTGCGCACGTGGCCCATGTGCAGCTTGCCGGAAGGGTAAGGCAGCATGGAACAAGCGTAGTACTTACCTTTAGGGAAACGTGGATTGTTTTCTACTGCCGTATAGGCATCGATCTTTTTCCAATGGGATTGCGCCGATTGTTCGACGTCGGAAGGCGTATATTTTTCTTGCATGGCGTAAGCAGAAGTAGGTGCAGAAATGACTCAGAACCTTAGATTATAACTGCTTAAGCCGTATTATTGAGCAAAGCCTCTGAGTGAGACCCGAATAATGGCGCTATTGGAAGGAATAATGCGCGTTACCTGTGTCGGGGGCCAGGTTTAACGGGCAGCTTTCTTGTCGGTAACGAAAGAAATCCTGCTCAAGCCTTGCGCCTGGGCAGCAGCCATGACCTGGGCAATGATTTCGTAACGGGTAGCCTTGTCGGCGCGCAATTGTATTTCCGTCTGCTTGCTGTTACGCGCCAGCGCAGCCAGTCTGGGCTCCAGTTCAGCCATGGACAATACATCCTTGTCCCAGTACAAACGTCCTTCTGCATCAAACGCAATATGGATAGCGTTCGCCGGTTCCGGTACGGCAGCAGACTGTGCCTGTGGCAAATCCAGTTTGATGGCATGCGTCATGAAGGGGGCGGCAATGATGAAAATCACCAGTAGTACCAGCATCACATCCACCATGGGTGTGACATTGATATCTGCCATAGCCTCCTGCGAACGGGAGGTAACAGAATCAGATTGCTGGAATTTACCGAATGACATGCTGGGTCAGTCTCAGGCTTTGCACCAGTGCGCGTGTAAGTCAAAGGCAAAACCGTCCAGCTCGGCCAGGGTTATACGGTTGATACGATTGAAACCGTTATATGCCAGCACCGCCGGTATCGCGACGATCAATCCCAGCGCAGTCATGATCAGTGCTTCACCAACCGGGCCAGCCAGTTGATCTATCTGCACAGCACCCGATGCAGAAATGGCCGTCAACGCATGATAAATACCCCACACCGTTCCCAGCAGGCCGACAAAAGGGGCTGTTGCCCCTATCGATGCCAGCATGGTCAGCCCGGCTTCAAGTCTGGTAGTCAGTGCTTGCAATTGCTGGCGCAGGCTGCGGGTGAGGACTTCGCTAAATGCGGTATTTTCAGATAAGGTACCAGCACGTCTGTCCGCCTGCTCTGCCGCATCAGCCAGCGCAATAAAGACGTGCCCCCTGTCGGCCTGGCGCAGCATCGCCATGGCATCGGCCAGGCTGGGTGACTGCCAAAAGACCCGCAAGGCTGGTGCTGCCTGGCGGATACGCCAGAAAGTCCATGCCTTTAATAAAATCAGGGTCCAGCTGAGTACCGACATGGCCAGCAAGAACCAGCCGACCATGTGTCCCAGCAAGTCAGCCTGTTCCCAATAATGTGCAATCGCAGAATTCATAGGGCCGGGTCAGCACTTTACTTAGCGCAAGCCCAATACGTCGTACATGTCGAACAGGCCTGTAGGTTTATCCTGCAGGAAACGGGCCGCACGCAAACTACCATGCGCATAAGTGACACGGCTGGATGATTTATGTGTTATTTCAACCCGCTCGCCAATACCGGCAAACAAGACAGTATGGTCACCAACAATGTCGCCACCACGGATAGTGGCAAAACCGATCGATGATGGATCACGTTCGCCAGTGACGCCTTCCCGGGAAAATACGCCAACTTCATTCAGGTCAAGCCCCAGTGCGTCAGCGATCACTTCACCCATTTTCAGGGCTGTGCCTGACGGCGCATCCACTTTATGACGGTGATGTGCTTCGATAATTTCAATGTCATAGCCGTGCGAAAAACTTTTGGCAGCCATTTCCAGCAATTTCATCGTGACATTCACGCCCACACTCATATTCGGCGCAAACATGATGGCAGTCTTTTGCGCGGCAGCGGCAATCGCTGCCTTGCCCGCCTCGTCAAAACCGGTTGTGCCTATGATCATCTTGATACCGTGTTCAGCACAATATTCAAGATGTTTGAGTGTACCTTCGGGGCGGGTGAAGTCGATCAGATAGTCGGCATCCGCCAAAGCTTTTGCCAGGTCGGACTCTATCGACACACCTGTCGGCTTGCCCAGACTAAGACCTGCATCCGTACCCAATGCAGGGGAACCGGGCACATCCAGCGCCCCGGCCAGCACCAGATCATCAGCATTGCTGATCGCTTCAACCAACATTTTTCCCATACGGCCAGAAGCACCCGCTACGGCAATTTTCAAAGCTGTCATAGTGTTTTATTTCTCTTTTTTCTTGGCTGGGCCATCAGTGTCAATCACTGACTGTACGCGATTCACGCCCAATGCGGATTCGGTAATGCGGGCCAGATAATCTTTTTCAGTAGGCAGGTTACCGCCTTCAAATTTGGCAACAGTGTTATTTTTGAAATACACTGATACCCGGCTGGTGATTTGTTCACCATTGCCCTTGGTCAGGCGAAACGGGTAATCCCAGCGGTCTTCATGAAACATGTCGGTCAACAAAGCTGTGCCCAGCAAAAACCGAACCTGTTCACGAGTCATGCCTTCTTTTAATTGGGAAACCATTTCTTGTGATACGAAGTTACCTTGCTGAATAGGGATGCGATAAGGCGAGATATAACTAAGCAACTTGGCAAAGCCGGTAGGCGCAACCACCTGTGCACCACTGGTATCACCAGTATTGGTTGGACTGGCATACACCGAAGTTTTGTCTGCAGTCGACAAAAAAGGTAAAGCTGATGAACATGCAGTCAGGCAGGCAATCAGTGCCAGACCCGCAGCACGACCCAGTGTGGTCCGTTTTGACTCTGAAAACAACAAACGCATAGGTAACCTCATTATTGAGCAACAAGCCCTAAAACCCGATATCATAAAGCAGATAGCAAATTTTTGATCGAAAACATGACAAACAGCACTCCCAACCTGAAGGCCAGCGGCCTGAAAGCCACCCTTCCACGACTGAAAATACTGGAAATTTTCCAGAACAGCCCGGTTCGCCATTTGACAGCAGAAGACGTATATAAGATCCTGCTGAATGAAAATATGGATGTTGGTTTGGCAACGGTGTATCGGGTTCTGACGCAATTTGAACAGGCAGGCCTGCTCAATCGCAATCATTTCGAGACCGGCAAGGCAATTTTCGAGTTGAATGAAGGTTCACACCATGACCATCTGGTCTGCCTCGATTGTGGACGGGTGGAAGAATTCTTTGACGAAGAAATTGAACAACGCCAGCACAAGGTCGCCCTGGAGCGTGGCTTTAAAATTGCCGAACATGCACTGGCCATATACGGCAACTGCACCAAACCCAACTGCGAGCACAAGGGCTAAGCTTACGCTGACTATTGCAGCTTTGTATTAAAGTAGACCGCATCAGGCATATCTGCATGCCTGATTTAACTGCCACTCATAGCAGTCCTTACATGCCTATCTTGGCAACCACACTGGCTACTGTGTCAATTATTTTTTGAGCATTGAAAGGTTTGAGAATATAGCCATGGATACCGGTTTTCACAGCCTCTGAAATGGTTTCCTGATCTTTATTCGCAGTAACCATCAGCACACAAGCCGTGGGGACCAGTTCTTTCAGGCGAGGCAAAATCTCGATACCACTGATCTTGGGCATAACCACATCCAGCATGATGAGGTGAGGCTTGAGCCTGACCGCCATTTCCAGGCCCGTGCTGCCATCAGTTGCTTCGCCAACAACGTTATAACCCTCGCTGCGCAAAATCACCCTCAGCACCTCTCTGGTGACATCATTATCGTCTACCAGCAATATTGTTACGTTTTTTTTGTCCATATCCGTATTGATTACTTAAAAGTTTAAGCTGCTGCTTAATATCAGCTAAGGATAGGCCCTGGCATACAAGGTAACAAGAGCAGAGTGATGTTGCTATACCGCAAGACTCAGAATTTAACAAAACCTTGCCTGTGGCTTTTGATGGGAAGCTAATGCCAAATTTTTATTGGCTTAATGCATTCGACAATAATTTTGCAGTGATATCAACAATCGGTATCACTCTTTCATAAGCCATGCGCGTCGGACCTATCACTCCCAGTGTACCGACTATCTTCCCGTTAACTTCATAGGGCGCGGTCACGATGCTCATTTCTTCCATGGGGACGAGCTGCGATTCACCGCCTATGAAGATCTGCACGCCAGTCGCCTTGCTGGACACATCCAGTAACTGCATCAGACTGCTTTTTTGCTCGAACATATCAAACAACTTGCGCAAGGAACCCATGTTGGATGACAGATCCTGCACATTCAATAAATTGCGCTCGCCTGAAATGACAACCTCTTCATTTTGCTCATCCATGGCGTTACTGCCAGCTTCCACTGCTGCCTGCATCAGTCTGGTCATGTCATTTTGCAGTTGCCGCAATTCGCTGTTGATACGGGTACGCGCATCAGCAAAACTCAAACCGCCAAAATTCTGGTTCAGGTAATTGGCAGCATGCACCAGTTGCCCCTGGTTATAGTCCACGTCAGTCAGCAACAGCCTGTTGTGTACGTCGCCAGTAGGCGACACCACGACCAGCAAGATACGTTTTTCCGACAGTCGCAAAAATTCCACTTGTTGGAAGATGGATTCGGTACGCGGCGTCATCACTACGCCAGCAAATTGCGATAGCGAAGACAAAATCTGTGCTGCATTGGCGATCAGCTTTTGTGGCGGTTGCGACAACATACCAGCCTGCAAGCGTGACTCCAGGCCGACTTCATTGATTTCTTGCACTGTAAGTAATTTATCCACAAACACTCTATACCCACGTGGCGTGGGTATACGCCCTGCCGAAGTGTGCGGACTAGCAACAAAACCCATCTCTTCCAGGTCAGCCATGACATTGCGTATGGTCGCTGGCGACAATTCCAGGCCGGAAATTTTTGACAGGGCGCGGGAACCCACAGGCTGGCCATCGGCGATATACCGTTCGACCAGGGCTTTTAATAAGGTTTGTGCGCGAATATCGAGTTGCATAGTTTCATTTTATGCGTTCATGCCAGCAATGAACATAGAAAGTTTTATATCCACTGCGCCAACTCATGCAGGCTGGCAAATTCTGCATCTGGCCTGATATGAATATGGCGCTCATCCTCAATTTTCAAACCCTTGCGATTCATCCAGCCACCTTTCAGGCCAGCTTGTTGCGCGCCTTGCACATCCAGCAACAAATCATCACCCACATACAATACTTCAGCCGGTGCCAATTCCAGCGCATCGCAAGCCGCCAGGAAAATTCGCGGGTCAGGCTTGGCACATCCAAAACGATAGGCCGCTATTGATACCTTGAAATGGCTGGCAATACCAATGGCCGACAAATCCGCGAAGCCATTCGAGACAGTACCCAGTACGATCTTTTTTTCCAAAGCCTGCAGGCCAGACCTGACATCTTCATATAAATCCACCTGGTTCCTGGCATACGCAAATACCGCCATGGCTTGATCGGCTTTTTCCACGGCCACACCATGTTCCTGAAATACTTCGCTTAACAGGGTATGGCGCAACGCCCACAAGTCATATTGAAACCGCGGATCGGCAGACACCAGGGCGTTCCGGCGTTCACGCAATTTTTCCACACTGTAATTTTGAGCAACTACAGGTACATGTTCATGCATCCATTGCTGCAATGCCGCTTCAGCATGGCGTATCACCGGCACAACAGGCCACAAGGTATCGTCCAGATCCAGCAAAACTGCTTTTAATGTCATAAAGTGCACTCAATTCATTCATTCCTGGCTTAATTATGGTCTAATCTGAGGCATCATGTCACCTCCACCTTGTTTATGACTGTCCAGGCCAAAACCATTGCACTTGTTGGAAAATATAATGCTGCCGGTATCGCGGATTCCATGACCGAACTGGCAAATTTCCTGGAACACGCAGGACACCACGTAGTTATCGAAGCAGAAACCGCACAATACCCGCAACTCGCGCAGTTTACGACCATGGCAGTTCCTGAAATCGGCAAATCTGCTGATGCCGCCATCGTCATCGGTGGTGACGGTACCATGCTGGGCATAGCGCGCCAACTGGCACCCTATAACGTACCACTGATAGGCGTCAATCAGGGCCGACTGGGTTTCATCACCGACATCGCCCTGGATCGCATGATACCGGCCATTACGGACATGCTGGATGGCAAATATGTGTCGGAGCGCCGCAGCCTGCTTCAGGCCATCGTGGTACGCGATGGTGACCAAATTTTCAGCGGTGTTGCCTTCAATGATATCGTGGTGTCACGCGGCGCTGGTTCCGGGATGGTGGAATTGCGTGTGGAAGTCGATGGCCATTTCATGTATAACCAGCGTTCTGATGGTCTGATTGTTTCAACCCCAACTGGCTCCACCGCCTATGCCCTGTCCGCAGGCGGTCCGCTGCTGCATCCAAGCCTGTCGGGTATCGCCATGGTGCCGATTGCGCCACATGCCTTGTCCAACCGACCGATAGTCTTGCCGGACAGTAGTGAAATCGTGATTGAGATCGTAGCCGGACGCGACATCAGCCTGAACTTTGACATGCAAAATTTTGCCAGTCTCATACATCAGGACAGGATAATCGTTAACCGCTCTGCCCATACGGTAACTTTCCTGCATCCTCAGGGCTGGAATTATTACAATACCCTGCGCGAAAAACTGCACTGGAATGAATATCCCTCGGTCGAAGGGGCACTTAACTGAAACACGCACATAAAGTGTATTGCTAAAATAGCGGCTAGCCCAGTTGGCTGCTGTACCAGAGACATCATATCCACCTCCATTTCACCCTATTACCGTCTGTTCATTATGCTGCGCACGCTTGCCATTCGTGATTTTGTCATTGTCGATACGCTGGAACTCGAATTTTCATCCGGTTTCAGCGTACTGACCGGTGAAACTGGGGCCGGTAAATCCATCCTGATTGATGCGCTGACCCTGGCACTGGGTGGCCGTGGGGATGCCAGCATGGTGCGCGAATCAGCCGCCAAAGCGGATGTCAGTGCTGAATTTGCCATCAATGCCAACCTCACCGACTGGCTGGAAGCCAATGACTTCAGCGACCCTGACCAGCAACTGATACTGCGCCGCACGATAGATAATGCCGGACGCTCAAAAGCCTGGATCAACGGCATCACCGCCACCGCCAGTCAGTTACGCGAGATCGGTGATTTACTGGTGGATATCCATGGCCAGCATGCCCATCAGTCCTTGTTAAAAACCGAGGCCCAACGGTCCCTGCTGGACATGCAGGGCGGGCTGGAAGAACAGGTACGCGAAGTCGGCCTGCGCTACAGGGCCTGGCGCAATCTGAGCAAGCAGCGCGAAGAATTTGAAACCAATGCCAAGAATGTCTTGCAAGAACGTGAGAGACTGGAATGGCAAGTCGGTGAACTCGACAAATTGCAGATCAAGCCTGGCGAGTGGGAAGACATCAGCCAGGAACATAGTCGCCTGGCCCATGCTGCCAGCTTGCTGGAAGGAGCACAGGAAGCTGCCGCCCTGATTTCCGAATCTGATCATGCTGTGCTGTCACAGTTGACGGCGGTTCAGCACAAGCTGCAAAAACTGCTGGACTATGACGCAGCCTTAAAGCCAGTCATTGAAGCACTGGATTCTGCCTGCATCAACCTGCAGGAAACCACCTATGCGCTGAACGATTATCTGAGCCGCACAGAACTTGATCCGGCACGTCTGCGCCAGGTCGAAAGCCGTGTCGAAGCAATTCATACGACGGCCCGTCGTTTTCATGTCGCGCCAGAAAAGCTGCATGAAGAATTTGCCATTTTATCGGCACAGCTGCAGCAGCTATCCAATGCCAGCGATATGGATGCCCTGAAAGCACAGGAAGAAAAAGCCCGCTTAAGCTATCTGCAGGTAGCACAAAAACTCAGCAAGGCACGCACCAAGGTGGCAAAGGAACTGGGTGCAGCAGTCACAGCCGCCATGCAAGACCTGAGTATGGGTGGTGGCAGTTTTTCCATCGCCCTGCATGCTTCCGAACCTGCGGCTTATGGGCTGGAACAAATTGAATTCCTGGTGGCTGGCCATGCCGGTGTCCAGCCGCGGCCACTGGCCAAAGTGGCATCCGGAGGTGAGCTGGCCCGTATCTCATTGGCCATCTCTGTCATCACTTCCGGTGCAACTGCTACCCCCACCCTCATCTTCGACGAAGTCGATAGCGGCATCGGTGGTGGTGTGGCCGAAGTAGTCGGGCGTTTGCTGAAACGACTGGGGCAAGACCGGCAAGTTTTGTGTGTCACCCATTTGCCACAAGTCGCCAGCCAGGCCAATCAGCACTTTCAGGTCAGCAAGGCCAGCCACAAAGGCAAGACTACATCACAGATTGAAGCACTCGACAGCAAACAACGTGTCGAAGAAATTGCCCGCATGCTGGGCGGCATAGAAATCACAGCAACTACGCGCAAACACGCCAGAGAATTACTGGCATCTTAAGAATATAAAACATCATGCGCTTCCTCAAAGAACCTGAATACTCCCACGGCAGAACAGGCAAAACCGCCGTCGTACTGATCAACCTTGGCACACCGGATGCCCCTACGGCATCGGCAGTGCGCCCTTACCTCAAACAATTTTTATGGGACCGGCGCGTGGTTGAAGTGCCACGCCCGATCTGGTGGCTGATCTTGCATGGCATCATCCTGCCGTTTCGTTCCGGTCAGTCTGCAAAAAAATATGCCTCCATCTGGACCAAAGACGGTTCGCCACTGAAGATACATACTGAAAAGCAGGCCAGCCTGCTGAAGGGTTACCTTGGTGAGCGCGGACATGAAGTTCAGGTTGCCTATGCCATGCGCTATGGCTCACCATCCATCCCTGATGTTTTGCAGAAACTCAAGAAAGATGGTTGTGAACGCATATTGATTTTGCCAGCCTATCCGCAATATTCCGGTACGACGACGGCATCCAATTTTGATGCCGTCGTCCAGCATTACCAACAGGTCAGGAATATGCCTGAACTGCGCTTCATCAAGAACTATCATGATCATGATGGCTATATTCAAGCATTGAAGGTATCTGTCTTGGATCACTGGCAAAGTCATGGCCGGCCAGAGAAACTGGTCATGAGTTTTCATGGCTTGCCGAAAGCTTTTTTAATGCGAGGCGATGCCTATCATTGCGAATGCTATAAAACTGCGCGCCTGCTGGCTGAAAAACTGGGGCTGGGCAAGGATGATTACATCGTCACCTTCCAGTCACGCCTGGGTCGTGCCGAGTGGCTGCAACCCTATACGGCACCGACGGTACAGAAACTGGCAAAAGACGGTATCAAACGTATCGATGTCATCTGCCCCGGCTTCATCGCCGACTGCCTGGAAACCCTGGAAGAAATCGCCATGGAAGTGAAGACCGAATTCTTGCGTGCTGGCGGTAAGGAATTCAACTACATCCCCTGCCTGAACGAATCTCCCGCGTGGATGCGCGGACTGGCAGAGATCGCAGAACAACACCTGATTGGCTGGCCAACCATGATCACTGCCAGCGTGCGTGAACAACAAAAACAGCAAGCCCTGATCAGCCGTTCCGAATCGAAACGACTGGGCGCGGATCACTAAAGAGCAATGAGCAAAACCTATTTCATCGGTGACATACAAGGCTGTGCCGAACAGTTGCAAACGTTGCTGGATAAGATAGAGGCGCGTTCACCCCGCGCCTATTATCTGTTCGCCGGCGATCTGGTGAACCGAGGTCCACAATCACTGGCAAGCCTGCGCTTGATACGCAACCTGCAACAATGTGGTCGTGCGGAAAGCGTATTGGGTAACCACGACCTGCATTTGCTGGCAGTTGCCCATGGTATACGTCCAGCCCACCGCAGCGATACTCTGGACGATATCCTTCAAGCACCAGACCGTGATGAATTGCTGCACTGGTTACGGCAACGCCCTTTGGCAATTTTCAAGAACCAGCATTTGCTGGTGCATGCGGGCGTCTTTCCGCAATGGTCGGCAACGCAAGTGCTTAGCTTGGCCAAAGAAGTGGAGAACCGCTTGCGGGCACCTGACTGGCTGGACCTGATGCAAAATATGTATGGCAACACGCCAGACCATTGGCAAGATGATTTACAGGGCCATGCACGTTACCGCTGCATTATCAATGCGCTGACACGCATGCGTTTTTGCAGCAATGACGGCAAGATGGATTTTGCCACCAAGGATGGCGCGGGTGCTGCACCGGAAGGATTTTCTCCATGGTTTGACTTGCCCAGAGCAACGGAAGAAAGTACCGTGGTTTTCGGTCATTGGTCCACACTGGGCCTGGTATTGCGCCCCAATCTGATCAGCCTGGATACAGGTTGCGTATGGGGTGGCAAATTGACTGCCGTTGCGCTGGAAGACCGCGACCTGGTACAGATAGATTGCCCGCAACAACAAAAACCAGGTTAATCTTCAGTCACACCCAATTCCTGCATCACAGCCGCGCGCGCCAGCTTGGCAACATCGCGCCGGTGTGCGCCTTCGGTAGGAATGGCAGGCAAGCGCACTAGTTCTGCCGTCATGCGCGGTGCCAGCAAGATGATGCGCATACTCTCTGCAAAAGTCATGTCGCCAATAAAATCAGCCGCGGCATGGAACTGACCTTGTGCATCCAGATAGCGAATCACGAATGGCTGCACCGGTACGCGTGCTTCTATCGCTGCTTCAAACAGATTGGCATGAAACGACAGCACATTCCCTTGCGATGCTGTTGTACCTTCGGGGAAGAATGCAATGCGCTTGCCCGCTTCTATCTGGTGTACCAGACCTTCATATATACGACGCACATCGCGCTGTCTGCCACGCACCAGGAAGATGGTACCTGCCTTCTCACATAACCAACCCAGCAAAGGCCAATTACGGATATCTGACTTGGCAACAAAATGGCAAGGGTGCAGCGTATTGATAACGAAAATATCCAGCCAGGAAATATGATTGGAAACGATCATCGCAGACGCATTCACAGCCCCTTTGCTTTTATCTTTGAAAGCAACATCCACAGTACAGATGGCCAGCAACTTGACCGACCAGCGACGCACCAGATAATCACGCCTGGCATCTTGGGCAAACGGAAAGACCACTGCGCAGGTCAGCAGACCCGCGATGAGATGAATGAATACCCGGAAAAAATGCCAAACGATCATACTGACTCACAAAAATACTCACGTAGAGTAACAATAAAATTTAACATCGCAATAAAACAAACGGGAGTACGGTGAACCATACTCCCAGTAAGTTATCTTATTACCCAAATGATGCAGTTAAATCTGCATCCCTAGAAAACCGCCTGCTCAATGAGCATTATTTAGTGCAAGGTATCTAACGCCACATGCCCCGACACGATGGTTGCCTTCACCACACCCGGCAATTCATAACCAAGGAAAGGTGTATGCTTGCCCTGGCTGGCAAGGGCTTTTGCTTCCACCTTCCAGCGCGTGGCCGGATCAAAGATGCAGATATCGGCTGCTTGCCCGACCGCAATTTGTCCTGCAGGCACACCTGCGACCCTGGCTGCATGCTGGCTGATTTTGGACAAGGCCAGCATCAGGTTGACTTCACCACGGCTGTCTTCTGCCCATTTCAGTGCCAGCGACAACAGTAATTCCAGACCTGTTGCACCTGGAGAAGCTTCGGCGAAGGGCAGTAATTTTTCATCATCATCGACTGGTGTGTGATCAGAACAAATAGCATCAATCGTACCATCCTTCAATGCAGCACTGATCGCATCACGGTCACGCTGACTGCGTAAAGGTGGAGTCAGGCGCGCATTTGAATCGAAGAAGCCGATATCTGCATCGGTCAGGTGTACATGATGGGCACCCACGTCACAGGTCAGAGACAAGCCTTCTTTCTTGGCCTTGCGTATCAGATCGAGACCGGCAGCCGAAGAGATGCGGCACAGATGCACCTTGGCATTGGTAGCACGCATGAGTTCAAACAGGGTGTGCAAGGCAATGGTTTCTGCCATGACAGGCACGCCGGACAAACCCAGTCGTGAAGCCAATGGGCCGCTGTGCGCCACGCCACCCTTGCCTATGTATGCATCTTGCGGACGCAGCCAGACTGTAAAACCAAAAGTACTGGCGTATTCCAGCGCTCTTTGCAGCGTATTGGTATTGGCAATGGTTTCTTCTGCCTGTGAAAAACCGATGCAACCAGCCTCTGTCAACTCTGCCATCTCTGTCAGAGCTTCGCCCTTCAAGCCGACTGTCAGTGCACCGAGCGGATATACATGCGCCTTGTTTTGCATGCGAGCTCTTTGCTTCAACATTTCCACCAGGCCGGATTCATCCAGTACCGGGTCGGTATCCGGCGGGCAGACCAGGCTGGTGACGCCACCACGCATGGCGGCCTGCAATTCGGATTCCAGTGTGGCCTTGTATTCAAAACCTGGCTCGCGCAAACGGGCACTCAGATCAACCAGACCAGGGGCCACCACCAGACCAGTCGCATCGACGGTTTTATTGGCGACAAAATCAGCCGGTGCCTGACCGATGGCCACGACCTTGCCAGCGGCGATATATACGTCTTGTACTGCATCTGTTTCACTTGCCGGGTCAATCACGCGGCCATTCTTGATATGTATTTTCATAGTTCCCTCATACCCCGCCGCTGTTACCAGCCACGATGCTCATGACAGCCATGCGCACGGCAATACCAAAAGTCACTTGCGGCAGGATAACCGCTTGCGGCCCATCGGCCACAGCAGAATCAATTTCCACGCCACGGTTCATGGGTCCCGGATGCATGACGATGGCATCAGGCTTGGCCAGTGCCAGACGTTCTGGAGTCAGGCCATAGCTTTTGAAATATTCCTGTGCTGACGGTAACAAGGCACCGCTCATCCGTTCATTTTGCAGACGCAGCATGATGATCACGTCAACGCCTTTCAAGCCTTCGTTCATGTTGTTGAACACGCGCACACCCATTTGCTCCAGGCCACCAGGCAACAGAGTGCGTGGGCCAATGACGCGCACTTCCGGTACGCCGAGGGTAGTCAGGGCATGAATGTCGGAACGGGCCACGCGGCTGTGCAAGACATCGCCGACGATCGCTACTGTCAGATTGGTGAAGTCTTTTTTGTAATGGCGTATGGTGTACATGTCCAGCAAACCCTGCGTAGGGTGAGCATGACGGCCATCACCGGCATTCACTACATGAACATGATGCTGTTTGGTGTCATTCAAATGCTTGGCGATCAGGAAAGGTGCGCCGGAAGTCGCATGGCGTACCACAAACATGTCAGCATGCATGGCCGCCAGGTTGTCTATGGTATCCAGCAGGGATTCACCCTTGCTGGTGCTGGAAGCAGCGATATTGAGATTGATGACATCGGCAGACAAACGCTTGGAAGCAATTTCAAATGTGGTGCGGGTGCGCGTGGAATTTTCAAAGAACAGATTGAACACGCTTTTGCCGCGCATCAGCGGCACTTTCTTGACTTCCCTGTCGCTGACACTGACGAAGGAGGAGGCGGTATCCAGGATATGGTTGACGATGGCTTTCGGCAAGCCATCTATGGTCAGCAAATGCTGGAGTTCGCCGTGTTTATTGAGCTGGGGATTATGCATGGTCAATAGAGATGCTGAGTGTGCCATCGTCTGCACGTTGCAGATTGACAGAGACGGCGGGTTCAAATGGGGCAGCGTAGGCAACAAAATCGGCAGCAACCGGCAATTCGCGGCCACCGCGATCGACCAGGGTTGCCAGCATGATGCGGGCCGGACGGCCATAATCAAATAATTCATTGATCGCGGCACGGGTAGTGCGACCGGTGTACAGCACGTCATCTACCAGGATGATGTGGGCACCATTCACATCAAAGGGAATATGCGTTGGTTTGACTTCAGCATGCAGGCCCTTGGCCGCATAATCATCGCGATAAAAAGATACGTCGATGAAGCCAGCCTTGTTTTTCAAACCCAGGTCAGTTACCAGGCGTTCAGCGATCCAGGCACCGCCAGAATAAATACCGACAATGGCAAGATGGTTCTGTATTGCGGCATGGGGTCGTATCTGATTCAGGAGTTGCTGGTACAGTGCTTCTGCATCCAGGCTGAGGTGTGGAGAAGTCATGGCGTTTCGTCAAAATATTGTTGCAGGATAAGGGCAGCCGCATCATCGTCGATAAATTCACCGCGCCGTGCATCCAGTACGGCGGAAGAATAACGTTCATCCACCAGTACGGCGGGCACATTGAAGCGGCCATTGATCTGATTGGCAAAACGCTTGCAGCGCTGTGTCATTTCATTGTCTGCCCCATCAGGATGCATGGGCAGGCCGACCACACAGAGCACAGGTTGCCATTGCTCTATCAGGCGACTGATTTCGGCAAATTTGCCGTCATTGGTGGGAGCGTGAATAATGCTCAAGGCTTCTGCCTGGCGCAGAAAAGTATTTCCAACGGCAACGCCTATGCGTTTCAAACCAAAGTCAAATGCAAGGACGGTACCGTCACTCGCAGCCATCAGGCGTGCCCCGCGTCAGCCGCAAGCATCATGGGGTCGATGCCCAGCAATTTGATGGCAGCGGCAAAGCGCTCTTCCATTGGCAGATTAAACATGATGCTAGTATCAGCAGCCACAGTCAGCCAGCCGTTCGCCAGGATTTCCTGCTCCAGCTGACCAGCACCCCAGCCAGCATAACCGACACTGATGAGTACCTGCTCCGGTCCGTCACCAGCAGCCACGGCTTCCAGCACATCTCTTGAAGTGGTAAAGGCGACGTCATCGGTTACCTTGAGGGACGATGAATACTTGCCAGGTGGCGTATGCAGCACGAAACCGCGATCATCCTGCACCGGGCCACCAAACATGACCGGGCTTTTACCTATAGGGTGGGAATTGGGGATGATTTCCAGTTTCAGGTCTATACGGTCAAACAGACCTGCCACTGTCAAATCGGTAGGACGATTGATGACCATACCCATGGCCCCGCGTGCGCTATGCTCGCACAGGTAAATGACCGTGCCGCCAAAAATGGGGTCGAGCATGGATGGCATTGCTATCAGGAAATGATTTGTCAGATTCAGTTCCAAATTGGCATCGTCTTCAGTTTTCACTTTGAACTTGTGTTTGGCAGTCAGTGATGCAGACTGCGTTGCCTCATCGTGCAGATTGATATGTAAGGATTTTGTTTGCTTCGCCATATCCGCATTTTAGCATTTTTAGCGTGCTTTTTCGATGTGTGCTATGGTCCGGCATAGCGTTTTAGTCACAGTGCCTGTTTTTGACATTTAGTCATTCAATTTCCCTCATGCAAGAAAATAAACTGCATTTTCAACGTTCTCTGGTCTGGTTCAGACGGGATTTGCGCAATGTTGACCATGCAGCGCTGCATCATGCCTTGCGGCAAAGTGAAAGTGTCTTCTGTGCTTTCATTTTCGACAGAAAAATATTAAATGATTTACCTGACAATGACAGGCGAGTCGCCTTCATCCATGAAAGTCTAAGTGAACTGGCAACGTCGCTGGAACAGATGGGTGGCGGGTTGATCGTGCGCTATGCCGACGCAGTGGAAGAAGTACCACGACTTGTACGTGAACTGAATGTGGACGCCGTGTTTGTCAACCATGACTATGAACCACAGGCGAAATTGCGCGATACCACCGTCCAGCAAAGTTTGTCAGTCAGCAACTGTGCCTTCTTCAGCTACAAAGATCAGGTTATCTTTGAAAAAGAAGAAATCTTGTCACAGGCTGGTACACCGTTTTCGGTATTTACGCCGTATAAAAATGCCTGGTTGAAAAAGTTTCATGCCGATACCCGCGATTTTTATTCACGTGCTTACCCCATTGAAAAATATGCCCACAAGCTGGCCCGGCCAGCGGCAAGCGACATACCTAGTCTGGAAGAACTAGGTTTTCCTGCCGCCGCTGACAGGCGCATGCCGGTTGCCGCCGGCATGACAGGTGCCAGCCATTTGCTGGATGATTTTCTGGGGCGCATGAAGCTGTACGACCAGTCGCGCGACTTCCCTGCCGTCAAGGGGCCGTCTTACCTGTCAGTACATTTGCGTTTCGGCACCATATCCATCCGACATCTCGTGCAGGAAGCCATACGGCAAATGCGCATTGCCACCAATCGCGGTGCCGAGATCTGGTTATCTGAACTGATATGGCGTGATTTTTATTTCATGATCCTGCACCACCATCCTCATGTAGCCCAGCGCTCCTTCAAACCCGATTACGATGCCATACAATGGGAAACCGGCCCCCAGGCCGACGCCCATTTCAGCGCATGGTGCGAAGGTCGCACCGGCTACCCGCTGGTCGATGCAGCCATGCTGCAACTCAACCAGACCGGTTACATGCACAACCGCCTGCGCATGGTTACTGCCTGCTTCCTGATCAAAGACCTGGGTATAGACTGGCGTCGGGGTGAAGCCTATTTCGCCACCCACCTGAACGACTTCGACCTGTCCGCCAACAACGGCGGCTGGCAATGGGCATCCTCCTCCGGCTGCGACGCCCAACCTTATTTCCGCATTTTCAATCCCATCACCCAGTCAGAAAAATTCGACGCCGAAGGCAAGTTCATCAAGCGCTATCTGCCACAACTGTCCAAGCTGGATAAACGCAGCATCCATGCGCCGTGGAAAGCCGCACCGCTATTGCTGGAGCAAGCTGGCATCAAACTGGGTAAGGATTATCCCTATCCCATCATCGAACACGATGTAGCGCGCAAGCAGACTTTGACGCGGTATGCTGTGGTGAAGAAGGTGGCTACGCATGAAGAGAGTGAGTAAAAACTAGAGAGGTGTCCAACCTATACCTGTAGCAATTTGCAGTTGTTGGTTTTGACCTTGGGGTTGCTGTTGGTTTTGAAGTTGCTTTTGACTTCAATCCGCTTGGGACATAGCAATTTGTGCGTCGCAGAAAATGGATCAGAAAGCTTCGTGTTTGAGCCGTAGGCGAGTTTCGAAGCTTTCCCATTTTTTGTGATGCACAAATTGTGCTGAAGCGTAGCGTAAGCACCCGAAGGGCAAGTCTGCGGTCGCCTTTTCTTTGGATACTTGCTTTTGGCGACGCAAAAGAAAGTATCTCGGCCACCGGGCCGAGACCCGGCTTGGGTCCACGAAGGGCAATCGTTTTAATTAACGAAACGGTATGCCGCGAACGCCGCTGGAGCGCCAGCCCGGTAGCCTCCAGCCTACGCTGGAGCGACGTTACCAAGTTTACGGCAATTCAATCTATGCGCATTGCCTGCCGCATAAAAGCCAGAAGTTAAAAACTAAAAGCTAAAAAACACAAACACAAGCGAAGACGAATGCAAGACAAAAACAAAAAAGCAGAGATTGCTCTCTGCTTTTTTAGTACATAAGCCTGCAGCCCACTTACACAATCACCGCCGCATCCTTACCCACAAACCCCATAATCGCCCCCAACAAATCGTCTTCACGATATGGCTTACCAAAGTACTCATTCACACCGAGTTCTTTCGCATAATTACGATGCTTATCCGCAGTACGCGAGGTAATCATGATGATAGGAATATGGCTGGTACGTGAATCGCTGCGTACGTTACGTGTCAGATCGAAACCATCCATACGCGGCATTTCAATGTCTACCAGCATGACGTCTGGTGTGACTGATTGCAATTGTTCCAGCGCATCGATACCGTCTTTCGCCAGGATGACCTGATAACCTTCACGTGTCAACAAACGCTGGGTCACGCGACGCACCGTCAGGGAATCATCGACCACCATGACAGTATGCTGAGTACGCAGACCCTGTACAGGTTCAGACTTGGTCTCCATCACTTCAGTGGCGGTATGCAAGTTAGCCACAGCGCCCATATCTGGCGTAGCTTCCGTACCCAGTTGTTGCAGGCGGGCATGCTCGTGTTCCATCCTGTGTGCCAATGGCACCGGATTGAGAATCAACACAATTTCACCAGAACCCAGTACCGTAGCACCGGCAATACCTGTCATACGGGCCAGTTGCGGACCGATGTTTTTAACAACCACCTCGCGGTTACCAATAATATCGTCGACGTGGATGGCAATCCGTTCACCACCACTCTTCATGATCAGTAAAGGTGTGTATTGCTGTGTAATCGGTGTTGCATCATCCTGTCCAAGCATGGAAGACAGGTAATACAGAGTCACGCGCTGACCTTGCCACATGACAGCACCTTCGTTATAGGCATTGGCAAGCGCGTTCGATTTCAATTGCTGAACCTGCTCAACCAGTACCGACGGTACGGCGAATGTACGGCCACCGGAGCTCAGCAGTACAACCTGCGTTACCGCCAGCGTCAAAGGCAGGCGGATGGTGAATTCTGCGCCCTTGCCTTCGTTGGTGGTCACTTCGACACGACCGCCCAGCGATGCCGCTTCGGAACGGACAACGTCCATACCGACGCCACGACCAGCTAGTTCTGTAATTTCTGTCGCTGTCGAGAAACCAGGCTCGAAAATCATGTTGGCTGTTTCCAACTCACCTGGATTGTCGTCATTCGTGATCAAACCAACCGACAGGGCTTTTTCACGGATGCGTTTCAAGTTCAGGCCCTGGCCGTCATCGCTGAAGCGGATCACGACCTCATTACCTTCCTGACGGATTTCAATCAGCAATTCGCCAGTTTCTTCCTTGCCGTGGTTGCGTCGCTGCTCGCGGGTTTCGATACCATGGACAATGGCGTTACGTAACAAGTGTTCAAATGGACCAGCCATTTTTTCCAGAACGCCCCTATCCATTTCCACCGTCGCACCGCGAATATCCAGATTCACGCGCTTGTCGACTTCTTTGGAAGTCTGGCGCGTCACGCGATACAGGCGTTCGGAAATACTGGCGAACGGAATCATACGCACACGCATCAGATCCTGCTGCAAATCACGCGTCAAACGTGCCTGTACCAACAGGTCATTCGATGCGCCATCAATGGTGCGGGTAAGATTGGTCTGCACGGTGGCCACGTCGCTGACGCTTTCAGCCATCATGCGGGTCAGTTCTTGCAGGCGAGTGAAGCGGTCAAATTCCAGCGGATCAAATTCACGGTCGGCAGAGTGTGCCATGCGTGAAGTAATCTGGGTTTCCGCCTGGATCTCCACCTCACGCAACTGGTCACGCAGACGATTGACGTTCTCCGTCAACTCGCTAAGAGATGAGCGCAGGGTGCTGACTTCATTTTCCAAACGTGAACGCGAGATCGATACCTCACCGGCCTGGTTGACCAGGCGATCCAGGATATCGGCGCGTACACGCACCAAAGTAACAGGTGCGCCAGCTGCCGCTGGTGAATTGGCGGCTGGTGCCACGGCTGCCGATGGCAAAGAGCGCGTCATGACCGGCATGACCGGTGTCAGATTGACCAGCTCATTTTTAACAACAGGCTGCTCTACAGTGTTGGCTGCCAACTGATCCTGGAACTGATCCAGTTCTTGCGCAGTGGTCAGCGCAGCATCGACTGGCGCCGCTGCCGCATAGGCTTCCGGATGTATCAGGCGATCAAACATGTGCATGCTGTGATCGTGACGAGCCATCAAGTCGTCCAGCAAGGACGCACGCACGGCACTACCACCATGCATCAGGCTCTCGATACGCGATTCCATGTCATGGATATGTTGACCCAGGCCCATCGCGCCAGCCATCCTTGCACTACCTTTGATGGTATGCATCAGACGGGCTATGGATTGTGGAATGGCACTGTCGTCTGGCTGTTGCTGCCACGAGCGCAGCAATTGCCCTACCATAGGCAAAAGATCATTACCTTCTTCTATGAAGACCGGTAACAGGTCCATATCCAGGTCATCCTTGATCTGGACGCCCTGATCTGCCACTGCAGGCACGTAGTCATTGACAGCAACAGGTTCCGGCACGACTGGCTGGACTATCGCAGGTATTACTGGCACAACAGGTGCTATTGGAGCGACCGGAGCAACTGATATTGCCGTTGCTTGTGGCTCTTCAACAGCGGTGATGGCAGCAACTTCAGGCTCTGGCAAGACTTCTTCAACAAGCGCTTCGTGTTCAACTTCAGCATGCACAGGCAATTCTGGTTCGTCGTGCAGGACAGGGATGTCAGGCACTTCGACGACGTCAATCGCTTCAGGCAATATCAATGCTTCAGCATGAGTTTCTTCAGGCAAGGCTTCTACTACGTCAGCAGATACCAGATCCGGCACCACGGCTTCAGGTTCAATTACCGGTACTGCAAGAACCAGTTCTTCTGGCAACGCCAACGCAGGTTCATCCAGAACAGGCAATGCCTCTGCCATCTCTGGTTCTTCTGGCAGTGCTGCGGCAACCAATTCTTCAGTGACTTCTTCCAGTGGTGTCACTTCTTCCGCATGAGACAGGATATCCAGATCCAATTTTTCATTGGTCGAAGTCAGGTATTCTTCATCAACACCGGCATCCGAACGCTCTATGACAGCCTGCAATAGTCGTTCAAGTTCACGGATATCGTCCGGTGCAGACGCGGCCATTTCGGACAAGGCAAATTTCTGCAACATGCGTTTGGCCGATTCCAGCGAATGATCGAGCACATCATATTCATTGTCGGACAGGGTGACCGGATGACGTTCCAGGCGTTGCAATACAAATTCCAGACTATGCGCCAATTCTTGCAATGGCTTCAATCCTACCGTAGCAGAACTACCGGCCAGCGAGTGACTGGCGTGGACCGCATGAGTAGAAACATGGCGATGTGGCTCGTGTCGCCACTCCGCAAAATCCTGCACGAGGAAACGCACTATTTCGTCGGTTTCCGCCATGTAAATAGAGTACAGCGGTAAACTGATTTCGATGTCACCAATACGTTTAACGTTGTCATCAACATCGGATATCGGAGCAGACAAATCAGGGAATTCTATGATTTGTGCTGTAGCGACTTCCACCGGTGTTTGCTGGACAGGCAGTTCAGGCTCAACGACGGCAGGTGCAATATCAGCCAGCGCGGTAATTTCTTCTGTGGTAACAGCCGCCAGTTTCTCGGCCTCACCGGGGATGTCTTCCGCCACCAGTGATTCAAGCACAGTGACATCGGTCACCTCTTCTACTGGCAGTGCATCGAGCGTCAGCGTTTCTGCAACTGGCAATGCCAGTAATTCTTCTTCCTGCGTCAAGGCTTCATCATGTACCGCCGCGTCTCCTGCTGTGTCTTCAACAGTAGCATCCTGCAAGCTTGTTTCTACATGCAGCTCAGGAATATGGACTGCTTCGACTGGCTCATCAAGTGCAGGGATTTCTGCTGCCACAGTCGCGCTGACTGGCACATCCAGATCTGCAAGCGGTAAATCATCGAAAGCGGCCAATTCAAGCGGTGCAGCGATTACGGCCTCTTCTGCCACTGCTGGCAATTCTTCCACAACCGGAAGCGCCAATGCTTCGACAACAATTGGTTCTTCAACTGCAATTTCCAACACTGGCACTTCAGCTACCGGTGCGGTAACCGCAGCCACTGTTTGAACTTCTGTTTCTGGCTCATCGACATAATCCAGACCAGCTTTGACGCGTTCAGCTGCAGCGACAATACGGGCACCTGTACGAGGCGATGTGCCACTTTGTTTCAGCTCGTCAACCCACACCAACATCTCGTTTGAAGTATGTTCAAGCAGAGAGTATAAATTTTCATTGCCGTCACGAGACTCTGATAACCAGAGATTCATGACCTGTTCTATGCTCCAGGCAGTTTCACCAAACACATTCAGGCCGACCATGCGACCACTGCCCTTGAGTGTATGGAAAGAGCGGCGCAAACTGGTCAGATATTCCTGGTTGTCCGGATCCTTTCTGGACATAGGCAGAGTGCTCTGGACAAAGGCTAGCACTTCATCTGCCTCCATGAGGAAGATTTCAAGCAGTTCGGCATCAATTGCCTCATCAGCCGCTGTTTTTTCCTCAACTACTTCTGCGACTACCGGTGCAGGTGCTGCCTGTATGGTGGTAGCAACAAGATCCGGCAAGGCTTCTGCAGCGTTGCTTTCTTCTGCGACATGATCCACATGGGGAGTTTCTTGAGAGTGAAGCTGTTCCGTACCATGTGCAGCAGTTGTAGCATCATGTGCGTGCTCTTCCTCTGGCAGATGAATATCAGCACTAGGTAACAATTCCTTGGCTGCCTGTGCTTCCAGCAAGTTGGAGCGGAATACGCCAGCTTCGTGGTCGAAGCTGAATTTTTTCTTGACTGTATCCGGTTGTGACTGCAAGGTCTCGATGAAGAATGACAGCGCGCCTATGTTTTGCGCGACATTTTGATGCGCTGCAACCTGGGCGTCACCTTGCGCAGTCGCATCGCCGTCTTCCTGATTGGCAAACTGCGCAATCAACTGGCGTGTATGCTCTACAGCGGCCATGGCATCATCCTGATCCAGGATGGCAAGTGCACCACCTATCTGATGTAACACGCCATCAATCGGTTTCAGTGCTTCTTTATTGTCGGGTGCCCGGAAATACTCGTCCAGAATTTTTTCTATGTGGCGCAAGCTTGATTGCATCTCTGCCACCAGCACCCCCATGGTTTGGCGTTGCTGTGCTTCACGCGAAATTTCACCCATCCAGCTGGATTGGGCCTGTGGTACCTGGCCAGATACCACCGCCAGCAGGCGCTTGGTGATTTCTTCAGCACGCTCGGCAAAATGAGCTGGCAGACGTGCCACATTATCCACAGCGTGTTCGACAAATAGCAGACTGGTTGCCAATTCCAGGCCCAGTTTGCTGGCTTCAGGCGAATGCGACACACTGCGGGCTATCCCATTCAGTTCACGCAATAATTTCGACAGAGATGGCGCATTCAAACCAGCACCTGTCTCTGACAGGTCATTCATTTTTTGGGAAAACTTATCTGCCAGGCCATTTTCGCCATTAGCAATCCTGCCCCACAAATTCTTGGCGGCAGACAGTTGTTCTTTTGCCGTTGTTTGTGCACCGGCTGTGATCTGACCATAACTCTTTTGATTGTAGTCAGCTGGAACCGTGTTATCCAGTTGATAAGCTGTACGTATGCGGGCTACAAATGGCGATGGGGATTCGACCTGCGCCAGGAAAAACAGGGTATCACACAACAACCGTTCAGGAATGGCTGTAGCACCTTCTACCAAACGGCGAATCTGCAGATTGATACGACCAAATATCTGCTTCGCATGTTGTTGATTACTCTCAAAACCGCCATGGCTGACTGAGTCAACAAAAGCGCGCATAACCACCCAGAATGCTTTCGCCTGTGAGTTGCTTTGACCCTGTTCAATTTCAGCCAGCAGATCATGCATGGATTGCGCAGCAATGCTCTGTTGTGTCTTGTCTTTACTGGTCAATACGGTCAACAACAGTTTTTCAAAGCGCTGACGCAAAGTTGCAACATTGATGGCAGAGGGCTTGCTGCTAACGGCCAGTTCGGGGATTTGTTCCTTGGCATATAGCGAAGGAAAAAACAGATCAGCCGGGTGTATTCTTTCTGCACCCTTTAATTCCAGCAAACCGCGATAATAAGGAAACAAGCGCACTGGCTGATGTGGCGAGCCAGACAACAGGTCTTCCAGGTAACGCAAGACGGCATGAAAAGCATCAACGATAACTTCCACATTCGCTGGCGTCATTTCCAGCTGACCGCTTTGCAGACGTTCGAGTAATTCTTCTATCGCTTCTGTAACGACGGATACCCCGTCGATATCAACAATCTGCAAGGCACCATGTGCCTGATGCAGATAGCTTTTTGCATGCAAAATGGTGGTAGGGCGGGTTTCAGCATCCTGGGCAAGTGCATCTTTGAGCATCTTGCCAGCATTCGTGATTGCTTCCCGCACTTCTCCCATCACCCAGGAAAGTGGCCCGATGTCGAACTGTTCCTGCGGAAGATCTGGCGATTTTGAAAAATCGGATGTCATGCGTACTCCGCAAACTCAAGGGCAATGAACATCAGTTCATTGCCGTGCAAATATGATAGGGTTGCAGCTAGTACAACCGGAGCGTGAAAATCAGGCAGCAACCCGGAACCGTGACACAGAGTTCTTGAGTTCTTCAGCCAACATGGACAATTCCTTAATGGAAACCGCAGTTTGCTGCGTACCATGCTGGGTTTGTTCAGTGATCGTCAAAATATGCTGAATATTTTGTGCCACGCCGTTAGCTGATGTCGCCTGTTGTTCCGTCGCCAGCGAGATACCTTGAATCAGTTCCGCCAGACGGTTGGAAACGCTACGGATTTCAGACAACGCGGTACCCGCCGCATCTGAAAGTTTTGCTCCCTCAACCACACCCTGAGTGGATTTTTCCATCGCGGCAACCGCGTCATGGGTATCCGTTTGAATCGTACGCACCAGCGCACCGATCTGTTTGGTCGCTTCAGCTGAACGTTCCGCCAGACGCTGAACCTCTTCCGCAACCACCGAGAAGCCTCGGCCTGCTTCACCGGCAGACGCCGCCTGAATCGCCGCATTCAGCGCCAGAACGTTAGTTTGTTCAGTAATGTCGGAAATCAGTTCAGTGATCTCACCAATTTCCTGGGAAGATTCACCCAGTCGTTTAATACGTTTGGAAGTTTCCTGGATTTGCTCGCGGATCTCGTTCATACCCTTGATCGCGTTTTCCACCGCATGGGCACCCTGTTCCGCCGCCGCAACCGATTGACGTGCAACCTCGGCTGATTCATTTGCAGAACGGGAAACGTCGGTAATATCTGCCGCCATTGTCAAGACCACCTGACCTGCATCACTGATCTCACGTGACTGTTGTTCAGAAGCGTTCAACAAATCGGTAGAAATATTCTGCGCCTGATTGGACGCTGAAGTAACCTGTTCCGCTGTAGTTGTTACGCGACCGACCAGACCGCGCAATTCTTCCACCGTGTAGTTAACCGAGTCGGCAATCGCGCCCGTGATATCTTCGGAAACTGTCGCCTGCACCGTCAAGTCACCGTCCGCAACCTCTTGCAATTCATTCATCAGTCGCAAAATCGCAGCCTGGTTCTGATCGTTGGCAGCTTTCGCTTCTTCCTCTTGCTTTTGCGCCTGCATCATCTGAGCCGCCGCTTCCATACGGCGTTCATTCGCCTCTTTCGCACGGTTACGGCTATCCTGCAACAGCACCAGCGCAACACCAACCGCAGCCAGCAAGGCAACGACGGCGCTGACCAACATCAACCAGAACGATATGCTGGTGGAATCTTGTTGGGCGGTATAGTTTTTTTGCAGTTTATTGAGTTTGTTTTTCAAATCTTCATTTTCATTAAACAGCAATTGTTCCGACTGTTTGGCAGCAATGAAGTTTTGCAAGTTACCCAGAATACTGGATACAAATACCTGGTATTCGCTAAACGTTTTTTGCAGTTCTGTGAGCTTGTCGCGAGTATCGGCATCTTTGGTCGCTGTCAGGCGCAAGACGTCACTGCCTTTCAGGAAACCATCCACCAGATCACGGAAGGTATTAGTATCTTTACCCAGCAAGAATGCCGTTTCTGGATTAACACCCTCGGAAGTCAGGAATTCATTCGCACTACGACCCAGACGCTGGGTCAACATGACCAGCTGACCAGCAGCATTAATTTCACGCGCAGAACCACCGCCCTGTACTTTCAGGGTAGAAATCTGTTCTGTCAGTTCCAGCAGCAAAGGGGACAGGGCATTCATTTTTTGCAGAGTCTGACCGAAACCTGTCAATTCTTTCTGACGATTCAAGATCGTTTCCGCAGCCTTATTGGAATTACCCCAGGCTTTTTGCGCTTCCTTAACGACTGGTTCCAGGCTTGAATCAGCACGGTCAACACTACGACCCTGATAATTACCGCCGTTCAACAGTATCGTCAAATCGTTGTTCATCTCGGCACGGCTGTCTTTCAGCTGCTTAAACGCTTCGACGTTACCCTGAATCGCATTCGGTGCCGCTTTACCAATACGCTGCGAGTGCATCAGCGCCTCACCCGCGATCTGTGCCTGGGTGGAAATCAAGGCAGACTGATTGGAGTTTAGCCAAACGAATACTGCACCCATAAACAAGGCAAGCGCCATGATGATGGACAGAATACGCATCTGCTGCTGCAGGGACATTCGACCAATAATAGGGAGGCGAATATCGCCACCTTTTTCAAGTGCGTCACCGATGAAGGTCGCATCAGCCGGGGTGTCAAGCTTTGCCGGTGTTTCTACCGGCGCTGCATGCGTGCGTGCTTCAGGTGACAGCATTTTGACGTTGCTTGCTTCTTCAATTTCAATCGAATCAGCATTCCCGAACGACCTTGCCGTGCCTTCTGCTCCGTCAATTTCCGGATCTTCTTTTCCCTTGGACAAGAACGGTAGATTAAATGCCATTACTAAGTCTCCTAAACGATTGAAAAGCTATCAGCCATGCTGCTAAATATTGCACGCTGACTATAAACCTATTTGCAAAAAATCCTGATCCTGCACCAACATCGCCAGGCTGAGTTCGAACCATATGTTGCCGTCACGGTCACGATACTTCTTCTTCAGCCAGTCTTTATTTTCAAGATGCTCTGTTTCCAGTGGCAGTTCTTCCATTTCGGAAACGGCACGCAAACCGAGAACCTGCGATACCAACAAACCACTATTGAATGCCATGCCGGGTGCAAACGCTACAATCCGGCACGAGCCATCCAATTTGGTTGCATCTTTACCCTGGAAACGTGGCAGATCAACGACACCAGTCAAATTACCACGAATATTTGACAATCCTATATACCAGTCACGCGTCAGCGGCACCCTGGTCAGGGCACCGGCTGTGACGATCTCTCCGGCCTCACGCAAATCCAAAAGATAGCGACCCTGTCCTATCATAATGCCCAGTTGACTGAGTTTGGTATAACCGCCACGCTGGGCAGCCTGCATGCGCTCCACCAACTGCGCCTGAAATTCGCGCAAGCGGGTACGACGCACACCCTTATCAGTTTTGACAACTTCCAGATTTGCTGCAGCAGGTTCACGCACAGTCTGATTCATGAGGCAATCCGAAGATATCTTTTATTTTAAATACAAGAAATGGTACTTGAAAACCCAATTAGCCGAGGGCAGAAATCTTTGCCAGCAGCTCAACCGGATCAATCGGCTTGACCAGATAATCACGTGCACCCTGACGTAAGCCCCAGATACGGTCGGTTTCCTGATTTTTGCTGGTGCAGATGATGACTGGCACGTCCTGCGTATCAGGGTCTTTAGCAATTGCACGGGTAATCTGGAAACCATTTTGACCTGGCATCACCACGTCCATCAAAATCAGTTGCGGCTTGTCCGCCTTGATTTTTGTCAGGGCTTCTTCACCGTTTTCAGCAGTGGACACTGAAAAACCATTTTTCACCAATACATCGGTCAGGAAATAGCGTTCTGTCGGAGAATCGTCTACTACCAGAATTTTTTGAATGGCCATCTTGTTTTTACCTCACATTAACTAACTTCATATATAACTAGGTCGCTGTCGTGTAATTTCTCACCGTTTTCAGCAGGCTATCTTTTGTAAATGGTTTGGTCAAATATTCATCTGATCCGACCATAGCACCACGAGCACGGTCAAATAAACCGTCTTTAGAAGACAACATAATTACCGGTGTATCCCGGAATTTCGCACTTTTTTTAATTAAAGCGCAAGTTTGATATCCATCCAGCCTAGGCATGAGGATATCGCAAAAAATCAGGTCTGGATGAGAATCATTGATCTTTGCCAACGCATCAAAGCCGTCCTCGGCCAAAACTATCTTGTATCCAGCCTGACCAAGAAAAATTTCGGCGGAACGTCGTATGGTGCTGCTGTCGTCAATCACCATGATTTTCAAGTTCTCGTTGCTCGTCAACGTTGACATAAAATCATCTCTTCCCTGCAGTATTAAGGTTACATATCACTGTAACAAAAAATAGCACTTTTGCGCTTTTTTTCCTTGAATAAACATGCGAAGCAACATCAAATTCGTCAAATAGATCAGATTATTATCAAATTGCGACCATTTCGAAATCTTCTTTGCGTGCCCCGCACTCCGGACAGGTCCAATTCATCGGTACATCGTCCCAGCGTGTGCCAGCCGGTATACCATCTTCAGGCGACCCTTGCTCTTCGTCGTACACCCAACCACAAATCAAACACATCCACGCCTTGAAACCACCCTTTTCCGTTACCGTATCAGTCACGACTAAAACCCTTCAATCAAGTAAAATATTGAAACTGCTGCAAATATTTGTTTGCATTGTGTTATTAATGGCATTTGCGCGAGTAATTTAAGCCCCCACGAAGTCAGCTATATTAATCTACCCAACGTGCAAAACCAAATTTCTCCTCTAATACTTAGTTTTGGTGCCTCTGATCCGGTGGCAGCAACTGGCATCCAGGCCGACCTCGCTTCATTTGCAGCCATGGGCTGTTACGGCCTGCCTGTCATGACGGCCATTTTAACGGGCGACACGGCACAAATCGATGATTTACATCCACTGGAAGCCGATCTGGTCGACGAGCAGGCCCGCACTGTTCTCGAAGACATGCCGGTACTGGCTTTCAAGGTCGGTCAGGTCGGCAGCGTCGAAAATGTCACCGTCATTGCCGAAATCGTTTCCGACTACCCCGAACTGCCTCTGATACTTGATCCATTCAATGCCGTCATTATTGAACAGGGGCCAGAAGCAGAAGATCTGGTACTGGCGATACGCGAATTATTGATACCGCAGGCCAGCCTGTTAATGATTTCTGCGGTCGAACTGTCGCGGCTGGCGGAAACCTGGAAAGAAGGTGGCGAAAGCGAAGACCTGGCTGCCGATGCCATGACACTCATAGAATCTGGTTGCGAATATATATTAGTAACCGGAACTGCCAGCGACAGTAATGAATTCGCCAACACTTTATATAGCGAGGCTGGTGTGGTCAGGCATGATCTGTGGCAAAGACTGCCTGGCTCGCATGCCGGAGCCGGCTCCACCCTGTCTGCAGCCATCGCCGCCTTGGTGGCGAATGGCCTGGATATTCCTGATGCCGTGCTGGAAGCGCAAGAATTTACCCATGCGGCCCTCAGCCATGCGCAAAGGCTGGGTATGGGCAAGCTGATACCAGACCGGTATTTCTGGGCGAGAGAACCTGGCTGATATTTCCTCGCACCTCCTTTGAATCTGAATTGTCACACCACTCCATAAGCATCATCATGACTGATAAAAACGATATCCTGTTTGCACGCGCCCAAAAAACCACTCCTGGTGGCGTGAATTCCCCCGTGCGTGCGTTTCGCTCCGTAGGTGGCACCCCCCGTTTCATCACGCGTGCAGAAGGCCCCTATTTCTGGGATGCGGAAGACCGGCGCTATATTGATTACATCGGTTCCTGGGGTCCAGCCATCGTCGGCCATGCTCATCCGGAGGTCATCAGCGCCGTGCAAGCTGCAGCAGCCCGGGGTCTGAGTTTTGGTGCACCGACCGAAGGTGAAATCGAGATGGCAGAAGAAATCTGCAAACTCGTACCCAGCGTGGAACAGGTACGCCTGGTATCCAGTGGTACCGAAGCCACCATGAGCGCCCTGCGCCTTGCCCGTGGCGCCACCAAACGCGACAAGATCATCAAGTTTGAAGGTTGCTACCACGGTCATGCCGACTCTTTATTAGTCAAGGCAGGTAGTGGCCTGCTGACATTTGGCAACCCAACTTCAGCCGGTGTGCCGGAAGACTTCAGCAAACATACCCTGGTGCTTGACTATAATAATAGTCAGCAACTGGAAGAAGTATTTGCGTCCATCGGTGATCAAATCGCCTGCGTCATTGTTGAACCAGTGGCCGGGAATATGAACCTGATCCGGGCTACACAGGAATTCATCGACACCATGCGCAAGCTGTGCACCAAGCATGGCAGCGTCTTGATTTTTGATGAAGTGATGTGTGGCTTCCGTGTAGAACTGCATGGTGCACAAGCCTTGTATGGTGTACAGGCTGACCTGACCTGCCTGGGCAAGGTCATCGGCGGCGGCCTGCCGGTAGCTGCCTTTGGTGGTCGCGCCGACCTGATGGGCCACATGGCCCCATTGGGCGGTGTATATCAGGCTGGCACCTTGTCCGGCAATCCGGTCGCTGTGGCAGCCGGTATGACTACCCTGAAAATTATTCAGCAGCCAGGCTTCTATGAAAACCTGACAGCGCAAACCCGCAAGCTGGCAGATGGATTAACTGCAGCCGCCAAAGCAGCCAATGTCACTTTCTGTGCCGATGCCGTGGGTGGCATGTTTGGCCTGTATTTTGCCAGTGAAGTACCGAACTCGTATGCTGCAATGATGGCCAGTGACAAGGATAGGTTCAATCGTTTCTTCCACCTGATGCTGGACCAGGGTGTGTACCTTGCACCATCCGCATTTGAAGCAGGCTTTGTCTCTGCACAACATGATGACGCCATTATTGCCGACACGATTGCAGCAGCCGAGAAAGCCTTCGCGCAACTTTGATCATCAAGCTCCAAGGCAGCTTGCTATAGCAAGCTGCCTTCTTTATTAGTACATTCAGTTTTTCGTCCTGAAATCCACCTGCTCTGGCCGGCCTGGCAAATTCAAATTCGCATGCGGTGCCGGGGTCTGGCTGATGACTTTGCCACGACGCAGCACATGGGTGCGGGTGGCACGCAGGCGTATCGCCTCTACCGGGTCACTCGCATCCAATATCACCAGATCGGCATTGCAACCCACTTCCAGCCCATATCCTTCCAGCCCCAAAATGCGTGCCGGTGCCGCAGTCACTGCCTGAAAGCACTGGCGCATGGCGTCCTGCCCCGTCATCTGGGCCACATGCAGGCCCATCTGCGCGACATCCAGCATGTCACCAGACCCCAGGCTATACCAGGGGTCCATCACGCAATCGTGGCCAAAGGCTACTTCTATCCCGGCCGCCAGCATTTCCGGCACGCGTGTCATGCCACGGCGTTTGGGATAGGTATCATGCCGGCCCTGCAAAGTAATATTGATGAGCGGATTGGCAATGGCGGCCACTCCAGCTTCACGTATCAGCGGCAACAGTTTGCTGACATAGTAATTATCCATGGAATGCATGGAAGTCAGGTGAGAACCGGCTACCCTGCCCTGCATGCCCAGCCTGTGTGTGTGATAAGCCAGGGTTTCAATGTGGCGCGACAACGGGTCATCCGATTCATCGCAATGCATGTCAACCCGCAAGCCTTTTTCAGCAGCAAACTCGCACAGCAGACGTACGGATTCCGCGCCATCAGCCATGGTGCGTTCGAAATGCGGGATACCACCGACCACATCAACACCCATGGCAATCGAACGCTTCAGATTATCCATGGCAGTCGCACTGCGCAAAATACCGTCCTGTGGAAATGCGACCAGTTGCAGATCCAGATACGGTGCAACCCGGCGCTTCACTTCCAACAAGGCTTCGACCGCCAGTAAACGGTCATCACAAATATCCACATGTGAACGTATAGCCAGCAAGCCACGCCCTACGGCCCAATCGCAATAACGCATGGCCCTTTCCACCAATGCCTCTTGCGTCAACATGGGTTTCAATTCTCCCCACAGGGCTATGCCTTCCAATAAAGTGCCAGATTGGTTAACGCGTGGCAAGCCGTAGCTGAGCACGGCATCCATATGGAAATGGGCATCCACAAATGGCGGCGTGACCAGATTGCCATGTGCATCAATCTCTTCTACGCCCTTGGCTGGCAGGGCCACCTCTACTGCGCTGATACGACCATCCTGGATGGCGATATCAAGACCTTTGCGACCATCCGGCAAACTGGCGTTACGAATAACAAGATCGTTCATCAGAAATCTCTCTATATAATTATTACACAATAGTTATTACATAAAATTTACGCCATGAGCCGCATCCTGCGTCATAATCTTGACACAGAAAGGCAGGAATCTTATGGCAACAATGAAGCAAGTCGCAGAGAAAGCCCGGGTGTCCACGACCACGGTTTCTCACGTCATCAATAATACCCGTGTCGTCAGCGAAGATGCTCGCGAACGTGTGCTGGCCGTCATCCAGGAATTGCGCTACATCCCCAGTGCTGTCGCCCGCAGCCTGAAAAATGACCGCACACATACCCTGGGTATGATGATACCGAACAATTCCAATCCCTATTTTGCAGAAATCATACAGGGAATAGAAGACGCGTCATTCAAGCTGGGCTATAACATTATCCTGTGCAATTCCTATGATGACCCCAAAAAACAGGCTGCTTATATCCGTGTGTTGATGGAGAAACGTATCGATGGCCTGATCCTGGTGTCATCCGGTTCGGATGAAGAACTGACTCAATTGCTGGCCGACGAAGGTATTCCCAAGGTATTGGTAGACCGTGAAGTGTCAGGTGTGGTGGCAGATTTTATCGAAGCCGACCACGAACAGGGCGGCTATGAGGCGACCCGCTACCTCATCGACCTCGGTCACACACAGATTGCCTGTGTTGCTGGACCGGATATCTTATTACCCAGCGGTGATCGCGTGACCGGTTACCGGCGCGCCCTGAACGAGGCCGGACTGGCATTCAGGCCGGAATATCTGGTGCATGCTGACTTTACCAGCCAGGGTGGGTTTAACGCCTTTCAGCAATTGTTGAGCTTGCCTCAACGACCGACTGCCATCTTTGCCAGTAATGACCTGATGGCAATAGGTGGTATCTGTGCCGCCAATGAAGTTGGGGTCAAGATACCAGAATCCCTGTCCGTCATTGGCTATGATGATATTGCCCTGGCTTCATTCAGCACACCACCACTGACCACCATTGCCCAACCCAAGAAGGATATTGGCAACCTGACTGCACAAATTCTGGTCAACCGTATTGTGGATCCAGAAGCACCGTTAAGGCGTGAAATGCTGAAGCCACAACTGGTTATTCGCCAATCTACCTCCAGACCAGACCGGTAAGCGAGCCGGCAGGAAGAATATTGTCTACAGCAACATTAGCAACTTGGGAAAGCCTTCGCTTAACACCTTGTTCAATACCTGCAAGATAATCAGGGCCACCAGTGGTGAGAAGTCCAGTCCGCCCAATGGGGGGATCAATTTGCGTAACGGCGACAACAAAGGCTCATTCAGGGCCCGGATAAATGGCGCAAACGGTGCCTGTGGATTGACCCAACTAAAAATCGCCTCCAGCACCAGCAAGGCCATCAGCCCATACAATATCCACTGCACCATACGAAAAACCGCCAGCAGCAAGATTGCATTGAAAGAGAACTGCGACATCAGCCAGACATTCAATGACATAGCCAATAGCGATACCAGGAATGCAGCAATCAGCGTGGCCCAGTCATAACCACGGAAACCAGGCACCACACGCCGGATAGGATGTACTAGCCAGTCTGTCAGCTGGAAAATAGCTTGAGCCAGGCCCATAGGCGGCCGGACACGCTGCACCTGCATCCAAAAACGCAGCAACAAAAAACCTGCAAACAAACCTGTCACCGTATCAATGACAAAAGTGAAAATTTCATATAACACGACACATCCTCAAAAAAAAACCCACTGCATGACGAATCAAACAGTGGGTATTGTGCCTGAATAAGACCAGGCAACCAAGCATATCAAAGATTATGCCGGGCGGTTACCAGTTGGAAAAGGCCAAGCTGCGTTTGGACTAACAACGGTTTTTGCATCAGGTGTCGCTGGTTTTGCTGGAGCGGCCTTTTTTGCGGCTGGCTTAGCCGCGGCTTTTTTTGCGGCTGGCTTCGCTGCTGCTGGCTTAGCTGCAACTTTCTTAGCTGCTGCAGGTTTAGCTGCGGCTTTTGCTGCTGGTTTAGCTGCTGGCTTAGCTGCGGCTTTTGCTGCTGGCTTAGCTGCTGCCTTAGCGGCCTTGGCTGCAGGTTTAGCTGCGGCTTTTGCTGCTGGCTTGGCGGCGGCTTTTTTAGCTGCTGGCTTGGCTGCTGCCTTTTTAGCTACTGGCTTAGCGGCCTTGGCTGCTGGTTTAGCTGCAGCTTTTGCTGCTGGCTTAGCGGCGGCTTTTTTAGCTGCTGGCTTGGCTGCTGCCTTTTTAGCTACTGGCTTAGCGGCCTTGGCTGCTGGTTTAGCT
>NZ_JBXASD010000005.1:0-249922 GCF_058808955.1 Undibacterium sp. GW821-FHT11B02 | reverse complement strand
GCTGCAGCTTTTGCTGCTGGCTTAGCGGCGGCTTTTTTTGCTGCTGGCTTGGCTGCTGCCTTTTTAGCTACTGGCTTAGCGGCTGCCTTTTTAGCTACTGGCTTAGCGGCTGCCTTTTTAGCTACTGGTTTAGCGGCCTTGGCTGCTGGTTTGGCTGCAGCTTTTGCTGCTGGCTTGGCGGCGGCTTTTTTAGCTGCTGCTGGTTTTGCTGCCTTAGCGGCCTTGGCTGCTGGTTTAGCTGCAGCTTTTGCTGCTGGCTTGGCGGCGGCTTTTTTAGCTGCTGGTTTAGCGGCCTTGGCTGCTGCTGGTTTAGCTGCAGCTTTTGCTGCTGGCTTAGCGGCGGCTTTCTTTGCAGCAGGTTTTTTTGCTGCGGCTTTTTTCGCGGCCGGCTTCTTGGCTGCTACTGGTTCGTCTGGTGACGGTTGTGGTGCTGTTGCCATTTTGTTTCTCCTTCAGTAGAGATGGAAAAAATCAGATAAAAATTAAATCCGCTCGATCCATTCAAGCGGATTATTCATCGGCACAAACAAGATCGCTGTTTGCGCTAATGAATTCTGCACCGGCCGAACTGCTGCATCCCCTCTATTGATGTAGCACTTCAGCCATCATGGTTTGCCAAATGCCAGACGCTCCCGTCATGGCGCAAACCTAAAAACCGCCTGCATTAACAGCTCAATGCCCGATTAATTGCCGGCGTCGGTATCCTTTTGCGAAATACAAAGACCAATAGCCACAATACCCAGTTTCGCCAGGTATTGCGGCACTAACAGTTCAAAGCAATTTAATCTATGACTGTCCATTCAGTTTGGTGAGGCCTCTCGCGTTTTACATCTTGTGCAAACTTATGAGTCATTCCACAGGTTTGTTCTGATCAACTTAGATAATCATTTAGTGATTAACTCTGTCTGGTCCGGTTTCTTGCCAGGCCGCCAGAAATGTCGCACTAGCTTCGTACTGCACATATGAAGCAAAATTTCATTTAATCAAGACTGGCTTTACATCACATCAGAACTTCGCTGGGCTGGTGGTTTGTGGTGATCGCCGCTCAACAGCGGCTGCCACACTTACTCCCAATTAAGGGCTCCACCAGTTTGGTACTCAATTACACGTGTCTCAAAAAAGTTGCGCTCTTTTTTCAGGTCTATCATTTCACTCATCCAAGGGAAAGGATTTTCTTCCTGAGGGAACAGCGCTTCGAGACCAATTTGTTGTGCGCGGCGATTTGCAATGAAGCGTAAATAACCTTTGAACATTGGCGCATTCAAACCGAGCACTCCACGCGGCATTGTATCCTCTGCGTAACGATATTCCAACTCCACAGCACGCAAAAACAACGATTTAATTTCATCGCGAAATGCCGGAGTCCACAAATGTGGATTTTCCATCTTAATTGTATTGATCAAATCGATCCCGAAATTGCAGTGCATCGATTCGTCACGCAAGATGTATTGGTATTGTTCAGCCGCACCCATCATTTTATTTTGACGACCAAGCGCCAGAATTTGCGTGAAGCCGACATAGAAAAACAGACCTTCCATCAGACAGGCAAATACGATCAAAGACTTGAGCAAAGTTTGGTCTGCTTCGGTGGTGCCGGTCTTGAATTCTGGATTGGTCAAGACATCGATGAAAGGAATCAGGAACTGATCCTTGTCGCGGATAGAGTCCACTTCGTTGTAGGCATTGAAGATTTCTGCCTCATCCAGACCCAGCGATTCAACGATGTATTGATAGGCGTGAGTATGAATCGCTTCTTCAAATGCCTGGCGCAGCAGGTACTGGCGGCATTCTGGCGCCGTGATGTGGCGGTAGGTGCCCAGCACGATATTGTTGGCGGCGAGGGAATCGGCGGTCACAAAGAAACCCAGATTGCGTTTCACCAGGCGGCGTTCATCTTCAGTCAGGCCATTCGGGTTTTTCCAGAGTTCAATATCACGCTGCATATTGATCTCTTGTGGCATCCAGTGGTTGGCGCAACCTGCCAGATATTTGTCCCAAGCCCATTTATATTTGAAGGGAACCAGTTGATTGACATCAGTGGTGCCGTTGATGATGCGCTTGTCGGCAGCATTCACACGGCGCGCCACAACTTCGGGGGAAACCACGACCGGTTTGCTGACCACTGCCGGACTCAGGGCAATATCCTGCGTTTGCAAACGCTGCTGCAAATCCATGCCGCCAACATGACGTGGAGCAGGTGCCGCCGGAGCTGCCGGCGTGACTTCATCATCCCAAGATAGCATTATTTATTTCCTTACTTTTTGTAACAGCTTGTATTTTTTATGAGAAGAAGCCTGGCCCGCACTTCTTCCCGCAATCTTCAGTTCTTGCAACTCGCCTCACAGCGCATTGACGGCGTATTTACGGCTTATTGGCAAGCCTCGCACTCTTCAAAGCCGGCGTCACCAGGACGCAGCATGCAGGCCGGGCCATCCGTCTCTTGCGCTGCCGCTGCTGCGCCAGCTGGCGCTGCCATATAGCCGCCGCTGTTGCCATCCACCGACACCGCATTCAACGCGCCAGTCTTGCTGGTGGATTTTTCGGTGTGCGTCGCACCAATCGTGCGCAGGTAATAAGTGGTTTTCAAACCACGCAACCATGCCAGCTTGTAAGTCTCATCCAGCTTCTTACCGGACGCTCCTGCCATATAGATGTTCAGGGACTGTGCCTGATCTATCCATTTTTGACGGCGCGACGCAGCTTCTACCAGCCAGGATGGACTGACTTCAAATGCGGTTGCATACAGGGCGCGCAGATCTTCAGGAATACGATCAATACGTGCCAGGCTGCCGTCAAAGTATTTAAGATCGGCAATCATGACTTCGTCCCACAGTCCACGGTCTTTCAGATCACGCACCAGATGTTCGTTGATTTCTGTAAATTCGCCAGACAGATTCGATTTCACATACAGGTTCTGGTAAGTCGGCTCAATACAGGCGGACACACCAATGATGTTGGAAATGGTTGCTGTCGGTGCAATCGCCACGCAATTCGAATTGCGCATGCCAAATTGCTTGATGCGATCGCGTACCACAGTCCAATCCATGCTTTCCGAGAAATCAGCTTCCAGGTAACCGCCACGTTCTTCAGCCAGCAGTTTCAGGGAGTCTTGCGGCAAGATGCCACGGTCCCACAGGGAACCACGATAAGAACTGTAACGGCCACGCTCTTCTGCCAACTCGGTGGATGCCAGGTAAGCGTAATAGCAAACGGCTTCCATGGAGGTGTCAGCAAACTGTACGGCGTCCATCGATGCATATGGAATGCGCATCATGTGCAGGCAATCCTGAAAACCCATGATACCCAGGCCGACAGGACGGTGACGCAGATTGGAGTCACGTGCCTTCTTGACTGCATAATAGTTGATGTCGATCACGTTATCCAGCATGCGCATGGCTGTGCTTACAGTTTTTTTCAATTTGACGTGATCCAGCTTGCCGTCTTTCATGTGCGCAGGCATGTTGACCGAACCCAGATTGCAGACTGCGATCTCGCTGTCGTTGGTGTTCAGGGTGATTTCTGTACACAAGTTGGAGCTGTGAACGACGCCAACGTGCTGCTGTGGTGAACGGATATTGCATGGGTCTTTGAACGTAATCCATGGATGGCCAGTTTCAAACAGCATGGACAGCATCTTGCGCCACAGGTCCAGCGCCGGGATTTTTTTCGACAGACTCAGTTCACCGCTGGCCGCCTTCGCTTCATACGCAACATAAGCTTGCTCAAAAGCTTTGCCGTATTTATCGTGCAGATCAGGTACGTCGGAAGGTGAGAACAGTGTCCAGTCACCTTTTTCCATGACGCGCTTCATGAACAGATCAGGAATCCAGTTTGAGGTATTCATGTCATGCGTGCGACGGCGGTCATCGCCGGTGTTCTTGCGCAGGTCGAGAAATTCCTCGATATCCATGTGCCAGGTTTCCAGGTAGGCGCAGACTGCACCTTTGCGTTTACCGCCCTGGTTCACCGCCACAGCCGTGTCGTTAACCACTTTCAGGAAAGGAACCACGCCCTGGGATTTACCATTGGTGCCTTTGATGTGTGCCCCCAATGAACGTACTGGTGTCCAGTCATTACCCAGACCACCCGCATATTTTGCCAACAGTGCGTTTTCTTTAATAGCTTCGTAGATGCCGTCCAGATCATCAGCCACGGTCGTCAGATAGCAAGACGACAGTTGGGAACGCTGGGTACCAGAATTGAACAGGGTCGGTGTCGAGCTCATGAAATCGAAGCTGGACAACAGATTGTAAAATTCTATCGCACGGGCTTCGCGATCAATTTCATTTAAGGACAAGCCCATGGCCACACGCATATAGAAAGCCTGTGGCATTTCAACGCGGGTACCACGAATGTGCAGGAAGTAGCGGTCATACAAAGTTTGCAGACCGATATAACCAAATTGCAAATCACGGTCAGCGACCAGGGCATTGGCCAGTTTTTTCAAATCAAACTGAGCGAGTTTGGCATCCAGCAGATCGGCTTCTATGCCTTTCTTGATGAATTTCGGGAAGTACTCTACGTATTCTTCTGCGGCATCCTGTTGCGCCACTTCCTTGCCGAACACTTCTTTACGGACTGTATGCAACAACAAACGTGCAGTCACCTGACTATAGGCAGGCTCTTTTTCCATCAGGGCACGGGCAGCCAGGATAGCTGATTTATACAATTCTTCCACCGGTACGCCGTCGTACAGGTTCTTCAGTGTCTCGGCCAGGATCGCATCCGGATCGGCCAGCTTGTCCAGACCCAGGCAGGCAGCGGCAATCATCTTGCGCACTTCAGCCACATCCAATGGGCGAGGCAGACCATCAACGATGACGTTCAATTGTGGTGCAGCAGATTCAGCCTGACCAGGAACATCATGCACGCGACGACGTTCTTCCATGCGTTTGGCACGGTACAACACATAAGAACGGGCAACATCATGTTCACCGGAACGCATCAACGCCAGCTCAACCTGGTCTTGCACATCTTCTATATGAAAGGTACCGCCAGCTGGCTGCCTGCGCATCAGCGCAGCGACTACGCTGCCTGTCATCTGCTCTACCAGTTCACGGATACGGGCGGATTCAGCACCGTGTCCACCGTTGACCGCCAGAAAAGCCTTGGTCATGGCAATCGCGATTTTGGACGGCTCGAAGCCGACCACGGAACCGTTACGGCGGATGATGCGATATTCGCTGTAACTGTTCAGGCTGGTAACAGCAGGTACTGCCGTTACATTCAAAACCGATCCCAGGTCTGGCTTGGACAAAGTGGATATTTCAGTAGAAGAGTGCATTGATCCTCCGGATGCAGTGTTATTTTTTTCCATCAGTGACGCTGATTGACAGGGTCGCTAACGGTTTATGGGTTAAAACAGGTAGTGCGCATTACAGCTCATAGTCAGATAGTCGACTCGTCTTATCCGGCTATTTTGTTCACATCAATAGCTAAATCAATTGCAAATCAAGAAGGGAAATTGAATCAGGGCAAGAAAACAAACAAAATCACGAAAACCACTACATATAGTGCGCTAAATTTTATTTGCCCTAATTCTAGTGCCGCATCGAAGCATATGCAACCGCTTTACATGTAAATAATTGAATTATTTTTTTGCGCAAATGCGGGATAAGTGATTGACACAGGCGAAAAGCCCGCAAAATTGGCGGCTGATACGCAAGTGGGTACTAACGTGCGATGACCATACGAACGACATGGTTAACAGGGAACAGGCGCATCGGCACAAAGAATGATGAGCTGGGACGGGATACGTACCAGGTAATGCCAGGATTTGTTATTCCTGGATTTTCAATTTCTGAATCTGGTAACGTAGTTGCCGAAAACTGACACCCAGCAATTCAGCAGCCTGGGTACGATTGTTTTTAGTTTGGCTCAAGGCACGCTTGATCATTTCGCGTTCTACATTTTCCAGATATTCTGGAAGCGAGCAGGGTAAATCTGGGGCAGTAAATACATCGCCCGGAAAACCGTGGTCCATGATGGGGCGGCTACGAAACACTGCGTCGGTATCAGCGACAGGCAGCAAGAGTGGTTCAACCAGTTTTCTGGTCCCTCGCAACGCCAGGTCAGCCACCTCAATGCAGCCATCATTGGCAAAGGCGATAGCGCGCTCTAATATGTTTTCCAACTCACGCACATTGCCGGGGAAATCATAGCTGATCAAAGCATCAATCGCCGGAGAAGACATATTGATATCATTGCCTGTGAGTTTCTTCAAAATACTGGAAGACAGTTCAACGATGTCTTCCAGACGCTCACGTAAAGGCGGCAAATGCAGCTCAATGACATTCAGGCGGTAGTACAAATCCTGACGAAAGCGCCCTTCTTCCACGCATATCGCCAGATTCTGATGGGTAGCGCTGATGATACGCACATCCACCGCCTCTTCCACAGTGGCGCCAACTTTGCGCACCCGCCTTTCCTGTATGGCACGTAACAACTTGACTTGCATGGGTAAAGGCAGGTCTGCCACTTCATCCAACATCAGGGTGCCACCGTTGGCAGCCTGGAAGAAACCATCACGGTCATCAGCAGCACCAGTGAAAGCGCCTTTGCGGTAACCGAAAAATTCAGCTTCCATCAAATTTTCAGGTATCGCGCCACAGTTCACAGCAACAAAGGGCTTGGCTGAGCGTGCGCTGATGGTATGGATTTCTCTGGCTGCCAGTTCTTTGCCGCTACCGGATTCGCCGGTAATAATGACCGGAGCCATGCTGCGCGCCAGACGGCCGATCTGCAAACGGACTTCCTGCATGCCTTGTGACTGGCCGATCAGGAAAGAGTTGAAACTGGCAGCGACTTGTGCAGGTACCGCCTGCTGTTCTTTCTGCACTTCATTGGTTTGCAGAGCGGATCTGACCAGTTTGCGCAACTGATCCAATGCCACCGGTTTCGACACATAGTCAAAAGCGCCCGCCTTAAGTGCAACGACCGCATTGTCGGCGCTGCCAAAAGCGGTAATCACGGCAATCGGTGTATTCTTATATAGTGAACTGACTTCCTGCACCAGTTCCATGCCCGAGCCGTCTGGCAGGCGCATGTCAGTCAAGACCAGGGCATAACTGTGTTTTGCCAGTTGTTGTCTTGCTATGGCAAGGTTTTCGGCACTGTCGACATCCAGGCCCATTTTGATGAGTGTAATTTCCAGCAATTCACGCAAATGCGCCTCATCATCCACCACCAGGATGCGGGGGCAACTCGCAACGTCATTCGTACTCATGCACTGTATCCAGAGAAATTAATCACAAATCGCCCGCTTGGCTCGTTCTTACCATCATTCGTTTCTTCAACACGGTATTCGTAATCCAGCAAGGCATGGTTGTTCAGGCACAATTCCCTTGCCATATACAGACCAAGCCCGGTACCCATGCGTGAAGTCGTGTAGAAGGGTTCAAACAAATGGGCCCTGACATCATAGGGAATGGCCGGACCATCATCCTGAATATGCAGTTCCTGCCTGCCTGTGGTATTCAGGTGTGCATATAAACGTATACTGCCCGGCTGTCCGCTGGCATAGCGTATCGCATTCGATAATAAATTCAAAACAACTTCGCGCAAATGACTGGGGTCAAAACTGACCAGGAAATTTCTTTCATCATCGACGGCGATTAAATCGGCAGCCAACCCTCTTGTCTCAATGAAATCCTGCACCATCACACGTATGCTACTCATTAAATAGTATGGTTCAACATCGGGCTGGGCCTTGCGTGACAGCTTCAATATGTCTTCAATCAGCTGGTTCAGGCGAGAGACATTGTCATCAACTATTTTCAGCAAGCGTGCTGCTTGCGATTTGCCGGCTCCCAAGCTATCCAGGTCCTCGTTCAGCAAGGATGCTGCATACGAGATGGAAGACAAGGGATTACGTACCTCATGCGCAATGCTGGCGGTCAATCGTCCCATGGAAGCCAATTTCAGTTGTTGCGCCTGGTTTTCAATATCCGACACATCCTGCATAAAAATAATCGTGTATGTCCCGGCTTGCCGGGACATACCGGCCACATTGACCCCCTTTACCGCCACAAAACGCAATTTCAGATGGGTAATAAAATGAGGGCGCTCGCTACGGTCATGCAATTCTGTTTCGTCTATGGCGATCCTGGCTTCTGGTCGTACGTCGTCGAGATAACAACGGATCGAGACAAAGGAAATCTCTTCATCCTTCTTGCGATCCTGCAGCAGATGACGACTTTGCATGGAACTTAACACCTCTACGATGGGGCGCAAAGCCGGAATATGGGCCAGCTCTGCGCCCACCATATCTTTTGTCAAATTGCCGCCCAGCATGCGTACTGCCGCCGGATTGATTTCAAACATGCAGCCAGACTGATTCAGCACCAGGATGCCATCGCCCATATCAGCAATCACCAACTGGTTGATAGCCTGCTGTATCGCCAGTGCATTGCCGCGTTGCGTCGCCAGATGTTCCTGGCGGATCAGGTTGTTGGCCAGGCGGCTAACCACATACACCACGGCAAAATATGCGGCGCCATACAAGCCTGCCTGCGACAAGGCCGTTCCCTCTTCGACTTGCAAAAGGTGATACACACTTTCCGACAACAAAAACAGGACGGCGATGGAAGTAAAAAAGAAGGCCCATACCAGCGGGCTGAGTATGGCCGCGCCTGCCAATGGGAACAAATACAGAATACCGAGGCCGCTTTTACTACCGCCGCTGGCAAAATAGAGAATGGAAATAACGGTGATATCTACCAGTATCTGTAGCGTCAGTTGCCACATGAAGCGATGCCGGTACAAAAGTTTCAGAATGACAAACCCAACCGATGCACCAAAATAAAACAGGCAAATGTCACGCACCAGCAAGTGTTCGGCTACCCAGATGTCCCTGCCACTGCGCAAGCTGAGTAACACCAGCAAACTGGCTGCAACCACGATACGCGATCCATTCAGCGTCTGCAATGAGCGCCAGAATGAATAACTGGGTTCAGTCTCCCGGATATAGGTGTCAGCAGGCATGATTCAGCCTAAAGAACCGCTCATGCATGGTCAGCATGTGCCTGCGAACAATATACCTGTTCACCACGATAGACTGCTTCGGATGCTGGCAGATAAATCTGGCAATGCACACAGCACACCATGGTTTCAGCTTTTTCTGCTGGCCTGCTGTCGGTCTGCGCCGACGGAGGGTTTTGCCTGGCCTGAGTCTGGTCAAGCGTCGAACGGGCTTTTTTCTTGATCGCCAGTATCACCAGAACCACCAGCACCAGCCACACCAAAGCATTCATGTCAGGCTCCTGTGCAATAAGACTTCCAGGACAAAACGGCTACCCACATAGGCCAGCAGTAAAGTAATGAAGCCTGACAAGGTAAAGCTCAACACGGTTTTTCCACGCCAGCCGCGCCAGTGACGCCCTGCCAGCAAGATGGCAAACAACAACCAGGACAATAACGACAACAGGGTCTTGTGATCCCACTTGAAGGCAACACCCAACACCTGTTCAGAAAAAATAACGCCAGACAAGACCGTCAAGGTCAGCAATACAAAGCCAAAGAGGATAAAACGAAACAGGATTTTTTCCATGGTCAGCAATGCGGGTAGCCGGTCTATCAATGCCTGCAACCATTGGCGTTGCAGAGCACCGCGCAATTTGTGCAAATGTTTATCCTGTATCGACATGACTACTGCATGGAACGCTGCTATCGTCAGGGTGCTGTAGGCCAGCAGGGCGACCATCACATGCCAGGGAAACATGGTGGTTTTACCAGTCAACGCGATCAGGCTGCCCGGAAAAAAACCTGGCAAAATTGCCATCAAGGCAGCATTCGGCATCAACAGGAAGCGCAGCCCCTCCAAAGAGAAATTGCGGTTTTCCAGCCAGCAGACAAATACCGATATCCACAGTGCTGCGGACAACATGACTGCAAAGCCCACACGTAGCGCACTGTCGGAAAAAATGGTCAGCCACAATGCTGCACCATGCACCAGCCAACCCAGGGTGGTTGCAGTACTTATCAGCAAACGCAGACGTCCGGGCAACAAAATGCTCAGTATATATAAGGCGGCAGCAAGAAATGATAGATAGATTTGCATGGGACAAGTTTACACCATGTCTTGGCAAAAGTCGGATTAAGCACAGGAAAGCATGATTATTTCCTGCGCAAGAGCAAACCCGGCCAAGCTATCTGTCAGGTTGATTATTCTGCCTGACTTGGTGCAGACAGGGATTTTTGATATTTTTTCATCTTGTCATACAGGGTCTTTTTGGGTATGCCCAGTGCCTCGGCCGCGCTGGCAACATTGTTCCCGCTGCTTTCCAGCGCAGCTTGTATCAGACTGGCTTCATAGGCATCAATTTTTTCAGGCAGGCTGATGGCGTTATTATCCAGGTTATCCAGTGCGCTATCCAGATGGAAACGCTGGTCCGCAAATTCGGCTACTCCCAGCACCAGTTGGTCGGCAAAATTGCGCAATTCACGCACATTGCCCTGCCAGTCAGCCTGCATCCAGTGCTGCATCTGCGCCGGTGACCAGTTGGGCACAGGCTTTTGATAACGCTGCGCTGCCCTTTGCACAAAATAAGACAGCAGCAAAGGAATATCTTCGCGTCTTTCATTCAGCCTGGGCAAATTGATACTGATGACACTCAAACGAAAATACAGGTCTTCCCTGAATTGTCCCAGTGAACTGAGTTTCAATAAATCCGTCTTGCTGGCGGCAATCACACGGCAATCCAGTGCCACTGACTGGTTGCCGCCCAGCCTTTCCAGGCTGCGCTCTTGCAAAACACGTAGTAATTTGATTTGCAAATTCAATGGCATACTTTCAATTTCATCAAGAAATACTGTGCCGCCATGGGCATATTCCAACTTACCTATACGACGTTTCTGGGCGCTGGTAAAAGCACCGGCTTCATGGCCAAAGATTTCGCTTTCAAATACGGACTCTGGCAAGGCACCGCAATTGATGGCGACAAACTCGCCCTTGCGACCGCTGGCCTGATGCAGTTGCCTGGCCACCACTTCCTTACCGGAACCGGTCGCACCATTGATCAATACATCCACCTGGGCCGGGCCTATGCTGTGAATAAACTTTCGCACCCGCTCCATCTGGGCACTCTTGCCTATCATGTCAGGGGTGGCGGCATGACTGAGCCAGGATGCTTTCAACTTGCGGTTTTCCATGACCAGACGACGTTTTTCCTGGGCGCGCAGGCAGGCATCCAGCAGGCGTTCGGCGGCAAACGGTTTTTCCAGGAAATCGTAGGCACCGTGCCGCATCGCGTCCACTGCCATGCTGACATCACCATGTCCGGTAATAATAATGACAGGCAATTCATGGTCGATAGCTCTCACTTTTTCGAGTACGTCCAGGCCGGATTTACCCGGCAGGCGTACGTCAGTGACAACGATGCCTGCAAAATCTGCTTTCAGGTATGGATCAGCCAATTCGGCGCTGGCGCAGGCTGTCACTTCGAAACCACCCAGTTCCAGCGTCTGCGTGGTTGCCAGGCGCACAGCCTGTTCATCCTCTATTAATATAGCCAGCAAACCTGTCATGGCGATTTTTCCTTGGGTAAATGAAGTGGATTGAAATGGGTGGCTGAGTGTTGAGAGTAGTCGAGGACTGGAACCATTCAGGGTGACAGATAGACAGGAATACAGACGATAAATTCTGCTCCTCCCTGCTCCCGGTTGCCAGCACTCAAACTGCCATTCATCGCCTGCACGATGGATGAAGAAATCGCCAGGCCCAAGCCCAGCCCCTGTCCCACTTCCTTGGTCGTAAAAAATGGCTCAAATAAATGTTCTGCTACATGTGGCGGAATGCCTGTACCACTGTCACTGATGATTATCCTCACCATGTACTGATCACTTTCCAGCCGGACCTGCACCTCCCTGACCTGACTGACTTCAACTGCATCAATTGCGTTGCGTATCAGATTGATCAGCACCTGCTCTATCCTGACTGTATCTCCCAGCACGGTGACCCGTTGTTCTGCCTGAATCTGCATAATAACGTCACGTCTCTCAATTTCACTCTGCAGCAAAGACACAGCCGACTTGATAGCCAGTTGCACGTCGACCACGGCAATTGCATTTGGACTTTTTCTGGCAAAACCTTTTAACTGGGCAATGATACTGCCCATGCGCTCACTGGCGCGGCTGATATGATCAAGGTTGGCCATTGCCTGCTCGTTTTTGCCACGGCTCATGAAAGTAATCGCATTCTCTGCAAAAGCCCGTATCGCGGTCAAAGGCTGATTCAGTTCATGGGTTATGCCAGTCGCCATTTGCCCCAACATCGCCAGCTTACCTGCCTGTACCATTTCATTTTGCGTGGAACGCAATAAATTCTCGGTTTGTTTCAGCTTGCGGTATTTGGCTTCCAGTTCTTCGTTGGCTTGCGTCAGTTGCCGGGTGCGCTGGGCAATATTCAATTCCAGCTCATCCGCCGCCTGCTTCAGCGCCCGTTGTGCCAGGCGTCCTTCTTCCAGGCGGCGCTGGCGCTGATCATAAAATGCAGCAAAAGCCAGTACGATGACGAGTATCAAAGTAACCAGTAATGCCGCCTGCAAACCGGTCCGCAATACCTTGCCCTGATCTGGAAACAACATCAACTGCCATTTCAGTCGCCCTATGGGACGTAACAGATAATCATCAAACCCCTTTTGTTCTGCAAGCGGCAATTGCTCTATCGGCGCTATGTCTTTCCCGCCATATTGCAAAGTATCCTTCAGATTTTTTTGTACCTCGATGTTCAGGGGTTTGAGGCTATGGTATTTCCATGCTTGCCGGTTGCTCAGGAAAACCACGCCCTGGCTGTCGCTAAGCGCTATCGGTTCTTCACTGCTGTGCCAGGCTTGTTCAAATTCATTCAGCCCGATCTTGACAGCGATCACGCCCAGAGGTGGCAAGCTACCTCGCTTGCTGCCGGGCGGATAAACCGGCTGGGAAATAAAATAGCCTGGAATATTGGTAGTATTACCTATCGCATAAAAATGTCCGGGCCTGGCGGCACGTATTGCCTCGGAAAAATAAGGGCGAAAAGCAAAATTCTGACCCATATAACTTTGGCTACTTGCCCAGTTGCTGGCAGCGATCGTATTGCCGTTCACATCCATCAGATAGATAGCTGCCACCTTGGCTTGCTCTGCCAGCTCTTGCAGATTTTGATTCAGAGTCTGGATGACCACTTTATCCCGGCTATTCAATAAGGCCTGGGTAGTAAGCGGTAAATAAGAAATAGCGAAAGGCAGAGTCTCATAACGTTCGAGCACCGATTCGATATCCAGCGCAATGATCTGCAACTGCCGGTCACCAGCAAGCTGTATATTTTCCTTGGCAACCCTGGCTGCAAGCAAATAGCTGACCACCACCAGCAAGACTGCCGCGAACGCGATACCAAGCATCACCAGACGGCGCTGGCGAGTGGTCATGCGGTTCGGATAGCTGGACGTCGCGTGCACTTATTCATCCATACAAGGCTCAGTCGCCATGTCAGTAAATCGTGATGTGTTGAAAAGGAGATGCTTCAGTCAGGCCGACAGGCAATCATTCTGCATCCCTTTATTATAGGCGCTCGCACCAGGCCAGCTATACGGCCTGGTGCATGTTTGCAAAGTCTAGTCTACCGCCGCCATCTTCAATTCGTCATTATGATGTCTTTGTTGCTCTTCCATGACCAGTTGCCCCAGTTCTCGCTTGAGCGCGTTGAAACCAGGGTCGGAAGGGTCCCGCAGGCGCGGCAGGTCAATCAACAAATCCTTTTTCACTGTGCCTGGCCGGTAAGTCATGACGATGATCCTGTCAGCCAGATAGATCGCCTCTTCTATACTGTGCGTCACAAAGATGATGGTTTTTTTCAGTTCCGACCAGATGCGCAGTAATTCGTCTTGCAGATTGCGACGGGTCAGCGCATCCAGCGCACCGAAGGGTTCATCCATCAGCATGATGGGTGAATCCAATGCCAGCACGCGGGCGATGGCCACCCTTTGCCGCATACCACCAGACAAGTCTTTGGGGAAGCGCGCCTTGAAGTCACTTAAACCCAGCATACCCAGCAAACTGGCAACACGCTGCTGGATTTCTGCCTTGCCCATGCCCTTGATTTCCAGGCCAAAGGCGATATTCTGTTCCACTGTCATCCAGGGGAACAATGCGTATTCCTGGAACACCATGCCACGGTCAGGGCCGGGGGCTTTGACCATCATGTCATTGGCGATAATGTTGCCAGAGGTCGGCAGGGAAAAACCGGCTATGGCATTAAGCAAAGTTGATTTACCACAGCCTGAAGGACCTAGCAGGCAAACAAACTGACCTTCCGGTATCTCCAGGTTGATATCGCGCAAAGCGACCACTTCCTTGTCGGCGGTTTTGAAGATTTTATTCACGCCTTGAATTTTGATATGGGTTTTGCTCATCTCAGTTCTCCAGTCCACGGTGCCAGCGCAGCAAATAATTATTCAATTTGTTCATCACCATATCGATCGCCAGTCCCAGCAAACCAATGCTGAACATGCCAGCGATAATTTTGTCTGACCAGAAATATTCACGCGCTTCCAGAATCCGGAAGCCCAGGCCATTATTCACAGCAATCATTTCCGACACGATCACCACGATGAAGGCGGTACCTATACCTATCCTTACGCCAGACAGGATGTAAGGGACAGCCGCCGGTAACATCACGCGCAGGAACATGGTGGACTGACTGGCACCCAGATTCCGCGCTGCCCTGATATAGATACTATCAACGTGACGCACACCCGCAATGGTATTCATCAATACCGGGAAGAAAGCACCGATGGCAATCAGGAAAATGGCAGGCGGATTCCCCAGACCAAACCACAAAATGGAAAGAGGGATATAGGCAATCGGCGGTATCGGGCGCAATACCTGCAGCAGCGGGTTCATCCAGGCATAGGCCCGCTGACTGGAACCCATAGCCAAACCCAAAGGCAGGGCCAGTCCTGCCCCCACCACAAACCCTACCACTACGCGATACATGCTGCCCATGGTGTCACGTATCAGTTCACCAGAAAAAGCCCAGGCCAGCCAACTGGTGGTGGCTGCATCACGTGCCTCATACGGTGATGCGTACTCTATCCATTTCTTGACCACCGCCAACGGCGAAGGCAATACTTGTGCATTGACCCAGCCCATGCTGGTGACAAATTGCCAGATCACAATCAGAATGACAGGCACAACCAGCCCCGCGCCCATTTCACGCCATTTGAATTTCATGATTTTTCCTTCAAGAATTGATGAGTCGGGTGTGCGTTCATGCACATGACACCCACCCCGGACTCACACTGGGGATTTATTTGATGTTCAAGCTCTTCTTCGCTTGCTCCAGAAGATCAGTTTTCACCCAATCTTTGGCTACCGGCGGTTTGGCCATTTTGCCTACGCCATATTTTTGCATCAGATCGGTGGTGATCTGTATATGCTCTGCCGTGACGTCATACGAGTAAGGCGAGTTTTCTATGGCATTCACAAAATCTTCGTGGCTGACCTGGCCTTTGAACATGTTTTCACGCACATATTTCTCAGCCAGTTCCTTGTTGTCGATAAAGGTTTTGGTGGCTTCGACAAAACAGCGCATGAATTTTTCTGCTACCGGACGACGTTCCTTATAGAACTTCTCGGTCATGACCATGGTACGCACCGGCTCGCCTATCGGCGTGTCATAGGGCTTGATGATTTCTTTGCCATAGCCCTTGCCAATTGCTTGTGAAGAGTAAGGCTCGGACTGCATGATGGCGTCAATATTCTTGCCCAGCAAAGCCTGGTTCAGATCAGGAAAACCGAGGTAAATGATTTGTACGTCCTTGCCTGGCTGGTCAGAATAGGTGAGTCCATTTTGCGACAGCTCAGCCGCCAGCAAAATATCCTGGATGCCGCCGCGTGTCACGCCGACTTTCTTGCCCTTCAAGTCTTTCACAGTCTTTATGCCCAGATCCGCACGACCTACCAGGCGTGCACCGCCCTTGGCAAAACCCGCGACCAGATAAATCGGTGTACCGCTGGCGCGGGCTGAAATCACCGCTTCAGAAGAAACGGCACCGACATCCAACTCACCAGCGATGACCGCCTGCATGGCATCCAGCCCTTTGGCGAAAACACGCTCTTCGACCTTGATACCACATTTGGGTGCAATTTCCTTGATGTAGGACACGGCACCGTAATGGGCAAATTTAAGATTACCGAGCCTGACGACTTCCTGGGCCTGAGCAGTAGCGGCAAACAGGCTGGAAGCAAGCACGCTGGCGAGTAACATCTTTTTGAACATCTTTGTCTCCTTGAAATGGTGAATTTCTGATTTGGTCTTTTTACTTACTGAAAAATGAATAGCAGATATTGTGCCAGCTTATAACACTTGATAAATAACTGATTTTATTCAACTTTCTTCAATAAATAACCGATGCCAGTGCGAAATTCCAGATCGGCAAACCATGCCTGTCGGTGTTTTCGCATTTTCTGCGTCGACAATTTGCTGTCATCACCAGTCGTTTTGTTCAGCGTACAAATTTGCCATCCCTGCCTATCATCGTCAACTCAACAAACTCACTGCCGCCGTGATCACGCTCGTTGTATGTGACAGTCACGCCGCCCAGGTCAACCTTATGCATGGATTCCAGTGCACGCACCAGCCCTTCCCGCGTCAGTGCCTTGCCACTGCGACGCAATCCTTCCACCAATACCTTGGCCGAGACAAATCCTTCCATCGCCGCATAGGATGCGGGCACACCTTGCTCTTTTGCAATCGACTTGAATTCCTGTCCCAATATGCTTGATACCAGATGCGGTGCCGGCATAATCTGCGACACCATGATGCCAGTTGCAGCAGGGCCCAGCGAGTCGATAAACGATTGCGAAGCATTATTTGACAGGGTCATGATCTGTATGGAGCTACCCTTGGTGCGCAGACCACGTATGATTTCCGACACAGTGGTGGCAGAACCTACGATGACCAGTGCCTTGGCTGGTGACTTCATTACCTCATCCACAGTCTTGGCGACATCCGGTTTTGCCCTGTCGTACTTGGCAATCAGCGCGGGTTGCAATTTAAAATTGCCCATGGCGGTCGTAAAACCAGCCAGACCATCCACACCAAAACTGTCATCCACGTGCACGATGCCTATGTCTTTCAAACCTATGGTCGAAAACTGCTCAACCGCTTTTTTGACTTCATCCTGATATTTTGCCCGCACATTAAACAAGTAGCGATTGACGGGGGAATGAAACACCGCAGCGCCGGTGCTGGGCGCGATCAGCGGAATCTTATTCACGGCAAGTATGGGCAGGATAGCCTGGGTATGGGGAGTGCCCCGGCTTTGAAACAGCACAAAGACATGCTCTTTCTTTACCAGGGTTTCAGCATTGACGGCGGCAACTGCAGGGTCAAACTTATCGTCCAGGATACGCAATTCTATTTTGCGGCCATTCACCCCACCAGCTTTATTGACCTGGGCAATGTAGGCGGCAGCCCCCGCATTCATTTCCTTGACAGGCCCGGCAATCTGACCGGTCAGGCCAACGGTCTGCCCTATCAATATAGTAGAATCAGTCACCCCCTCTTCTGCCTGGGATACTGCGGGAAACAGGCTGGGAACCAGAACAAGGGTGCAAAAGCCGAGAGCGCGTGGCAAACGCCACGCGCGTTGAAGTCGTTTCATGTTTGTCTCCTGATGAGTGAGCAGCTATTTTTATGCGCTCTTATTAGCAGACTTCATACCATGTATAGGAATGAGGGCTGTCTACAGGATTTAACTCCCGTCTACATTGAAATGCATCCGTAGTTTCCCCCATGCGTGCGGAAAACCACACAAATCACATAGGTATATTCTGAAAATCCGGAATTTAAGATCGTGCCGTCCATACAGCAAAGCGAAATGCCTGAGTGGGTCTTGATGATCAGGTAAAATGCCGGTTTATTCTTGCCTGTCTTGCAGACTATCACCTGACGACATAGCCACTGCAGCACCTTGCGCTGACAAAAGCTTACTTCAGACTGTGACAGTCGGCCTCTTATATTATTAAAAATGTAAGTAACCCATAGCAGGTCATCGCATTTTATTGATTTTTACTCAAGATTTCTTAAGCAAACATGCTCGATAACCTTACCCAGCGCCTTGCCAAAGTCGTCAAGACCATGCGCGGCGAAGCCCGCCTGACCGAATCCAATACCGCCGACATGCTGCGTGAAGTACGCATGGCTTTATTGGAAGCCGACGTTGCCCTGCCCGCCGTACGTGAACTGATCGCCCGCGTCAAAGAAAAAGCCATGGGCGAAGAAGTGATTTCTTCCCTGACCCCAGGCCAGGCCCTGGTTGGTGTGGTCCAGAAAGAACTGGCAACCCTGATGGGTGCCGACTTGGGTGAAGATGCTTCGCAACTGAGTTTTGCCTGCCAGCCACCAGCCATTATCCTGATGGCTGGTTTGCAGGGTGCCGGTAAAACCACGACCGTCGGTAAATTGGCTAAATATTTGCGCGAGCAAAAAAAGAAAAAGGTATTAACCGTTTCTGCCGACGTCTACCGCCCTGCCGCGATAGGACAGTTACAGACAGTCACCCAGCAGGTAGGTGCCGACTTTTTCCCATCCCTGCCGACTGACAAGCCGGTCGACATCGCATTGGCGGCCCTTGATTACGCCAAAAAACACTATCACGATGTGTTGATTGTCGATACTGCCGGTCGCCTGGGTATTGATGAAGCGATGATGCAGGAGATTGCTGCCGTCCACGCCGCCATCAATCCTATAGAGACGCTGTTCGTAGTCGATGCCATGCTGGGGCAGGATGCCGTCAACACTGCCAAAGCCTTTAATGATGCCTTGCCTTTGACTGGCGTCGTATTGACCAAGCTCGACGGTGATGCGCGGGGTGGTGCCGCCCTGTCGGTACGTCATATCACTGGTAAGCCAATCAAGTTTGTCGGTGTGGCAGAGAAGCTCGATGGCCTGGAATCGTTCGATCCCACCCGTATGGCGAATCGTATCCTGGGCATGGGGGATATTCTGGCCCTGGTTGAATCTGCCCAAAAAGGCATGGATGTGGCAGCAGCCCAGAATCTGGCGCACAAGCTCAAGGATGGCGGCAAATTCGACATGAACGACTTCAAGCTGCAAATTTCGCAGATGAAGAATATGGGCGGGCTGTCCAACCTGATGGACAAACTGCCGGCGCAGATGCAACAGGCAGCCAGTGGTGCCAATATGGATCAGGCTGAAAAACAGGTGCGTCGCATGGAAGGCATGATCAATTCCATGACCCCGCAGGAGCGTGCCAAGCCGGAGTTGATCAAGGCTTCACGCAAGCGTCGCATTGCTGCCGGTGCCGGTGTACAGATACAGGAAGTCAATCGCATGCTGACCCAGTTTGACCAGATGCAATCCATGATGAAGAAATTGCGCGGCGGCGGCATGATGAAGATGTTGCGCAGTATGAAGGGGATGATGCCAGGAAAACGCTAAGGAAAAGCGCTGATTTGCCTCTGCATTTCACTCTGAGGAAAGAAGCCGGATAGCAGCCAAAAATGGCGCTAATCCGGCTTTTTTTTAGGCGTAAATCCAACGACAGGCAAATTCCTGCACTTTTTCGACGAAAACCAGCAAAAAACACTTGCATCCCTGTAAAAACCGCACCACTATTAGCGATGCGTGAAGTGACGCAATGCAGGAGCTTTTCAAAACGATCAAAGCTCCGTCCACGAAATTTGTGAAGGAGGCTATTTATGGCAACAGCACCAAAGAAACCAGCAGCAAAACCGGCAGCCAAACCAGCGGCTAAACCAGCAGCGAAAGCAGCCGCTCCAAAAGCAGCAGCGAAACCTGCAGCAAAAGCAGCAGCTCCTAAAAAAGCAGCAGCCGCCAAGCCAGCAGCAGCACGCAAGCCAAATGCAGCGTTCATGAAACCAATGACGATCTCCCCAGTTCTGGCAGCAGTCATCGGTGCAGCAGCAATTCCTCGTACTGAAGTCACTAAAAAAGTATGGGAATACATCAAGAAGCACAAACTGCAAGATGAAGCAAACAAACGCAACATCAACGCGGATGACAAGTTGAAAGCCGTTTTCGGTGGCAAGAAACAAGTGTCCATGTTTGAAATGACTAAACTCATTTCCGGTCATCTGTCCTGATTTTTAGCAGCAGATTCCGAAGTTGCTTTGGGAGACTTAAAGGGAAGCATTCAGTCCTATCCCAAACGAAAATGCCCGCATCGCGCGGGCATTTTTGTTTCTGGCGTCATCCTGTGAGTAAAACATCACAAATTGTCGCAGGTGACTGGTACCGTCGCCAGTTCATTGCCAATGGTCTCACCCGGCTTACGGTGCAGTATGCAATAAGTGACGAAAGGGGTAATGACTTTGGAAACCGGCCGACCGTCACCGAGTATATAAACCTCATGCTTGACACCGACACGATTGACCGTACCTGACAAGGCAATGCGTTCACCCATCCTGGTGATGGGATTGATGGAAACTTTGCCGGCGAAGCGTTCACGCTCCTGAAAATCCTTTTTCAAGCTCTGGGAAATTCCCCTTACATCGCGATTGATCACAACACCGGTTTGGGGTCCTGCTTCTGTATCAGGGACAGGTACCATGAGTTCCGGTTTGCCCTCGGTACCAGTTTTGAGGGAATCGGTGATCGGCACTGACTGAGGTTGAAATGGCGTTTGAATTTGCCTCTGCTTCACCACTTCCCTTTTATCCAGTTGCTGTACTGGTGGCCTGGTTGATATGGGTGAATCCAGAAAAATCAAACTCCCGGATTTCCGTTTCTCTTCATCAATATTTGCCTTCAGTACCGGCCAAAGTGCATACAGGCACGCGTGAAAAAAGAGTACAGCAAACACAACCTGCCAATCAGCGCGCTTTGCATTGCTGCGATAATCCAGTGTCTGCACCCCTGTCCTCCAATTTGCGCTAAACAATTTACCCGGCTTGCAGGTACTGCTCAGGCAGGTCTCTGTGTAATCCAGTATTTTGAAGCGGCAAATCAGGGTTTAACAGTAAATGATCAAAAGTGCCACCTGCCCATGCCTGAAGTAGCATAAAACACGACTTGAATAAATGCGTCCCAAATGAATTTCATTACTACCAGACTTCAATAGCTGCCACAGCTGACGGTTCGTATGCCGGGTGTTTTAGTGATATCCCATCCCGGCTTGGCACCTATGACGCAATATGAACCCAGAGAGGTCGTCACCTTGGTCATTGCTGTGCCATCTGACAAGACAAAGTTTTGAAGAGTGGTACCGCGCGAACGGGCCGCCGCGCTGACATTTTTTTCAAATGCGAGCATCGATGATTTTTCTGGTCTGATATCCGTCAGTATGCGATTTGGCATTTCACGTTCCACATCTTTGCTGATTTTACGGATATCACGCTGTATCCCGACTGGATTCTCTGTAACTGCAGGGACGTTAACTTCTGATGCAGGTTCTGGAAATGCAGATGGCACAGGGTCTGCATCCGTCATTCCCAACGCCGGGGTGAGAGCCTTGTTCATCACTGGCGATTGCCTGACTGGCATTGATTGTTTGAGAGTGGGTTGGACCGGTACAGGTTTGATCTGTGCAGGTATATCCAGCATTCTTAGCCAGAAGGCGACGGGTGCAGCACTTTCACTTTTATGCAGGGTAATGGATGGCCACAGCATGAACAACAAGAAATGCGCAAATAAAACCACGATCAGCATGTGCCAGCGCGATTGCAGTGTTTTCAGCCAATCTGCATTACCAAATTCTTCTCGGTCATAAAATGCCTGCATGCGGGTTCCTGGTTCATCCGGAATAAACAGCCCACACTAGCCATACACCAGAAAATGCAGTGCATGTAGCAGCCTGGGACAGCACGAATCTGTAAGATATTTGCGCTGCCACTGTATTTTGAAATGACGGGCCATGCCTGGCCCGTCATTTTTTCAAAGGATTGTTTTACAAGACCTTGCGTAGCACTGCTTGCTACTTACGTAGCTGCGACGCACTTTCACCGCTGAATTCCCAGTTTTTCCAGTTTGCCAGCACGGCCTTGGGGTATTCAGGGCGGCCACGACTGCCATTGTAACGTCCCAGGGCCAGATACATATCGCCCTTTTCCATGTCTATATACATACGCAGGATGGAACAGCCATAACGCAGATTGGCTTGCATCTTGAACAGTTTTTTTGCGTCGCCGTCACCGATGACACGCGACCAGAAAGGCATGACCTGCATATAGCCACGTGCGCCAACCACCGAAGTGGCATATTTGCGGAAGGCTGACTCTACCTGTATCAGGCCCATGACCATGGCGGTATCAAGCCCAGCGCGTTTAGATTCATACCAGATCGCTTCGAGTAACTCACGGCGGGTCTGCATGTCGGGGATGCGCCGCTTCAGACGCGACGACATTTCCCCCAGCCAGTTGAGGTATTTGATGCGTTCCTCGATATTGCTGAATGTGGGTTTGGGTGGCGTCGAATCAGAAATGGCTTTGGCCAGCGCCAGCCGCACCGCATCTGCCATTTCCTCTTCCTTTTGATTACCGGCCTGTGCCGGCAATACAGAAAAGATAAACAGGCAGACGGCCAGTTGCACGATGGATCGCATCCATCGTCCCCACTGGCCTTGCAGTTCAGGCTGACGACTATCGCCAGGACTTCCTTTGCGCCATACGCAAAAGCGCAAGAAAAAATACTTCATCCTGCTACTTATTTGCCCGCCAATTTTGACTGGATGAAAGCCAGCATCTCAGCCACAGGAACATTGCTGGCTTCGGTATCGCGACGGCCCAGATATTCAATCTTGCCTTCTTTCAGGCCACGGTCACCAATGACGACGCGATGTGGCACACCGATCAGCTCCCAGTCAGCAAACATGGCACCAGGGCGCTCACCACGGTCATCCAGAATGACATCCACGCCTGCCGCCAGCAAGGCCTGGTACAGGGTTTCCGCTTCGGTTTTGACGGCTTCGCTACGGTCCATCCCCATAGGGCAGATAACTACTTCAAATGGTGCAATTGAAGCTGGCCAGATGATGCCCTTGTCATCAAAATTTTGCTCAATTGCCGCCCCCAGGATGCGGGTGATACCGATGCCGTAGCAACCCATTTGCAACAATTGTGGCTTACCATTTTCGTCCAGGAAGGTGGCTTTCATGTCATCCGAATAGCGTGTACCGAGCTGGAATACATGACCAACTTCAATACCACGCTGTATCGCCAATACACCCTTGCCATCAGGAGACGGATCGCCGGCGACAACATTGCGCAGATCGGCAACGACCGGTTCAGGCAAATCACGGCCCCAATTGGCACCGGTAAAGTGGAAATCAGCTTCATTTGCGCCGCAGACAAAATCGGCCATGTTGGCGACGGTTCTATCCGCCACGACCTTGACTGGCTTTCGTGTGGCTATAGGGCCGAGGTAACCTGGTTTGGTACCGAAATACTCGACAATTTCAGCCTCAGTGGCGAAGCGATAGTTAGCCATGCCAGGGATCTTGGCAGCTTTCACTTCATTGAGCTCATGGTCGCCACGCAATAACAACAACCAGATTTGCGTTTCTTTTTCTCCATCCACTGCCAATACGATGGACTTGACCGTGGTTTCCAATGGGATGTCCAACAATTGTGCGACATCTTCGCACTTGGCCTTGCCTGGTGTTGCAGTCCTGGTCAATGTCGCAGTTGCAGGTGCGCGATTTGCCAGCAAGCTCAGTGCTTCAGCCGCTTCCATATTGGCGGCATAATCTGAAGTCGGGCAATACACCAATGCATCTTCACCAGTATCAGCAATCACGTGGAATTCATGTGAACCTGAACCGCCAATCGCGCCGTTATCAGCAGCGACCGCACGAAATTGCAAGCCAAAGCGCTGGAAGATGCGAGTGTAGGCGTCATACATGGCTTGATAGGATTGCTTCATGCCTTCGACATCACGATCAAAAGAATAAGCATCTTTCATAGTGAATTCGCGACCGCGCATGAGTCCGAAACGTGGGCGACGCTCATCACGGAACTTGGTCTGAATATGGTAAAAATTCACTGGCAACTGGCGGTAAGAACGGATTTCCGTACGTACCACGTCAGTAATCGCTTCTTCCGAAGTAGGCTGGATGATGTAGTCACGACCATGGCGATCTTTCACGCGCATGAGTTCCGGGCCCATTTTGTCCCAGCGGCCAGTCTCTTGCCAGAGTTCAGCAGGTTGCACGACTGGCATCAGCATCTCTATCGCACCGGCGCGATTCATTTCCTCACGAACAATGTTTTCAACTTTACGAATAATGCGCAAGCCCATGGGCATGTAGTTATAAATGCCAGAACCCAGGCGTTTGATCATGCCCGCACGCATCATCAGTTTATGGCTGACGATCTCGGCATCGGCAGGCGCTTCTTTCAGTGTGGAAATAAAAAATCGTGTAGCACGCATGACAGTGATTCTTTTTAAATGGAGGGTTATAATCAACTCAATTTTAAAGGATTAGCTGGCTAATGCGCCCACTCTTTGCACATTTGATGAAGGAAACTGCGATTTGTTCGCCTCCACTGAGGCTGTCCGCCGAAAATCGCGGTGTTTTTCGACGAAACAAGCGCTATCTATTGCAGGAGCAAGCCGTTTAGCCACAGAAAGTTTTGAGGTTGAACATGCTGGATCGTGAAGGCTTCCGCCCAAACGTTGGCATAATTTTGCTTAACGCCAACAATGAAGTATGGTGGGGAAAGCGCGTGCGCGAGCACTCCTGGCAATTCCCACAAGGTGGTATCAAGTACGGCGAATCGCCTGAACAGGCGATGTACCGGGAACTGGAAGAAGAAACAGGCTTGCTTCCAGAGCACGTCAAAGTCATCGGTCGCACCCGCGACTGGCTGCGCTATGAAGTGCCTGATCATTTTATCAAGCGTGAAATCCGCGGGCATTACCGTGGGCAAAAGCAGATATGGTTCCTGTTGCGTATGATAGGCCGTGATTGCGATGTCAATCTGCGCGCCAGCACACATCCGGAATTTGATGCCTGGCGTTGGCATGACTATTGGGTACCGCTGGACGTAGTGATTGAATTCAAACGAGGCGTGTATCAATTGGCCTTGCAGGAATTGTCACGTTACGTGCATCGTGCTGAACACCCCAATTCCAGCCGCAACAGGTATTTGCGCAACCAGCAGCAGGCGCAGCCAAATCGCGACACAAAAAAAACCGAGCCGGAAGAATCTAAATAATTTATGCCAACTATTCAATTACGCCACCTGACAGCTTGCCTGTTTTGCACTGTGCTGCTGTCAGCCAACCTGGCTCATGCGCAAGAACCTGATGAAGATGATAAGGAATGGCATGAAGTTGCCCTGCAATTGCCAGAAGCACCAAAACCTGAAAACCTGCTGAATTTTTACAAAAGCGGTAGCCAGTCTTTTGCAATTGATACCAAATCCCTGCTGGTCGCAAGCGACGGCACGATACGTTACACCTTGGTTGCCACCAGCACCGGAGGTGCAAAAAATGTCAGCTATGAAGGTCTGCGCTGTCAGTCAGCCGAAATCAAACTGTATGCGTTTGGACGCCCGGACGGCAGCTGGTCACGGTCGCGCCGCAATCAATGGGATGCCATTTCCAGCGCCGGTGCCAACAAGCAGCATAGCACCTTGTTTTCCGACTACTTTTGTGAAGGCCGGACAATAGTGGGCAAGGTTAATGTTTTGCTGGATAAATTGCACGGCAAGAAAATGTCATACTATTAAAATGCTGTAGTACGAATAAAAAATGGGCGCTGAATTTAGCGCCCATTTTTTATAGCAAAACAAGATTGTCCCGATGTATCAACTCTGGCTCTTCAACGAAACCAAGTATAGATGCAATTTCTGCCGAGGCATGGCGCTTGATGCGGCGCGCATCAGCGCTTGAATAATTGCTAAGCCCCCTGGCAACTGCTTTGCCCGCCTCGTCACAACAAGTCACCACCGCGCCGCGACTGAATTCGCCACGTACGTCCAGCACACCGATAGGTAACAGGGATTTGCCCTCACGTGTCAATTTTTGCACTGCCCCGGCATCCAGCACGACCTGGCCCAGGGTTTGCAAATGGTCCAGCATCCATTGCTTGCGTGCTGCCAAAGGAGCCATTTGTGAAATCAGCTGCGTGCCTATATTCTCGCCCTGCGCCAGGCGCAACAAGACATTATCTTCACGGCCCCAGGCGATAACGGTATGGGTACCTGAACTGGCACCGCGTTTGGCTGCCAGTATCTTGGTCAGCATGCCACCACTGCCCAGACTGGAACCGGCTCCGCCCGCCATGGCTTCCAGTGCAGGGTCGCCAGCCCGGGCTTCATGCACAAAGGTGGCCGTCGGGTCTTTACGCGGGTCAGCAGTATACAAACCTTTTTGGTCGGTCAGGATAATCAGTGCATCACCTTCAATCAGGTTCGCCACCAAAGCACCCAGGGTGTCGTTATCGCCAAATTTGATTTCATCGGTGACCACCGTATCATTTTCATTAATGATAGGGACAATGCCAAAGCGCAGCAAAGTAAACAAGGTGGACCGTGCGTTTAAATAGCGCTCACGATCAGCCAGGTCGGCGTGCGTCAATAAAATCTGCGCTGTACCTATCTGGTGTTCACGAAAACTGCTTTCATAAATCTGCGCCAAGCCCATTTGGCCGACGGCTGCGCAAGCCTGCAGTTCATGGATGGCAGTCGGTCGTTTTTCAAAACCAAGACGTTGCCGCCCTTCCGCTATGGCGCCAGAACTGACGAGTACTACTTCCTTGCCCATGGCCCGCAGACCAGCGATCTGGGCAGCCCATTTGGCGATAGCCTGTTTGTCCAGGCCCTTGCCATCATTGGTCACCAGAGATGAACCTACTTTGATAATCAGACGTTTTGCTTGCTGAATGACAGATTGCATAAATGAATACGGATGTGAATTTGATAACGTCGCCGCGCAAAGACTCGCAGCAAATCAAAATTATACTTTATATGGATAGTATCGTTGCTATCTAAATTTAATTCAGATTATGGCAGGATATTCTATTTTTTATGGGATTTTCATTATCAAAAAGAAATTTATCACATATCAAAATAAGTATTCAAACACATGCAAATCGGTGTAAAAAAGCCTGGTAAAAACCAGGCTTGGTGTGACTACTCCAGCACTTTGAAACGCGGATCATCAGGATCAATGGACAGGATGCCCTGTGCCTCTTCTTTCATTGTGGTTTCTTGTGAGCGCTGTTCCTGCGTACGTTTCTCTTCCAGGTACTTGTAAATCTCAGTCACCAGTTCTTCGCAGCCTTCACGATTCAAGGCAGAAATTTCAAAGACCGGACCTTTCCAGGCAAAGCGTTTGACGAAATCTTTCACCTTTTTCTTGCGCTCATCTTCAGTCAGGACATCGAGCTTGTTGAGCACCAGCCAGCGCGGTTTTTCATACAGGCTTTCGTCATATTTACGCAATTCCTTGATCAGGGCTTTAGCTTCCTTGACGGGATCAACAGCTTCATCAAACGGTGCCAGATCAACAATGTGCAAGAGCAAGCCCGTGCGTTGCAAATGCTTCAAGAATTGTATGCCCAGACCGGCACCGTCAGCAGCGCCTTCGATCAGGCCAGGAATGTCGGCGATGACGAAGCTTTTTTCATGACTGACACGCACCATACCCAAGTTCGGGTGCAGGGTCGTAAAAGGATAATCCGCGATTTTGGGACGCGCATTTGATACCGCAGTAATGAAAGTAGATTTACCGGCATTTGGCAAACCCAACAAACCTACGTCGGCCAGGACTTTCAATTCCAGACGCAACTCGCGACGCCCGCCTTCTTTACCATCAGAACGCTGACGTGGCGCACGGTTGGTGGAAGTCTTGAAGTGGATATTGCCCCAGCCGCCCTCGCCACCCTTGACCAGTTCAACTTGCTGGCCATGTTCTGTCAAGTCAGCAATGACTTCATCGGTGTTTCTGTCGCAAATCTGGGTACCAACCGGCATGCGCAGGAAGATATCATCTGCACCTTTACCGTAGCAATCAGCACCGCGACCATTTTCACCGTCTTTTGCTTTGTGTAACTTGGAATAACGATAATCAACCAGGGTGTTGATATTACGATCTGCCACTGCCCAGATACTGCCACCACGACCGCCATCGCCACCATCCGGCCCACCAAAAGGGCGGAATTTTTCACGACAGAAGGATGCAACGCCATTGCCACCATCGCCGGCGATCACTTCTATCCTGGCTTCATCAATAAATTTCATTTTTACCACCTAAAAAAGCTTGTATAAATCTTTGCCACCAATTGTAACAACCGATTTATACAGGATTTCTTGAAACTAAAAAGGCTCCACCAATGGCAGAGCCTTTTCTACGTACTGGCTTGCGCCCTGCTTTGAATTACTTCAATGCATTACGCTGGAACGACAATTGCGAACTGGTGACGTGCTGCACCTTTGATCGCGAATTGTACTTTGCCGTTAACCAGAGCGAACAAAGTGTGATCTTTGCCCATACCAACATTTTCACCAGCGTGTACACGTGTACCGCGTTGACGAATGATGATACCGCCAGCATTGATAGCTTGGCCGCCGTAAACTTTAACGCCCAGGCGCTTCGATTCTGAGTCACGGCCGTTGCGCGTGGTGCCGCCGCCTTTTTTGTGTGCCATTTTTAATTAGCTCCTTAAGTTCAGGTAAATTAACTTATCTACGGATTAGCCGTTGATAGATACGATTTGCAATTCAGTGTAGTTTTGGCGATGGCCTTGACGTTTCTGATAGTGCTTACGACGACGCATTTTGAAAATGCGCACTTTGTCGTGACGACCGTGATCTATAACCTTAGCCAGCACCGTAGCACCTGCGACCAATGGAGCACCAAATTTAATGGTCTCACCAGCGCCCAAAGCGAGCACTTGATCAATGGTGATTTCGGAGCCAATGTCTGCAGGTATCTGTTCTACTTTAAGTTTTTCACCAGCGACAACTTTGTATTGCTTGCCTCCGGTTTTTATGACCGCGTACATGTGAAACCTCATCAAATAAAAATTAGGAATTTTCTCCCGCCGGACTGAGAAACCATCTGGGAAATCGGGAAAACCACAAATTGTACATAATTCCAGAATAAGCGTCAAAGACTATTTGCATATTTTTTCAGCAGCACAGACCTTGTTACAGCAAAAACCCGGGGTGTTAATGACCAGAAAGTACAATAAAGCGGGAAGCCCTGGTGCAATTCAAGCAAAACAATGGCATGGCGTCGTATAATCTCCGCCATTCTGGATTTTTTTGCAGGTTCCCCCTTGTCTGCCACAAACAACCCCAATCCCATCACCGAACTTATTGCCTCCGACATGTCGGCGGTCAACCAGGTCATACGCAACAAACTGCATTCTGAAGTACCGCTGGTGAATCAGATTGCCGAATACATTATCAGCGCAGGCGGAAAAAGGATACGGCCAGTACTGGTCCTGCTGGTGGCAAATGCCTATCAGTATCAGGGAAAGCATCATCATGAACTGGCTGCTATAGTCGAATTTATCCACACTGCCACCCTGCTGCATGATGACGTAGTAGATGAATCCTCATTACGGCGCGGGCGCAAGACTGCGAATGCTCTGTTTGGCAATGCGGCATCCGTGCTGGTGGGTGATTTCCTGTACTCACGCGCCTTCCAGATGATGGTATCCATCAACAATATGCAAATCATGCAAATATTGGCAGACGCAACCAATGTCATTGCAGAAGGCGAAGTCTTGCAGTTATTAAATATGCATGACCCAGACGTAACGGAAGAACGCTATCTACAAGTGATACGCTCGAAAACAGCCAAACTGTTCGAAGCCGCAGCCCAAATCGGTGCCCTGATTGCAGGCGCAGGCGAACAAGAAGTGGAAGCTGCTGGCGAATATGGACGTTCGCTGGGCACGGCATTTCAATTGATTGACGATGTGCTGGATTATTCGGGTAATGCTGAGGACATAGGCAAGAATGTGGGTGACGATTTGCGTGAAGGCAAACCTACCCTGCCACTGATTTATCTGATGAAAAACGGCAATGCTGCCGAACAGGAACTGGTGCGCGCCTGCATAGAAAATGGCGATGAATCAAAATTTGATGCCATCCTGAGTGCCATTACCAGTTCCGGTGCCTTGGCTTATACACAGAATGAAGCGGTAAAAGCGGCTGATCGCGCCGCCGCTGCCATCGCCGCCCTACCAGAAAGCAAGTACAAACTAGCCATGGTGCAATTGTGCACTTTTGCCGTGGGCCGCAATCATTGATCTTTTGCAGGTACTGTCACAAACCGTCCTGCAAAATAGAGTAAATTCAGGGATGACTCAGAACAGATTCGACGTTGGCAGCTGAGTTGACAACTGAGCAAAATTTGTAACACGCGTGTAACGAATGGCGGGCAACGTGATACAAAAGTTACAATCTCGGTCGTTTTGCCGCTTATTTGCTGCTTAGATACCGGGTTGTCCGCTGAACGCCTTTACAAATAACGGGCTTAGTTGCATTATCCTAAGGCAACTGATTGTATTGGTAAATTTTACTCAAAAGACCCTATGTCCGCAGTCCAACCAAATTCAGCCCCCCTTACCCCGACCTCTGGTTTGGCGCGCGCACTGACGCAGGCCAATTTATTGACTGCGGCTCAGGTTGACGTCGTCAGCAAAAAGACGCAGATGGAAAAAACGCCCTTCATTGATGGCCTGCTGCAAAGCGGCTATATCAATGCACGCGACCTGGCGACATTTTGCTCAGACGTGTTTGGTTACCCACTGCTGGATTTATCGCTGGTCAATGAATCACTGATGCCGGAAAAGCTGGTTGATCCCAAGCTCATGCAAGCACAGCGCATGATTGCGATCGCCAAAAAAGGCAACAAGGTATCGCTGGCATTGTCTGACCCGACCAATAACTCGGCACTGGATCAGGTCAAATTTCAGACCGGCCTGGGCGTAGACATCATCATTGTGCAGCATGATGCCTTGGTCAAACTGCTGGACAGGCTGGGGAAAACTTCAGAACAGACGCTGATTGACATCGCTGGTGATGACTTTGAACTCGAATTCAAGGAAGAAGACCTTAATCAGGCGGCTGCTGACAACCAGGCGACAGAGATTGATGATGCCCCGGTCGTTAAATTCCTGCAAAAAATGCTGATTGATGCGATCAACATGGGCGCTTCCGATTTGCATTTTGAACCCTTTGAAAAATTCTATCGCATCCGCTTCCGCGTTGACGGCGAACTGAAGGAAATTGCCCAACCACCGCTGGCCATTAAAGAAAAACTGGCTTCACGCATCAAGGTTATCTCGAAGCTGGATATTTCTGAAAAACGGATCCCGCAAGATGGCCGCATGAAATTGCAGCTATCCGCCAGCAAATCCATCGACTTTCGTGTGAGCACACTGCCCACCCTGTTTGGCGAAAAGATCGTTATGCGTATTCTGGATGGTTCTCAGGCGCAGATGGGTATTGACGCCCTGGGTTACGATCCGGATCACAAAGCCATCCTGATGGACGCGATTCAGCGTCCCTATGGCATGGTACTGGTAACCGGGCCAACCGGTTCCGGTAAAACGGTGTCACTGTACACTTGCCTTAACGTTATTAATAAACCTGGCATTAACATATCGACCGCCGAAGATCCGGCCGAGATCAACTTGCCTGGCGTCAACCAGGTCAACGTCAATGACAAAGCGGGCCTTACCTTTGCAGCCGCACTGAAGTCTTTCCTGCGTCAGGATCCTGACGTCATCATGGTGGGTGAGATTCGTGATCTGGAAACAGCCGACATTGCCATCAAGGCTGCACAAACCGGCCACATGGTATTTTCTACCCTGCATACCAATGATGCGCCAGCTACCCTGACACGTTTGATGAATATGGGCGTGGCACCCTTCAATATCGCATCCTCCGTCATCCTTATCACCGCGCAAAGGCTGGCGCGTCGCCTCTGTACCTGCAAAAAACCGGTCGATATACTGGATGAAGTATTGCTGCAGGCCGGTTTCAAGGATGAAGATCTGGACGGTACCTGGAAGCCCTATGGCCCAGTAGGCTGTGACCGTTGCAGCGGTGGTGGATACAAGGGCCGCGTCGGTATTTACCAGTTGATGCCTATTTCCGAATCGATAGAACGCATCATCCTGGCCAGTGGTAGTGCGATGGAAATTGAAGAGCAGGCACAACGTGAGGGCATCAGGAATTTGCGTCAGTCAGGACTGCTGAAGGTAAAGCAGGGGCTGACCAGTCTCGAAGAAGTGCTCGGATGTACCAACGAATAATAAGAGAACAGTCATATGGCAACTAATCCGGCAAAGCCCGTAAGATCGTCGCAGCTCAAAGAACATTTGTATGCGTGGGAAGGGAAAGACAAGTTTGGTAAAACCGTACGTGGTGAATTGCGTGCTGGTGGCGAAGCCATTGTCAATGCCACCTTGCGTCGCCAGGGCATTCTGGTTACCAAACTGAAGAAGAAAAATTATAGTACCGGTAAAAAAATTACCGAAAAAGACATCACACTGTTCACGCGTCAGCTGGCCACCATGATGAAAGCCGGCGTGCCATTGTTGCAGTCTTTTGATATTGTTTCCAAGGGTCACGCCAATCCTTCCGTCTCCAAATTATTGCAGGACATCCGGGGTGACGTTGAAACCGGGACCAGCCTGAACCAGGCTTTCCGTAAATTCCCACTGTATTTTGACCCACTGTTCTGTAATCTGGTTGGTGCCGGTGAACAGGCCGGTATTCTGGAAGATTTGCTGAATCGCCTGGCCATCTACAAGGAAAAAACTCTGGCCATCAAGGCCAAGATCAAATCTGCCCTGACATATCCTATCGCCATTCTGTCGATTGCCTTTATTGTGACTGCCGTCATCATGATCTGGGTGGTGCCAGCGTTTAAAGAGGTGTTCAAAAGCTTTGGTGCCGATTTGCCGGCACCTACCCTGTTTGTCATGGCTATTTCCGATTTCTTTGTCAAATACTGGTACCTGATCTTTGGCGGATTATTTGGTAGCGTGTACTTCTTTATGCAATCCTGGAAGCGCTCTTTAAAAATGCAGCAGACCATGGACAGGTTGCTGTTACAGGCACCAGTATTTGGCGATGTGATCCGCAAAGCCACCATTGCTCGCTGGACCCGTACACTGGCCACCATGTTTGCCGCCGGTGTGCCGCTGGTTGAATCACTGGATTCAGTTGGTGGTGCCTCCGGTAATGCCGTTTATCTGGACGCCACCATCAAAATCCAGACCGAAGTCAGTACCGGTGTCAGCCTGACGGTCGCCATGCAAAACTCGAATGTCTTCCCGAATATGGTCACGCAGATGGTGGCGATTGGCGAAGAATCAGGTGCGCTGGATTCCATGTTGAGCAAGGTTGCCGATTTTTATGAAGATGAAGTGGATGAGGCTGTTGCTTCTCTGTCAAGTCTGATGGAACCTATGATCATGGCCATTCTGGGCGTGGTCATTGGTGGCCTGGTGGTCGCGATGTACTTGCCTATTTTCAAACTGGGTTCGGTGGTCTGATGCTGGATTCGTTTTCGTTTTTTTTGTTTGCTCCCCCGGGCTTTTGGCTGAGTACGCTGTTTTTTGGCTTACTTGGCCTGTTGATCGGAAGCTTCCTGAACGTTGTCATCTATCGCTTGCCGAAGATGATGCAAAGATTTGAAGACAATTATTTTGCTGAAACCCGTGATCAGCCCAAGCCCCACACTGACCGCTACAATCTGGTCGTGCCGCGCTCAGCCTGCCCGCACTGCGGACACAAGATCACTGCCCTGGAAAACATTCCGGTAGTCAGCTATCTGGTGCTCGGAGGCAAATGCAAGGGATGCAAAGCACGTATTTCACCACGTTACCCGTTGATAGAATTATTCACTGCCCTGTTGTCAGCAGGTATGGTCTGGCATTTTGGCAGTGGCGTGAATGGCATGGCGGCTGTGGTTTTTGCCTGGATACTGATTGCCCTGACCTTTATCGATATTGACACCCAACTGCTGCCTGATGACCTGACCCTGAGCCTGATGTGGATAGGTTTGTTGCTGAATATTAATGGTTCTTTTGCTTCGCTCAAAGATGCCGTACTTGGTGCTGCAGCCGGCTATCTGGCCCTGTGGATAGTCAATGAGGTTTATAAGTTGATCAGAGATCGTGATGGCTTTGGCGGCGGGGACTTCAAGTTGCTGGCGGCCTTTGGTGCCTGGATGGGCTGGAGCATGTTGCCGGTGATCATATTATTTTCCTCTTTTGTTGGCGCCTTCATTGGTATTGCGCAGATGATATTGAGCAAGCTGGGCTGGGAATCACAAATCCCGTTTGGCCCTTACCTGGCTGGTGCAGGACTGATCGCCCTGGTCTGGGGGCATCAGATCATCGATTATTATCTGGGTATCATGTAAATGTCTGCCCGCTTTGCGCTCGGTCTGACCGGTGGCATAGGCAGCGGAAAAACCACCATTGCCAATATTCTCGGCGAACTGGGTGCTGCGCTGATTGATACCGATGTCATTGCTCATCAGCTAACTGTTCCCGGCGGACTGGCCATACCGGCCATCCTGGAGCAATTTGGCCCTGGATTGCTGACGCTGGAAGGTGCCATGAACCGCGCAGCCATGCGCGAATTGATATTCTCTGACGCAGCACAAAAACACAAGCTGGAACACATCCTGCACCCGCTGATCCGCCAGGAAACGGAACAAGCGGCGCGCAACGCCAATGGCAGCTATCTGATTTTTGTCGTCCCATTACTGGTTGAATCAGGTAACTGGAAAAACCGGGTAGACCGCATACTGGTAGTTGATTGCGACGAAGAAACACAAATCCTGCGCGTCATGTCACGCAATGGCCTGTCCCGGGAACAAGTGCTGGCCATCATGCATAATCAGGCCAGCCGGCAGCAAAGACTGACGGCGGCAGATGACATTATCAGCAACCAGGGGCCGCTGGACATCATCCGTGCACAGGTAATACAACTGCATCAGCAATACCTGGCGTATGCAGAGATGAAAAAATAGGTGTACTGTGTGAAGGAATACACATTGATGCAGCAATTTTTTTGAAAGAATTTGCAAGCGATGTTTGTAATTTCACACAGTATGGTTCAGAATCATGTGCAGCTTGAATCAGCACTAATTTTGACAGGGAAACTATTTTGATTGTTTACGAATACCCTTTTAACGAGCGTATTCGCACGTTATTGCGGCTGGAAGACTTATACGAAAAATTTACATTTTTCCTGCATCAGTCTGAACCCATGCAGCATCACGTCGCCCTTGCCACCATTTTTGAAATGCTGGAAGTCGCTGGTCGTGCCGACCTCAAATCTGATCTCTTGCAAGAACTCGAAAGACAAAAGCACACACTCATCAGTTTCAAATCCAACCCGAATGTACAGGCCGACATGCTTGACAGGGTACTTGACGATGTAGACCGTGCGAGCAGTGGGCTGGTTGCCAGTACTGGCAAGACCGGTCAGAATGTGCGCGACAATGAATGGCTGATGAGCATACGCGGTCGCACCATCATCCCGGGTGGTGCCTGTGAGTTTGATTTGCCCAGCTACCATGCATGGCAAAAAAACTCCCCGGAAAAACGTTACGCCGATATCAGTGCCTGGTTTGCCCCGATTGCCCCCTTGTTTGATGCCATTAATGTTGTCCTGCGCCTGTTGCGCGAATCTGGCTCCACATCAAAAGTCATTGCTCAGGCTGGCAGTTACCAGCAAATGTTACAAGGCAAGGTATATCAGCTGTTGCGCGTCAGCATAGCGCAGGAACTGGGTGCCATCCCTGAAATTTCTGCGAATAAATATATGTTGTGGATACGTTTTATGTCACAAGATGGCGACATGAAGCCCAAGGCTTTTGAAAACGATATCCCGTTTGATCTGACTCTCTGTAATTTTTAAATATGGCAACTTTTGTTGACTGTCCCACCTGCAAAAACAAGGTGGAATGGATAGAAGCGAACCGCTGGCGTCCATTTTGCTCTGAACGCTGCAAGCAAATTGATCTGGGTGCCTGGGCCGAAGAGAAATATACTATCCCTGCTGTCAATCTTCCTGAAGACCCTGAACTGGCGGAATAAGGCCGTATCCCCCAATGACGCTAGCGCTTTTGCGGAATGCCGTATTTGCGTAGTTTGGTGGCGATCATGGAATGCGAGGTGGCCAGACGTACTGCCAGCTTGCGGCTGGACGGATATTGCGGGTACATGGACTCCAGCAGACTGCGCTCAAATGCACTCACCGAATCTTCCCAGCTTTCAGTGACATCTGTCTTCACCACATCGGCAGTGATGCTGCCTTCTGCCCAATCCAGGTCTGCCGCGTCCAGCACACGCTGATCCGACATGGTAATCGCCCTGAACACCACGTTTTGTAATTGCCTGACATTACCAGGCCAGTGATTTGACACCAGAGCTGCACAGGCAGCCGAATTCAGGCGACAAACCGATTTTTGCGCCTGTGTACAGGCACGCTCAATAAAATGTCTTGCCAAAGGCAAGATATCATCAGGGCGCTCACGCAAGGCTGGCATTTCCAGGTGCAAGACATTCAGGCGGTAAAACAGGTCTTCCCGGAAACTACCTTCCTGCACCATTTTGCGCAAATTACGGTGGGTTGCACTGATAATACGGACATTCACCCTGACTTCCTTGTCACTACCTATGCGGCGGAATTTGCCATCGTTCAGGAAACGTAGCAGCTTGGCTTGCAGATAAAGCGACATTTCGCCGATTTCATCCAGAAACACCGTGCCACCGTCAGCCATTTCAAACAGACCGGGCTTGCCACCACGCTGAGCACCGGTAAAGGCCCCCGAGGTATAGCCAAACAATTCACTTTCTGCCAGGCTTTCCGGTAAGGCTGCACAATTCAGCTCCAAAAAAGCTGCACTGCTGCGAGCACTGACACCATGACAGGCTTGTGCCAGTAATTCCTTGCCGGTACCTGTCTCTCCAGTGATCAGCAAAGGGGCATCCACCACCGCAACCTTGGCGGCACGCGTCTTCAAGGCACGTATCTGCTCAGACTCACCAATAATGAAGTGAAAGCCGCTGCCTTCAGAATGTTGCAATGCATGCAAGCGACCACCTATGCGGGTCGGTGCATGAAAAGTCAGGACAGCACCAACCGAACGTCCATGCTGGTCGATATCCAACCCCTGGGGTTCGGATACCGGTGTAACGTCCATGAAATAAGGTTCGCCATTGAGTATGACTTCACGGCTGGGCAAGCGAAAGCCACTGGTCAGCAGTTCTTCCAGGATGCCCGCCTCATCCAGCACCTGATTCAGGTTGCGTTGACACAGTTCGTTTTCTGTCATGCGTACTGCGGCGGCCGCAGCAGCATTCGCTATCACGATGTGGCCACCGCCATCGATGGCCAGCACCGGGTCTTCCATGACAGCCATCATGGTGTCGAGATTGAGGCGCCGCCGTATGCCCGGCAAAACATCCAGCACCTTAATATCACCGACACCGCGTACCAGCTGACAGTCTGCCTGCAGGGAAGGCAGCATAAAATCCAGCAAGTCAGGACTGTCTATATAAATATGTGGCGGATCGACTTCTACCGCCACCACATTCAGGCCACGACGCGCCAACACCGCCAGGATTTCATGGGCAATACCGACACGGTCCTTGAACTGGATATTAATGCGCATGCTGGGTTATTGGAGCCTGACGGCCGTATCGGGTTAATAGGGTTCTGGAATATATCCTCGTGGACGTGCATGCTGACGACGGAACGAGCTATTTGTTGCCAGGCCACGCAAGCGGCCCAGATCAAATTGTTCCAGTTGCTGCACAACTGCGCGGTTGAGCGTCATTTTAACTTGCATCATCAGCAGATCAACACTTTGCTGACTGGAAGTACGGGTAACGCGCCTTTCCGGTTGTATTTCAGTATCCTGCTCCTGATCCAGCTCCTGCTTTTCTACGGCTTTGGCAGCTGCTTTTTCTTCTGCCATGGCAAAACAGCGATACACATCAGCCAGCGTGATGATGCCATTGCAGTCGCGGCAATGCCAGGCATCTTTTTCCTTGGCATCACGACTGACCAGTTCATCCTTGCTCAGTGTGGCAAGAATGGAACGTATCAGGCGCGGGGTTTTGCCTGTGGCCTGCGCCAGTGTGGTGATATTTGCCGTGCGCGGCATCACCATCATGATTTGCGCCAGCAATTCTATCGCCGTATAAAAGCGCGCATTCAGGTTGGCATCGGAAAAAACCTGGGTCGATGAAAGTAATTCTTCAAACTGATTCATGCCAACTCCTTGGTAACAAAAATGGGACGATTCGCACTGCCATAACGATCCATGAACAAGCCTTCGGTCGAAATGGCAGGACGTTTTCCAGAAACGATGTCTGCAATAAACTGGCCTGAGCCACAAGCCATGGTCCAGCCCAGCGTGCCATGTCCAGTGTTCAGATACAGATTACGATAGGGTGTCGGCCCGATCACTGGCGTACCATCCGGTGTCATCGGACGCAGGCCGGTCCAGAATTCTGCTTTGGCAACATCACCGCTACCCGGAAACAGGTCCGTCACGGAATGTTCCAACGTGGCGCGGCGATCAGCGCGCAGGTCGAGGTTATAACCGGTGATTTCTGCTGTGCCACCCACACGTATGCGATCACCAAGGCGGGTAATTGCCACTTTGTAGGTTTCATCCATGACGGTAGATTCTGGCGCTTTATGTGCATCGGTAATAGGTACGGTGATCGAATAGCCCTTGATAGGGTAAACCGGAATCCTGATGTCCAATTCTTTCAATAGTATCGGTGAGTAACTACCCAGTGCCAACACAAAGCAATCCGCCTTGATTTCACCTTCTGAGGTAACAACCGAACTGATGGTATCGCCACTCTTGACCAGTCTTTGTATGCTGACACCATATTTGAACTGTGCGCCGAGTTCTTGTGCCAATTTCGATAGATTTTGGGTGAACTTGAAGCAGTCTCCGGTTTCGTCACCAGGCAAGCGCAAGGCACCAACAAATTTCTCCTGCACATTCACCAATGCGGGCTCCACTTTCAGGCAGCCAGCCTTATCCAGTTTTTCATATGGCACGTCGTAACGCTTGAGAATAGCGATATCCGCTTCAGAACCATCAAGTTGCTGCTGGTTGCGGAATAGTTGCAAAGTACCCTGGGTGCGCTCGTCATAGCTGATGCCGGTATCACTGCGCAATTGCTGCAAAACGTCGCGGCTGTATTCGGCCATGCGCAGCATGCGTCCTTTATTAATCTCGTAACGACTGCTCGTGCAATTCATCAGCATTTGTGTGACCCAGCGCCACATGCTGGGGTCAAGGCTCGGACGTATCGCCAGCGGGCTGTGCTGCATCATCAACCATTTGATCGCCTTCAGCGGAACACCTGGACCAGCCCAGGGAGCAGAATAACCAGGCGACACTTCGCCAGCATTGGCATAACTTGTTTCCAACCCTGCTGCCGGTTGACGTTCTATCACAGTCACTTCATGTCCAGCCTTGGCCAGGTAATAGGCTGATGCCGTTCCTATGACACCAGCCCCCAATATGACTACCTTCATGCTACTTCTCCCCTTTTGATCCTGATATTTGTTCTGTTATTTATACTGGTAGATGTTCTTGCTGTCGGCATCGGTGCGGACTTAATTACTGTAAGTACGTTCATAGCGCGCCCCCAGGCTGGTCAATATCTCGTAGCCAATCGTGCCAGCCCTGGCTGCTACCTGATCCACGGTATTGTCGGCAGATATCAGATCCACCAGCGTGCCTGGCAACAGATGTTCAGCGGCCACGGTCGTCACGTCCAGGGTGATGGTATCCATCGAGACATTACCCACCATCGGTACTGGCTGACCGGCAATCTGGGCGATACCGCGATTGCTGAGACTGCGCATCCAGCCATCGGCATAACCAACAGCGACAGTAGCAATGCGACTGGTCTGGCTACTACGCCAACTGGCGCCATAGCCCACACCGGTACCAGCAGCGATTTCACGGGTCTGGATGATGCTGCCTTGCAGATGAGCGACTGCACGCATGGGATTGGCTTGCCCGGCTACCGGTGCAACGCCATACAGCGCAGCCCCTGGACGTGCCAGGTCAAAATGAAAGTCAGAACCAAGAAAAATCCCGGATGAATTTGCCAGACTGGCCGCTACACCATGGCATGCTGGTATTTGTGCACGCAACGCATTGAAGCGCTGCAATTGTTGATGATTTGCCGGATTGGATTGGTCTTCGGCACTGGCCAGATGACTCATCACACAACGCAGGTCAATACCTTCAGTCAGACTGGTATCTTCCACCCATTGCCTGATTTCGGCGTCGGACAAACCCATTCTGGCCATGCCAGTATCGACTTGGACAACAGCTGGCAGTCGGCGTTGCTGTTGTCTGGCCAGGTCGCGCCAGGCCAGCATTTGCGGCAGACTGTTCAAAACGGGGATGCAATTGTGTTCCAGCAATGCTGCTTCATGGCCCACAGGCGAACCATGCATGACATAAATGGCCGCATCTGCTGGTAAATGAGCACGCAAGGCAATGCCCTCTTCGAGATGGGCAACAAAGAAATCACGGCACTCTTCAGCATAAAGTGTCTGCACCACAGGGATGGCACCAAGACCATAAGCATCGGCTTTGACTGCGGCCCCACATTTCGCCTTACCCAACAAACCCTGTAAAAGACGATAGTTATAACGTATTGCCTGTAAATCAATACGAAGTATTGCACCTGCTCTTCCAGCAACTTGCCTCATTTTCACCACTCCATCGCATGTATGAATCATGCGACTAGTTATAGCAATCGGCGTGCCACAAAATTTTATTGAGGAAATTCAAGCACTTATAAAATTTATTTCGGCAGCAGCAAAAAAACCGTATTTAAAACGATACACCCATCGATTTTCAAGCTCCTTTTGGGAGCGATATTACGCTCTGCAGCGTACTGAAAATCGAACACTGTACATTTTTGAATACAGTGTATTGTTTTAGATACAGTCCGTATATAAAATAAAGCACAGATAATCTCAGCGACTAATGCTTAGGACAATAAGTGATACTACGGATTGCTTGTCATAAAAAGACAGTTTGCGCAAAGTGAAAATTTCCACTGGGAAAATTTTCATGAACATAATTTGGAAAATTGGGGTCAGGGTCAATCGGACAATCATCTATATCAGCATGCCTGTATGGAGAATATGCAGGCAAGCGCAGATCAGGCCGGATGCCAGTAAGCACCAATATGGGGATCGTGCAAGAAAACCACAGAAATCAAGCCCGCAAAGACGGGGCTAGCAGGGAATGCCACTCAGGCCAGGGCCTGTTAAGTATTAAATTGAGGATGCAAATGGGTTTAAGCAGGCGCCGGTTCGCTACGCAATAAGTCCAGCCATTCCAGCAAGGGGATGGTAGCAGGCAACAAGGGGGTCACCGCAACACTGCCCTGCCACGCAAAGGCCTGACCTTCCAGGCTTTGTGGCTCGCCCTGCCATTCACGACTGATATAAAAATGCAGGCGAACATGGGCATGCGGGTAAACATGTTCGACGCCACACCAGGGTTCGGCAGACACGATTTGTATTCCCAGTTCTTCCACAAATTCGCGTTTCAGGGCAGCCAGTATGGATTCGTCGGCCTCCACCTTGCCGCCTGGAAATTCCCAGTATCCTTCATACGGTTTGCCTGCAGGGCGTTGCCCCAGCAAGACATCGCCATTGGCTTTCATTAATATGCCAACGGCAACATCCACAGGTTTTGCCGTCATCTCAGGACTCCGCCAGACGACCGGCATAATCACGGGCAAATTGCCAGGCGACACGACCGGAACGTGAGCCACGTTGCAAAGCCCAGCGCAAGGCGTCACCGCGCGCTTCGCTGATTTGTTCAGCAGTACATCCCAAAGTGGTCAGCCAGTGCGCGACGATATCCAGATAATCATCCTGCTTGAAAGGGTAGAACGATACCCACAAGCCAAACCGCTCGGACAGGGAAATTTTTTCTTCTACTGTTTCACCTGGATGCAAGTCGCCATCGTCGCTATATTTATAACTGGCGTTGTCGGACATTTTTTCCGGTAACAGATGGCGGCGGTTGGAAGTCGCATAAATCAATACATTGTCTGATTGCGCTGCGATACTGCCATCAAGTGCCACTTTCAATGCCTTGTAACCGGCTTCGCCTTCCTCAAACGACAAGTCATCACAAAAAACAATGAAGCGCTCTGGCCGGCTGGCGATCAGGTCGACGATATCATGCAAATCCACCAGATCAGTTTTATCGACTTCAATCAGACGCAAGCCCTGATCGGCAAACTGGTTCAGGCAAGCCTTAATGAGGGAAGATTTGCCAGTACCACGTGCGCCCGTCAGCAAGACATTGTTGGCGGGTTTACCATGGACAAACTGGCGGGTATTTTGTTCTATCTGGGCTTTTTGAATCGCGACATGACACAGGTCATCCAGCGCAATGTCTGAGACATGACGCACTACTTGCAGATAGCCCTGCCCACCACGCTTGCGCCACCGGAATGCGTGGCCCAATTGCCAGTCAGGTACCTGTGAAGTAACCGGCAGCAAGCCTTCCAGCCGGGTCAGCAAATGCTCTGCACGAGATAAGAATTGGTCAAGCTGGGTCATGGCGGCTTACTCAGGTAAGATATCAGGAACGATAATCGGCATTGATCGATACATAGTCATGCGACAGATCACAAGTCCATACCGTTGCCTGGGCATCACCGCGTGCCAGTTTGACGCGTATGGTGATTTCACTTTGCTTCATGATGCGCTGACCATCTTCTTCGCGATAGTCAGGATTACGCCCACCATTTTTTGCGACCCAGACATCATCCAGGTACAAATTCAGTTTGCCAACATCCAGGTCACCCACACCAGCATAGCCTATCGCTGCCAGGATGCGTCCGAGGTTGGGGTCAGAAGCAAAGAATGCTGTTTTTACCAGTGGCGAATGGGCGATGGAATAGGCAATCTTGCGGCATTCTTCCACATCACGCCCTTCTTCCACCAAAATGGTCATGAACTTGGTGGCACCTTCACCATCACGAATGATCATGTGCGCGAGTTTTTGCGACAAAGCGGTCACCGCTTCTGCCAGCAAGGCATATTCAGGCGTATCGACATCATTCACTTCCACTTCACCGGCGCCAGTGGCGATCAGCATGAAGGAATCATTGGTTGAGGTATCGCCATCAATGGTGATGCAATTGAAGGATTTGTCAGCGGCCTGCTTGACCAGATGGTCCAGTACGTTTTGCGCTACTTTGGCATCCATGGCAAGGTAACCCAGCATGGTCGCCATGTTTGGCTTGATCATCCCGGCACCTTTGCTGATGCCGGTCATGGTGACAGTTTTACCGCCGATGTTAACGGTTGCCGATGCCGCTTTGGGTTGAGTATCCGTGGTCATGATGGCTTCTGCCGCATTAAACCAGTTGTCTGTCTTGAGATTTTCTATGGCTTTCGGCAAACCAGCAACCAGCCGGTCAACCGGCAATTGCTCCAGAATCACACCTGTGGAAAATGGCAAAATCTGTGCCGCTTCACAATCCAGCAATTCTGCCAGCGCTGCACAGGTCGCGTTGGCGGCAGCCAGACCTGCATCACCTGTACCGGCATTTGCATTACCTGTATTGACGACCAATGCGCGAATGGGGGCAGAACTCATGTGCAAGCCATCCAGATGTGCCTTGCATACCTGAACCGGAGCCGCGCAAAAACGATTGGTGGTAAATACACCCGATACGGTGGCCGTGGCTGCCAATTCCATCACCAGTACATCTTTACGGTTGGCTTTGCGTATGCCTGCTTCGGCATAGCCCAGGCGAATACCTGCCACTGCCTTCAGGTCTGCAGCAACAGGAACGGGAGAATTGACGGCCATGATAGTTTCCTTGCGTTGAAATCAAGCCGACATTGTAGGGCATTTTGCTGCGCTGCGAAGCATGTTTGCGATGCGGAAATTTGCACTCCTTATCCATTCCAGGTTCATAAACCCATGATCATTTGAGCAATGATATTTTTTTGTATTTCATTCGAACCACCATAAATCGACAGCTTGCGCATATTCAGGTAATTGATGGCAAGTGAGCTTGCCACTTCAGACATGTCAGATCTATCCCTGAGTGCAAGTGCCTGCTCACCTACTGCCTGCATCAGCATATCGGTAATCGTTTGTTGGATCTCGGTGCCCTTGATCTTCAGGATAGAGGCTTCTGGGCCAGGTGCACGTTGCTGTTCTTCTGCTGACAGTACACGCAGGTTGGTCATTTCCAGCGCCATCAAATCAATTTCAACTTGTGCAATGCGCGCAGCAAACTGGGCATCTTCCAGTAATGGCCTGCCATTCTTCCATTCCTGGGCAGCGACACGCTTGAGTCGCGTCAATTCCCTTTTGGCGATGCCTATGCCAGCAATATTGGTGCGTTCATGCCCCAGCAAAAACTTGGCGTAAGTCCAGCCCTGGTTTTCCTTGCCGACCAGATTATCCAATGGCACCCTGACATCATCAAACCAGACTTCATTGACTTCATGTGTGCCATCCATGGTGATGATGGGTCTGACCGTCACCCCCGGCGACTTCATATCGATCAGCAAGAAGGAAATGCCACGTTGCGGTTTGACTTCACGATCGGTTCGCACCAGGCAAAATATCCAGTCGGCATACTGGGCCAGCGTGGTCCAGGTTTTTTGTCCATTGACGCGATAATATTCACCCCCGGCATCACGCATGCGCTCTGCCGTGGTTTTGACGGATGCCAGGTCAGAACCTGAACCCGGTTCTGAATAGCCTTGGCACCACCATTCTTCTGCCGCCAAAATCCTGGGCAAGAATCGCTGCTGCTGTGAGGGTGACCCAAATTCCATCAATACCGGTGCCACCATCTTGATACCGAAAGGCGGCAAACGCGGTGCACCAGCAGCGGCACATTCTTCTTCAAAAATATAGCGCTGCACCGCCGACCAACCTGTTCCACCAAATTCAGCTGGCCAGGAGCTACCGCCCCAGCCATGTGCATGCAGGATCTGTTGCCACTGCTGATAGTCCGTCTTTTCCAACGGCATGCCATGCCTGACTTTTTGACGGATATCAGCGGGCAAAGCTTGCTGCAAAAAATCCTGGATTTCGCGACGAAATTCCAGTTCAGCAGATGTGAAATTTAAATCCATGACTATCCTCTCGATTTCCAGATTGAGCGGTCTGACTGTTTAAGGCAGCTGCCAATAATTAGCTTGAATTGTGCTATTCTGCAGTGCAGAATTACACTCCAAAATAGAACGATCGTTCTAACTGTAGACGCGTGCTATGCCAAGGTCAAGCCTTTTGGTCAGCGGATTGGTGAGGCCTGCTATCGATTTTTAGAAGAAAACAACGACATGGATAACAAACCAAATAGCCCGATGAAAGAGGACCGTCACTTTGTTACCGCACTGGCACGCGGGCTGGATGTGCTGGCCTGTTTTCGCCCTGGTGACCGGGCATTGGGTAACCAGGAAATTGCTCAGCGTTGTCATTTACCCAAGTCCACAGTATCGCGCTTAACCTATACCCTGACCAAACTGGGTTACCTGCATTACATCAGCAGCCAGGGACAATATCGTCTGGGATCAGCCACTCTGGCACTGGGCAGTGCAATGATTGCGCGACTCGACGTGCGGCAACTGGCGCGCCCTTTAATGCAGGAATTGGCAGATTTTTCCAGGGGCATGGTGTCACTGGGCATGCGTGACAGACTCAGCATGATTTATATAGAAAACTGCCGCAGCCAGAATGCGCTGACCCTGAGCCTGGATGTGGGCTCGCGCATCCCGGTTGCAACCACCGCCATGGGACGTGCATTGCTGGCCAGCTTGCCTGTAGCAGAACGTGACTCTGTACTGACGGAGATAAGCAAGACTCAGGCGGAACAGTGGCCAGATCTGGAACCTGGCATACGACATAGCCTGCGGGAGGTAGCGGAATTTGGTTGCTGCAGTTCTTTTGGCGACTGGCAAACGGATGTCAATGCCATCGCTATTGGTTTCTCGCCCGGTGCCGGGCAAGCTCCGGTTGCGATTAATTGCGGCGGCCCGGCTTTTCTGTTGAGCAAGGAATTTCTATTACAAGAAGTACGCCCCAGGTTATTGCAACTGGTGCGTGATCTGCAGGGGAATCTGCTTTAGCCGTCTTCATTTCACATTTCGCCAATTCAGCGACCACAAAAAAAGGGACGAATCGCTTCGTCCCTTTGTTTTTCTATACTGCTGATCAAGCCATCAAACCATCAGGCAAGTCTGCCGTGGCACTGCTTGAATTTCTTGCCGCTACCGCAAGGGCAAGGGTCATTACGGCCAATTTTCAGTGCATAACCAACTTCTGCCTGACCATCATCAGCAACGACGCCTGGTGCCATTATTTCTTCCGGCGTGGAATCAGCGTCGAAATCAGCGTGCTGGTAATGCACGTTTTCAATTTGCGATTGCGCCAGTTGTTCTTCCGCCGCTTCTATCTCTTCACGAGATTGTATGCGCACGGTGACCACGGTCCTGACCACTTCATTCTTGATCTGGTCCAGCATCTGACCAAACAGTTCAAAAGCTTCGCGCTTGTATTCCTGTTTCGGGTTTTTCTGGGCGTAACCACGCAGATGTATACCCTGACGCAGATGATCCAACGCCGCCAGATGTTCACGCCAGTGTGAGTCTATGCTTTGCAGCATGACACTGCGTTCAAACCCGGCAAACGCATCCTTGCCGACGATTTCCAGTTTGGCTTCGTAAACATCATTGGCGGCTTTTTGTACTCGCTCAAGGATGTCGTCATCGTTCAGATTGGCTTCTTCTGCCAGCATTTTCGCCAGTGAAATATCGAGCGCCCATTCATTGCGCAATACTGCTTCCAGCGAAGGAATATCCCACTGCTCTTCCACTGATTCAGCCGGCACATATTCACGCACGATGTCATGGAACATGCCGTGACGCAGTGAAGAAATCAGTTCGGACATGTCTTGTGCCTCCAGCAATTCATTACGCTGCTGGTAAATCACTTTACGCTGATCATTGGCAACATCATCATATTCCAGCAATTGCTTGCGGATATCGAAGTTGCGCGCTTCAACCTTGCGCTGTGCTGATTCAATAGAACGCGACACGATACCTGCTTCTATCGGTTCACCTTCTGGCATTTTCAGCCTGTCCATGATGGCACGTACACGGTCACCAGCAAAAATGCGTAACAGCGTATCGTCGAGAGACAGATAGAAACGGGAAGAACCCGGATCACCCTGACGACCGGAACGGCCACGCAACTGATTGTCTACGCGACGGGATTCATGACGCTCGGTACCGACAATATGCAAGCCGCCTGCATTGACCACATGTTCATGCAGGGATTGCCATTCATCGCGCAGTTTTTGCGATTGGGCAAATTTGTCAGCGTCCGACAAATCCGGATTGGCTTCGATCAACTGCACTTGCTTGGCGACATTACCACCCAGCACGATATCGGTACCACGACCGGCCATGTTGGTAGCGATGGTGATCGCTTTTGGGCGACCGGCTTGGGCAATGATCTCTGCTTCGCGTGCATGCTGCTTGGCGTTCAACACATTGTGCGGCAAATCTGCCTGCGTCAAAATGCCAGACAACAATTCGGAGTTTTCAATCGAAGTCGTACCAACCAGCACCGGCTGGCCACGTTCATAGCAGTCCTTGATGTCGATCAGCATGGCACCGTATTTTTCTTGTGCCGACTTGTAAACCTGATCCTGCCTGTCTTTGCGCTGAGATGGGCGATTTGGCGGGATGACAACGGTTTCCAGGCCATAAATTTCCTGGAATTCATACGCTTCAGTATCTGCCGTACCTGTCATGCCTGACAGTTTGGCGTACATACGGAAATAATTCTGGAAGGTGATGGAAGCCAGCGTCTGGTTTTCATTCTGGATGCGCACACCCTCTTTGGCTTCGACCGCCTGATGCAAGCCATCAGACCAGCGACGGCCTGTCATCATGCGACCGGTAAATTCATCGACGATGACGATTTCGTCATTCTGCACCACGTAGTGCTGGTCTTTGAAATACAGGGCATGTGCGCGCAAGGCAGCATACAGATGATGGATCAGGGTGATGTTTGCCGCATCGTACAGGGAAGCGCCTTCCGGCAGCAAACCCATTTGGGTCAGGATGCGTTCGGCCTTGTCATGGCCAGCTTCAGTCAGCAATACCTGGTGGGCTTTTTCATCCTTGGTGTAATCACCAGGGACTTCTATCTTGCCCTTGCCATCCGGTGTTTCTTCACCGATCTGCAAGGTCAGCAGTTTCGGCACTTCATTGATTTTGTAATACAGCTCAGTGTGGTTTTCTGCCTGACCAGAGATGATCAACGGCGTACGCGCTTCATCGATGAGGATGGAATCGACTTCATCGACGACGGCGAAATTCAGGCTACGCTGTACACGGTCTTTGGCTTCATACACCATGTTGTCGCGCAGGTAATCAAAGCCGTATTCATTATTCGTGCCGTAGGTAATATCAGACCCATAGGCGATCTGCTTGGCATCGTGATCGAGTTGTGACAGATTGATACCTGTACTCAGACCCAGCCAACCGTACAGTATACCCATCCACTCGGCATCGCGCTGCGCCAGGTAATCGTTGACGGTAACCACATGCACACCTTTGCCAGACAGGGCATTGAGGTAGATAGGCAAAGTCGCCATCAGGGTTTTACCCTCGCCGGTGCCCATTTCGGCAATTTTGCCATAATGCAGCACCATGCCACCGATCATCTGCACATCAAAGTGGCGCATTTTCAACACGCGTTTGCTGGCCTCGCGGCAAACGGCAAAGGCTTCAACCAGGATACTGTCCAACGTCTCCCCGTTGGCGACACGCGCCTTGAACTCGCCAGTCTTGGCCTTCAAGGCCTCGTCTGACAAGGCTTCGAACTGGGGTTCCAGTGCGTTGATCTCACGCACAGTCTTTTGGTATTGCTTCAAAAGCCGCTGATTGCGGCTGCCGAATATCTTGGTCAGGAATGACATGCTATGAACGGAAAGTTAAATTCTGAAAAAAGCGGCCGCAAAATTATTAATTCGACAGCAACAATAGGCTAACCTGTGATTTTACCATGCGGCATCCAAATAGCGACAAACACTGCCTGATAAACTGACAATGCTGCATCGAATGCCAGACATAAGTCTGGAGTTGGAGACAAATCCGTCAAACTCAAGTCTATTTTTGACTCAAGGCGGCCAGATTCGCCTGATTCGCCCCCGCAGACAGGAATTTGTGCGGATCTTGTGGCACGCCTTTGACGTGTACCTCAAAATGCAGGTGAGCGCCAGTAGACCTTCCAGTAGAGCCAATATCGGCAATATGTTGGCCACGTTTCACGATATCACCGAGTTTGACGTACACCTTGGACGAGTGGGCATAGCGCGTCATGATGTCACCACCGTGATCAATTTCCACCATATTTCCAAATTGGGGATGGTATTCAGCCGCCACCACCACACCGCCAGCGGCAGCGACGATGGGTGTCCCGGTCGGGCCAGAAAAATCTATACCCTCATGAAAAGCGCTGCGACCAGAAAACGGATCCAGCCGCCAGCCAAAACCAGATGCATTATAGGCAACATTAACAGGCTGAATGGTGGGCAATAACTTGGATTGCACTTTAAAACTCATCAATTTTGTCTCTACCACATTCATATAATCAGATCTGTGCTCAACATCACGCGACATGGCATTCAACGCCGCCTGGAATTCTTCCATATTTAATTCTTTGGCTGGCTGTGACGTGACTTCAGGACCGCCTCTTCCAGGTAATTCCTTGAAGTTGAATTCTTCCGGTTTGACACCAGCCAGACCCTGCACCCTTTCCCCCAAAGCATCCAGGCGTATCAATTGGGCCTGCATTTCACCCAGCTTGGCTGCCATGGCGGCCAGGTTTTCTTTCATATACTTGTCTTTATTACTTACCTCTGGGGTTGCGACCGGTACCAGATCACGCAATACCGGCAAATCTGCACTTGCCAGTCGCAAGGTCAGGGCAGCCATGATGGCCGCACACAAGGTAGTAATGAGAAGGAAACTGAATAGAGCGAGAATCACATGGCGTGACGACAGCGTCACTGATTTGGCCTGAGTAAAGCGGGAGTGCATCAAAATGATTTGCATCAATATGCTCCTCTTAAAACTGTTTTATTGGCGACCAGCTTGATGACCAGCTTTGCAACCGACTTTGCAACATTTCGCTTAGCTTGTTTGTGGTAAGGTATTGCGCATGTCAACATCTTCACGTCCTCCTTACCCAATTAACATCAAACGCGGCCGCAAAGTACCAGGTGCGAGCGGTGCCGCCGACTTTTTGCGAAGCAACGATAAAATTGCCTCGCTGCTGCCGACAGTACAACGTAATCTGGCGCTGCAAAAAGATTGCGGGGCAATATTGCCTCCGATATTTGAGACTTGTGAAGTCATGCAGGTGTCCGAAGGACAACTGACACTATCGGCTCCCAATGCTGCACTGGCAACTAAATTGAAACAACAATGTCCAAAATTGCAAGTAAATTTACAGGAACGGGGTTGGCAGATTAACGCAATCCGTATCAAAGTACAAGTAAAGCGGGTCGTTGAAAAACCTGTTGCAGTAAAGCAAATAGCTTTTTCCGGCAAGGCTTTGCAGGCATTTGATCAATTGGAACAGACGCTGGAAAAGACATCACAAAATGCAGATTTACGAGCGGCGCTGGGGCGTTTACTACAACGCCACAGGTCTGGTGGTTAAGATCAAATCCAAGAGTCCCTGAAGTAAAATGAGCAAGAATTTGATTAATTACTGTTACAAAATAAATAGGGTAAAACCAAAGAACCGGAATGTTTTTGCCTGACCAATTGTGTTTTGGTCAGACCAGAGCCCATTCACGTTCAACCTGAGTCGCATAAGTTGGCGGTACCATATCAGTACCATCAAAACTGACAACTTCATAGGCAGACGGATCAGCCAGCAGCGCCCTCAGCAACTGGTTGTTCAAACCATGACCAGATTTATGTGCGGTATAACTCGCCAGGAAAGGATGACCGATCAGGTACAGGTCGCCAATCGCATCGAGTATCTTATGTCGTACAAATTCATCATCAAAACGCAAACCGTCTGAATTCAGGATACGGTATTCATCCATGACGATGGCGTTTTCCATGGAACCACCGCGCGCCAGACCTATACCGCGCAGCATTTCCACGTCCTGCATGAAACCAAAAGTACGTGCACGCGCCACATCCTGTACGAAGGATGCACGGGCAAAATCCACTTCTGCCGTCTGCACGGTTCCATCTACTGCCGGGTGATTGAATTCGATAAAGAAATGCAGCTTGAAGCCATTGTATGGCTCCAGCCTGGCCCATTTTTCCGATTTGCCGCTACCTTCACGGATTTCCACCGCTTTCAACACACGTATGAATTTCTTGGCTGCGCCCTGCTCCTGCATGCCCGCCTGCTGCAGCAAATAAACAAAGGACGATGCAGAACCATCCATGATGGGAATTTCTTCAGCGCTGACATCAATGTATAAATTATCTATGCCCAGTCCGGCGCAAGCAGATAACAGGTGTTCAACTGTAGAGACCTTGCCATTTTCATTGGACAGCGTCGACGCCATGCGGGTATCCCCCACCATCAACGCCTGTGCTGGCAACACAACCGGTGGGACCAGGTCGGTACGTGTAAAGATAATGCCGGTATCCGCTGGAGCCGGGCGCATGACCAATTCCACCTTGGTGCCGGAATGCAAACCGACGCCTATGGTCCTGACCTGATGTTTGATTGTTCGTTGTTTTAACATCACGCTATTATATCGGTTAGTATGATTTCCCATGTAAGAAGGTGTTTACGATCTGTAGCGAGCGAGCGTCAGCGGGAGTGAAGAGCAGCGCAAAAAGCGGAATGTACACTAGTACATGAGCATTTTGAGCAGCGCATGAGCCCTGATCACGCTCGCGCAGTAAGATCGCAAACAGGTTCTAAGACCGGATAAAAGCAAAATCAATGCGTGTACAAACAACAACAGTTATCATCCGTGTGGCCACGTCTGAGGATGTGGAAGCCATGTGTGAACTCAGTGATCAGATCAATGCACAACACAATGCGCATGCCCCTCACGTTTTTGTGAAACAACCCAAGCGTGAACTTGATCGCCTGTTTTGGCAGGCATCTTTCCAGGCTTCACATACCTGCGCCCTGCTGGCTTGTCTGGACGATGAGGTGATCGGTTTCATTACCGTCAGTTGGCATGAGAACATGACAATTCCTTTTCTGTACTGCAGACGTATATGCCGCATAGGCACTATCGTGGTGTCGGACCAGCATCAGCAACAAGGGGTGGGGCGCATGCTGATGGATGCCGCTACCGCATGGGGGCGCGAGCATCAGGCGGTGGAAATCCGGCTGGAAGTGTTCGACTTCAATCAAAACGCCATGGCTTTTTACAGAGCACAAGGCTATGGTGTGCAATCACATATCATGTCCAAGGCACTGGATTAAGCACTATGCACAACCAATAAAAAACGGCGCTTAGGTTCAGCGCCGTTTTTTTCATACTGAAGATAGCGGAATCGGGATTAGCCCAATTGTGCCAGCAGTGTTTCTGCGTTCGATACTTCGAACTTGCCGCCTTCTTCAACATTGAGTTGCTTGACTACACCGTCTACTGCCAGCAGGGAATAACGCTGTGAGCGTGTGCCCATACCGAATTTGCTGAAGTCAGCATCCAGGCCAAGGACCTTGCTGAAAGCAGCATTGCCATCAGCCATCATGCGTACGATGCCGGTAGCTTTTTGATCGCGGCCCCATGCGCCCATAACGAATGCATCATTCACAGAGATGCACCAGATTTCATCTACGCCCTTGGCTTTCAAGGCTGCAGCATTGGCGATATAGCCAGGAACATGCTTGGCAGAACAAGTTGGCGTGTAAGCACCAGGCAAACCAAAAATGGCGATGGTCTTACCTTTGGTCAGGTCTGACACGTTAAAGGTATTTGGTCCCAGTGAACATCCTTCGGATTCCACTTCAATAAATTCTGCCAGGCTGCCTTCAGGCAGGGTATCGCCAATCTTGATTGTCATTTTATGCTCCCTAGATAAGTATTTGGATATTCAAAGCCTTGCTGACTGCTGCTTCCAATAGATAAAGGAAGTGTGAGCCAAATCAACACCGACAGTGAAGGACGCCAGTATGCCTGAGCTAGAATTTTCTTGCAGAAGTTAAAAAGACAGGACTTACGCAAAACCGCCCCAGCTGCGTTGCAGCTCCTTGCCGTACTAAAGTACTGTCTGCGTCGCTGACGCCTTGCTGGGACAATTTTGCGTAAGTCCTAAAAGATAATGCTTAAGACCTCTCACCACAGAGACACAGAGATACTGAGAAAGGCAAGAGAAAGAAGGCACTTTTCCATGGTTTAGTAACCATTGATGAATAGTTTTATGAAAAAAAGCAAGGAACTGTATCAAGATATGAATTGCTTTCCTCTTGCTTTTCTCTGTGTCTCTGTGGTGAGCTTTTTGGTCTGGTTTTTCAATTCCCCAATAAAAAACGCCAGTTCCTTTCGAAACTGGCGTTGTTCTGGAGACTGAAAACATCAGTCCGCCTGCTTGCGCAGGAAGGCTGGAATGTCATATGTTTCCATGCCGTTTTTTTCCAGCGCGCGTACTGTTTCTGACGCAGATTCACGACGCCATACTGCCGGTTTGCTCAGGCCATCAAATCCTGTGCCAATAGTACCGGTAGAAGCAGTGCCCGACGTCATGACGGGACTTCCCATCACTGGTTCATTATGGGTACCTGTACGCAAAACAGGTGTTTGTACCAGCTGGATATTTTTCTTGCCACGACCCAGGCCAGTTGCCACAACCGTTACGCGGATATCGTCACCCATGGTGTCGTCATACGCAATACCTTGTGCAATGGATGCATCCGGTGCGGCAAAAGCACGTACTGCCGCCATGACTTCCTTGATCTCTTTACCTTTGAGACCACGGCTGGCAGTCACATTTACCAACACGCCACGTGCACCAGACAGATCGATACCATCCAGCAGCGGTGAAGCAACTGCCTGTTCGGCTGCAATACGTGCACGATCAACACCAGAAGCGGTTGCCGTACCCATCATGGCTTTGCCCTGCTCGCCCATGATGGTTTTTACGTCATTGAAATCGACGTTGATGTGACCAGGCACATTGATGATTTCAGCAATACCGGCTACGGCATTGTTGAGTACGTCATCGGCATGCTGCAACCATTCGATCATGCTGTCATCTTCATAAATCTCTTCGAGTTTTTCGTTGAGAATGATGATCAGTGAATCAACATGCTGGGACAATGCATCCAGACCTTCGTCCGCGATGTCCATGCATTTTTTGCCTTCATATGAAAATGGTTTGGACACCACTGCCACGGTCAGTGCACCCAGTTCTTTGGCAATCTGTGCAACGATAGGTGCGGCACCGGTACCTGTGCCACCACCCATACCGGCAGCGATGAAGACCATGTGCGCACCGCGTAATGCATCTTCAATACGCGCACGGGAATCTTCAGCCAGCTTGCGACCGACTTCAGGCTTCATGCCTGCACCCAGACCAGTTTCACCAATCTGTATGACGTTATGTGCTTTCGACAGCAACAGCGCTTGCGCATCTGTATTGGCGGCGATGAACTCAACACCGCAAACGCCTTTATTAATCATATGCTGGACTGCATTGCCGCCTGCACCGCCCACGCCGACAACCTTAATTACGGTGCCTTGTGTGGCGTTATCAACCATATCGAACTCCATCATGATTCCTCCAGGTAGGCAGTTATCAGTCGCTAGGCATCACCGAATGTGACGACTAGCGACTAATAACTGTAGATCGAACTATTATAAAATGACTACACCAATTTAGATACAAAATACAAGCTAAAAATTCCCTAAAAACCACTCTTTCATGCGTTGCCAGACCGCTTTGGCAGAACCCTCTTGCCGGGTAACCAGATGACCACGCAAATACTGCTTCTTTGCTTCCAACAACAACCCCAAAACTGTTGCGTAGCGCGGGCTGCGTACTACATCTGCCAATTGCCCACTGTACGCTGGCATACCTAATCTGGTCGGTTTCAAAAAGATATCTTCCGCCATTTCAACCATGCCTGGCATGGCAGCTGAACCACCGGTCAACACGATGCCTGAAGACAGTACATCTTCATAACCGGATTCACGTACTACCTGATGCACGAGCGCAAATAATTCCTCGACGCGCGGTTCAATCACGGCAGCCAATGCCTGGCGTGACAGTGAACGTGGACCACGGTCACCCAGACCAGGTACTTCCAATGTGTCCGACGGGTCTGCCAGCACCTGCTTGGCAACACCAAAACGCACCTTGATTTCTTCTGCTTCCGATGTCGGCGTACGCAAGGCCATCGCAATATCATTAGTGATCTGGTCACCGGCAATCGGTATCACGGCGGTATGGCGGATTGCGCCTTCACTGAAAACTGCAACGTCCGTGGTACCACCACCAATATCGATCAGCACCACACCGAGTTCTTTTTCATCCTTGGTCAGCACTGCTTCAGCAGACGCCATCGGTTGCAGAATCAGGTCTGATACTTCGAGGCCACAACGGCGCACGCACTTGACGATGTTCTGCACTGCCGATACCGCCCCGGTGACAATATGCACTTTGACTTCGAGGCGGATGCCGCTCATGCCTATAGGTTCGCGCACGTCGTCCTGACTATCAACAATAAATTCTTGCGGCAGGGTATGCAGCAACTGCTGGTCGGTCGGGATGTTGACTGCCTTGGCTGTTTCTATCACGCGCGAAACATCGGCTGCGGTGACTTCCTTGTCCTTGATCGCGACCATGCCGCTGGAATTGAAACTGCGGATATGGCTACCAGCTATGCCGGTATACACATGACGAATCTTGCAGTCGGCCATCAGCTCGGCCTCTTCCAGCGCCCGTTGTATGGATTCGACGGTCGCCTCAATATTAACGACCACACCTTTTTTCAGCCCCTTGGATTCATGCTGCCCAAGACCGATGACTTCATGGCGTCCATCGGGCATGACTTCCGCCACCACCGCCACAATTTTTGAGGTGCCGATATCGAGACCAACGATCAGATTTTTAGCGTCTTTTGTCATGTCTTTCCACTTGCTTTTGTTTGCTTTTTTGATCCGATATCGCTATGGCTCGATTTGAGCGCCAGACCATTCGGATAACGCATGTCCACACTTTCAATACTGTCCTGCAAACTGGCGATCAATTGCGGATAGATCGTCATCAATTTATCTACCCTGCTCTTGAGCGTCGTTCCATCCTGCACTCTGCCTAACTGGACCTGCATGCCATTGTTCAATTTCAGACTCCAGGCATAGCGGCTGGAATAATTAACCGACTCTGGTTCCAGACTGACTTTGGCAAACCAGGTTTTAAAATCCTGATACTGCGCCAGCACTTCCTTTTCACTACCATCTGGTCCGTTCAGGGCGATCAGGTCGGCGTCTTCTTCTGCTTCTGCCAGATTGGCAGTGAACACATCGCCTTTCACTGAAATCAGCTGACCAGCTTCACCCCAGGTACCCATGGCAATATGCTCTTCCAGCGTCACCACCAGTTTGTTCGGCCATTCTCTCTGTACACTGGCTTTACGTACCCAGGGCACAGCTTCAAAAGCTGTACGTACAGAATCCAGATTGGCGGTAAAAAAATTACCCCTGATTTTTGGCAGAGCGGTATTCCTGATCGTCAGTGCACTCACATGCCGCAAGGCGCCACCATTGCTGGCGTTAGCATCATTGGTAACATTGGCAGCTTCTACCTTTATGACACGCAAGGTAAAAATCGGCCTTTGTATCAACCACCACACACCGGACATCACCAGAATGAGCAATACCAAAGCAAACAATGCGTTTGCCGTGTTATTCATCAATTTGGTGTCATGCCACATTTTTCAGGTTCAACCAGTTTACTTTTTCACTTCGGATCGGATCTTCAAACTCGCCATTTTCAAAATCTCTACACATAAATCTTCATAACTCATCCCTACTGCCTTTGCTGCCATCGGCACCAGCGAATGGCCGGTCATGCCAGGTGAAGTATTGATCTCCAGCAGGAAAGGCTTGTTATCCGATTTGCGCAACAACACGTCAACCCGCGCCCAACCTTCACAATCCAGCGACAGATAGGCATCCACTGCCATCTTGCGTATCTCGTCTGTCAGCGCCTGATCCAGTGGTGCCGGACACAAATACTTGGTGTCGTCAGTAAAATACTTGTTCTGGTAATCGTAATTGCCTTCCGGAGCAACGATTTCGGTAATCGGCAGCGCATAGGCCTGCTTGCCCTTACCCAATATTGCTACCGTCAATTCACGACCTTCAACAAACTCTTCAGCCAGTACCACTTCATCAAACTGTGCCGCCAGGGCATAAGCTTCCTGCATGTCGGAATAGCCTTTAACCTTGGTAATGCCTATGGTAGAGCCTTCATGTGGCGGCTTGATAATCAGTGGCAGACCCAGTTCATCAGGCACACGGCGCAATTCTGTTTCCGGTGTCAGTACTGCATAAGCCGGTGTTGCCAGACCATGGGTTTGCCAGATGCGCTTGGTAAATATCTTGTCCATGGCGACAGCCGAAGCCATCACGCCACTGCCGGTATACGGAATATTCAATTGCTCCAGCACGCCTTGCAAACTGCCATCTTCACCATACCGGCCATGCAGCGCGATAAATACCCGGTCAAATTTCTCTGCTGCCAGATCGGCAATGCTGCGCTCAGCCGTATCAAACGGATGGGCATCGACACCTTTGCTGAGCAGGGCTTGCAGTACGCCGTTGCCGGACATAATGGAAATTTCGCGCTCGGCTGAACGGCCACCAAACAGTACGCCGACTTTTCCCAGTGATTTCAAATTCAATTCGCTCATGATGTTTTGATCATTTAGTTTTTCATACCGGCTGTGCCAGTTTTGCTGGCACAGCGTTAATGGAACCCGCCCCCATGACGATGACTACATCGCCGTCTTTCAAGACCCGCAAAATACTATCTGGCATTTCTTGCATATCTTCAACAAATACCGGCTCAACCTTGCCCATGACGCGCAGGGCCCGTGACAGAGAACGGCCATCTGCTGCCAGTATCGGCGCCTCACCTGCCGCATACACCTCTGCCAGCACTACCGCATCGGCGCTGGAAATCACGCGTACAAAATCTTCAAACAAGTCACGGGTACGGGTATAGCGATGCGGCTGAAAAGCCAATACCAACCTGCGGTCCGGATAAGCGCCACGCGCCGCAGCCAGCGTCGCCGCCATTTCCACAGGATGATGACCATAGTCATCCACCAGTGCAAAAGTGCCGCCACTTGCCAGAGGGATTTCACCATAGCGTGTAAAGCGACGACCAACACCGTTAAATTCACTCAGGGCTTTTTGTGTCGCTTCATCACTGACACCGACTTCGCGCGCAATGGCAATCGCGGCGCAGGCATTTTGTACATTGTGCATGCCAGGCTGATTCAGGCTGACCTGCATATTCTCATAACCATCTTGCACGACTGTGAAATGCATCTTGCCACCAGATGCAGTGGCATCGACAGCGCGCACATCGGCATCTTCATGAAAACCATAGGTGACGATGGGCTTGGAGACGAAAGGCATGATTTCACGCACATTAGCATCATCCAGACACAAAACCGCGACACCATAAAATGGCAAGCGCTGGGTAAATTCGATGAATGCCTGCTTCAGACGGGCGAAGTCATGGCCATAGGTTTCCATATGGTCGGCATCGATATTGGTGATGACTTCGATCACGGGCAACAGATTCAGGAAAGACGCATCCGATTCATCAGCCTCGGCCACGATGAAATCACCGCTGCCCAGTTTGGCATTGGCACCGGCACTATTGAGCAAACCGCCAATCACGAAAGTAGGATCAAGACCGCCCTGTGCCAATACGCTGGCCACCAGACTGGTAGTCGTGGTCTTGCCATGGGTGCCGGCGATGGCGATACCGCTTTTCAGGCGCATGAGTTCTGCCAGCATCATCGCACGCGGTACGATGGGGATATGTTTGGCACGCGCAGCGATGACTTCAGGATTATCGCCCTTGACTGCGGTCGAGGTAACAACGGCATCTGCGCCTTCAATATTTTCGGCAGCGTGGCCCAGCATTACCTTGGCACCCAATTGCGCCAGACGTTTTGATGCAGCATTGCTGCCAAGGTCAGAACCGGAAATGGTGTAACCAAGATTCAGCAAGACTTCAGCAATGCCGCTCATGCCTGAGCCACCTATGCCGACAAAATGAATGTGTTTGACTTTGTGTTTCATGCTAATGCTTCCAGAATATGGGCGATGTTGGCACTGGCTTCGCGCTGCCCCAGGGCGTAGGCTGTTTCAGCCAGCGCCAGGCATTGCGCTCTGTCCAGAGCTTTTAAGTTCTCTGCCAGCAAAGCTGGACTTAATTCAGTTTGTGGCAAGTGGATGGCGGCCTTTTGCCCTGCCATCCAAACGGCGTTTTCTTTTTGATGTGAAGTGCTCGACGCCATGAAAGGTACGAGTATGCTGGCCACACCTGCCGCCGTTAATTCAGATACGGTAATCGCGCCGGCGCGGCATATCACCAGATCAGCTTCGGCATACCGACGTGGCATGTCATCGATAAAATCCAGCACTTCAGCCTGTACACCTGCCTGCGCATAACTCTGGCGCAGCGCATCTATATGTTGCTTACCAGACTGATGCGTGATCTGCGGACGCTGCGCTTCAGGCAGCAATGCCACGGCCTGCGGTACGGCATCATTCAATACTTTCGCTCCCAAACTACCACCCACCACCAGTACGCGCAGTGGGCCCGTGTGTTCTGCATAACGCTTAGCCGGTGCCGGCAATTCGCAAATCTCTTTGCGAATAGGGTTGCCAATGACTTCGGTTTTTTGATCGGCATGCACGGTTGCCGATGGCAGGCCAAACAATAATTTGCTGGCGAAAGGACGCAAAGCCTTGTTCGACAACAGCAGGGCAGCATCGGCATTCATCAAAACTACAGGTTTGCCGCGCAAGGCAGCCATCATGCCGCCAGGTACGGTGACATAACCACCCATGCCCAACACCACATCCGGCTGACGGCGACCTATGATGCTGAAACAGCTAAAGAAACTCTTGACCAGCTTGAACGCACCACTGACAGTATGTTGCCAGCCCTTGCCACGCAGACCGGAGAAGTCAATATTGTCCATGGCGATATGGTGTTTGGGTACAATCTGCCCTTCCATGCCAATTTGCGTGCCCAGCCAGCTGACTTGCCAGCCGCGGTCACGCATGATGTCGGCGATCGCTAGGCCAGGGAAAATATGCCCACCGGTTCCGGCTGCCATGATCAGCAATTTTTTGGGCATTTTTTGGACGAGCTGGCTCATGCGCGGCCTCCGCGCATCAGGACGCGGTTTTCATAATCCACGCGCAACAATATCGCCAGCCCTACACAATTAATCATGACGCCCGATCCACCATAACTCATCAAGGGCAAGGTCAAACCCTTGGTTGGCAACAATCCCAGATTGACGCCCATATTGATAAAAGCCTGCACACCTATCCATATGCCTATGCCCTTGGCGGTCAGTCCGGCAAAAGTCTGGTCCAGAGCAATCGCCTGACGACCAATTTCAAAAGCATGCTTGAGCAGCCAGTAAAACAATAACACCACCGCCATGACACCAACGAAGCCCAACTCTTCTCCGATGACAGCCAGCAGAAAATCAGTATGTGCTTCTGGCAGATAATGCAGTTTTTGCACACTGGCACCCAAACCTACGCCGAATAATTCACCGCGGCCAAATGCAATCAGCGAATGCGTGAGCTGGTAAGCCTTGCCCAGTGCATGGTCTTCTTCAAATGGGCTCAGGTAGGCGAATATACGTTCACGCCGCCAGGGTGAGAGCAAAATCACTGAAGTAAAAATACCAACCAGAGTTGCCGCAATACCACCAAACCAGACGCCATTGATGCCGCCCAAAAACAAGATACCCATGGCGATACAAACGATAACGCCGAAAGCACCCAGATCAGGCTCCAGCAGCAACAGCAAACCCACTACGCCCACCGCCGCCAACATCGGAACAAAACCCTTGGTCAGTTTGTGCATGTATTCCTGTTTGCGCACGGTGTAGTCAGCGGCATACAAGACCATGAACAATTTCATCAATTCAGATGGCTGCAAGTTAAACACTTTGAATGACAACCAGCGCTTGGCACCATTCACTCCCTTGCCCAAGCCGGGTATCAACACCGCAACCAGCAACACCAACGTGCCGACAAACAGGTAGGGTGCATATTTTTGCCAGGTTGCCAACGGAATACGGAAAACCAATGCTCCAGAGATCAAGGCGACGATCACAAAAATCGCCTGACGGACCAGGAAATGTGAGTTTTTGTAATTTGCGTACTTGGGTGAGTCTGGCAGAGCAATCGAAGCCGAGTACACCATCACCATACCAAACAGCATGAGAATGATGGTGACCCAGACCAGCGGCTGGTCATAGTCCATCATCTTGGAGCGGCTGACCAGATTGGTATTCACCGGCGGGCTGCCAAATAGCGACCACTTTTGCAGGGGTAGCAGTAGCTGTCTCATCAGCACACCTCTCCCCGGGCCAATGCAATTTCACGTACCGCATCCACAAATACCTGGGCACGGTGAGCATAATTGCGGAACATGTCAAGGCTGGCGCAGGCTGGTGACAGCAAGACGATATCGCCATCAACAGCGATTTCAGCAGCGGCCTGTACTGCCATTTCCAGGCTGACGACATCATGCAAAGCAACGTTGGTAACTGCCAGTGCCTGCTGCAATTCTTGTTTGGCCTTGCCGATCAGGATAACGGTCTTGGTGTAGCGTTCCACTGGGTCTGCCAATGGAGAAAAATCCTGCCCCTTGCCTTCGCCACCGGCAATCAGGATGATGCGTTTGTGCAAGGCCTCAGATTGTTGCCCCAAACCTTTCAATGCTGCCACGGTAGCACCAACATTTGTGCCTTTGCTGTCATCAATGTAATCAACACCTGCCACTTGGGCAACCTGTTCGACACGGTGCGGTTCACCTTTGTAATCACGCAAGCCGTGCAGCAAAGGTGCAAATGACAAGCCTATGCCACGGCACAAAGCCAGCGCAGCCAAAGCATTCGCGGCATTATGCTGGCCACGTATTTGCAAGGCATCGGTCGGCATCAGGCGGGTGACCATGGTAGGAATTTCTTCCACTTCTTTTTTCTTGCGACGGCTATTTGTCACGACGGGCGCATCTTCAGCGGCATTGGCGACAGCCAGCCAGCCCATGCCATGTTCATTCAACAGACCCAGGTCGGCCAGATGCTTAGGTGCATCCACACCAAAGCTGACAGCATTACCGTGGGTTTTGGCCATAGACATGACCAGCGCATCATCACGGTTCAATACCTGCAAAGTCTGTTCGCCAAAAATACGTGCCTTGTCGGCGCAGTAGGCTTGCATGCTGCCATGCCAGTCCAGGTGATCCTGGGTGATATTCAATACGGTGGCGACATCCGCTTGCAGGCTATGCGTCGTATGCAACTGGAAGCTGGACAGTTCCAGCACCCAGACCTGAGGCAAGGCATCCTGTTCCAGACATTCCCTTAATACATCCAATACTGCCGGGCTGATATTGCCTGCCACTTTAACAGTCAGGCCGGCACGTTCCACCAGCAAACCGACCAGACTGGTCACGGTAGTTTTGCCATTGGTACCAGTGATGGCGATGACTTTGGGTTGATAATCGCGTTCTGCCTTCAATGCCAGCAGAGCCTGGGCAAACAATTCAATTTCACCCCAGACCGGTATGGATTTTTCATTGGCAGCGGGCAGCAAGTCTTGCAGTTCGCGCAATGGCGACAGGCCAGGACTGACGGTCACGAGATCAATATCGTCCAGCAAAGTGCTGCTGAAGGCTGCGCCAATAAATTCGATCTGGTCTGAAAGTGCCTGCAACTGAGTCAACCTGTCCGGGGTTTCACGGGTATCGGCAACACGCAGGCGCGCGCCGGCGCGCAGCAGCCATTGCGCCATTGCCAGCCCGGTTTCACCCAGGCCCAGAACCAAGACATGTTTTCCCGAAAAATCCATAACCACTATTTCTATCAATCAAAACAAACTACAAACTTCTGATACACCACACACAATCAGTGCATGGCACAAAAACCTAGTGCAATACTTAACGCAACTTCAGTGAAGACAAACCCAGCAAGACCAGCAGCATGGTGATGATCCAGAAACGCACGACGACCTGGGTTTCCTTCCATCCCTTCTTTTCAAAATGATGATGCAGTGGTGCCATCAAGAACAGGCGGCGACCTTCGCCATATTTTTTCTTGGTGTACTTGAAATACGATACCTGCAACATGACTGACAATGTCTCAGCGACAAAAATACCGCCCATGATGAACAAGACAATTTCCTGCCTGACAATGACGGCAATCGTGCCCAGCGCACCACCCAGTGCCAGTGCGCCAACGTCGCCCATGAACACTTGAGCCGGATGGGCATTGAACCAGAGGAAGGCCAGACCAGCACCTGCCATCGCACCACAGAAAATCAGCAATTCGCCAGCGCCGGGTATATGCGGTATCAACAGGTATTTGGCATAGCCAACATTCCCTGTCAGATAAGCAAACAGCCCCAGGGCGGACCCCACCATGATGGTAGGCATGATGGCCAGGCCATCCAGACCATCAGTAAAGTTGACTGCATTACTGGTGCCGACTATTACACAATAGGTCAGGCCGATAAAACCCCAGACACCGAGCGGGTAGCTGACCGATTTAAAGAAGGGCACGATCAAATCTGCTTTCGGCGGCAAATCCATATTAAAACCGGACTGCACCCACGCAATAAACAATTCCAGCACTTTGGAATTGCTGGGAGCAGACACTGAAAACGCCAGGTAAAAAGCCGCTATCAGGCCGATCAGGGATTGCCAGAAATATTTTTCGCGCGAGCGCATGCCTTCCGGGTCTTTATGGACGACCTTGCGATAGTCATCTACCCAGCCAACAGCACCATAACCCAGCGTAACAATCATCACGACCCAGATAAAGCGGTTACTCAAATCACCCCACAACAGGGTGGAAATGCCGATGGAAATCAACACCAATACCCCACCCATGGTCGGGGTACCAGATTTGACCAGATGTGTTTCCATGCCATAGCTGCGCACAGCCTGACCTACCTTCATGCGGGTCAACATGCGTATCACTGCAGGACCGGCAAAAATACCTATCGAGATGGCCGTCATTGTGGCGAATACTGCGCGAAAGGTAATAAACCCGAAGACGCGCAGCCAGCCTATATCTTGTTTGAAAAGTTCAGCCAACCAGAGCAACATGCTAATGATTCCCTATTGTTTTTTGTTGTAATGTTTTTGTTTCGCTTGCTGCCTGCAGATGTGCTACTGCTCTTTCCATTTTCATGAAACGGGAGCCCTTCACCAGCACCGTGACATCTGCCGCCAGTTGTTTATCCAGCGCCTCGCATAAGGCGTCCATGCTGGCGAAATGCTGGGCATCTGCACCATAAGCGCTGGCGGTATGTGCCACCAGTTCACCCAGCAATAACAGTCTCGGTATACCGCGCTGGCGGGCATAGTCACCAATTTCATGGTGGAATTGCGCGCCGTTTTCGCCGACTTCCCCCATATCGCCCAATACCAGCATGGTTGGGCCAGTGATCTGCGCCAGCACATCAATCGCGGCACGGACTGAATCCGGGTTGGCGTTATAACTGTCATCAATGACTGTTGCGCCACATGCGGCTTGCTTGCGTTGCAGGCGACCATTCACCGGAGCAAAATTTTCCAGCCCTGCGACGATGGCAGCATTGCTCACACCGATCGCATGGCAGCAAGCTGCTGCTGCCAGCGCATTCAACACATTGTGTTTGCCTGCTGCATTCAAACGCACGGACAGGGGCTGCCCTGCCAGCAGCATTTGCAGATCACTGCCAAACACGCTGGGCGTATAGGTAGCCTGTACATCGGCATCGGCCGACAAGCCGAAAGTCAGGGTTTTACGCTGACCAATTTCCGACGCAAAGGATTGCCACAAGGCGCTATATTCATCATCGGCAGGGAATACGGCCACACCGGCATCAGGCAAAGCCTGGATGGCGACACCATTTTCTCTTGCGACGGCTTCCACAGTCTGCATGAATTCCTGGTGTTCGCGCTGTGCATTGTTGACCAGTGCCACGCCAGGCATGGCGGCAAACGCCAGCAAGGCGATCTCGCCCGGATGGTTCATGCCCATTTCTATGACGGCGGCCTGGTGGCCGGCATGCAATTGCATGACCGTCAGCGGTACGCCAATTTCATTGTTCAGGTTACCGCTGGTCGCCAGTCTGCCATCCTGCCCAAAAGCTGCTGCCAGGATGGAGGCGATCATTTCCTTGACGGTGGTCTTGCCATTGCTGCCGGTCACACCAATGACAGGCAGGTTAAATTGCTGACGCCAGAAACGTGCTACCTCGGCCAGGGCCAGTTTGGTGTCAGGTACCACCAGTGCTGGCAAGGAAAATCCCGCAGGCAGAGCTTCAGCAATGACTGCTGCCGCACCAGCCGCTGCAACCTGGGGCAGGAAATCATGTGCATCAAAATTTTCGCCGCGCAAGGCAACGAACACATCACCTGCGCGTATCTTGCGGCTGTCTGTGGTCAAACCGGTGATGGCGGCATTGCCTTGCAGGCTTGCACCTTTGATCGCCGGCAACAGATCATGCAGGGAAAATTGCATCAGCTTCCCCTCTTCATATTGCCGCTGGTGGCGACCGTCGCCAAAGCCAGGGCCGCATGTTCTTCATCAGAAAATGGCCATTTTTTGCCATTGATATCCTGATAGGTTTCATGTCCTTTACCGGCCAGCAAAACCACATCATGATGGTCTGCATGTTTAATCGCGTACAGGATGGCATTCGCCCGGTCTTCTATCACTTGCGGCGTACCGTTCATGCCTTTGAGGATGTCCTGAATAATCGCAGTCGGATCTTCGCTACGCGGGTTATCGCTGGTCACCACGACATGGCTGGCACTTTCGGCGATCTTGCCCATTTGCGGACGCTTGCCGGGGTCACGGTCACCGCCGCAGCCAAAGACACACCACAGTTTGCCATCTCTTTCCTGGGCAACCTGTTGCAATGCTTCCAGGGTTTTTTCCAGTGCATCTGGCGTATGAGCATAATCAATGACCACCATCACATGCCCTGCGGTACCCAGCAATTGCATGCGGCCCGGCACCGGATTGAGTTTTTCTATGATGGACACAGCCTTGTTCCAGGCCACACCTTTACCCAGCAATACCGCCATCACGGCCAGGATATTGCTGACATTGAATTTGCCTATCAACTGGGTCTTGACCAGACCGGAACCATAGGGCGATTCGAGATGAAAACTGGTACCAGCGTAATTGGTTTTCAGATTACTGGCCGTCAGCACCTCGATGCCGGGAACACTATTTTTTTCCAGGCTGTAACCGATGATGCGGGTAGTAGCCCGGGATGCCTGCACCCGCTCGACCAGTTGCAAGCCAAATGCATCGTCCAGATTGACTACAGCCATACCCAGATCCGGCCAGTCAAAAAGACTGGCCTTGGATTCGGCATAAGTTGCCATATCACCGTGATAGTCAAGATGATCACGCGTCAGGTTGGTCAACACTGCGACATCAAAATGCAAGCCATTTAATCGCCCTTGATGCAGACCTATGGAAGAGGCCTCGATAGCAAGTGCCTGTGCGCCATCCTGTTTAAGCTGCGCAATTTTCTGTTGCAGGCCGATGGCATCCGGCGTGGTGTAGCCAGTTTCTACCAACTGCCCTGTCGCGCCATTATTGTAGATGCCTGTGCCCAGGGTACCAATCACGGCAGACGGTGTCCCGTTCAAGGACAGCGCGCGGGCTATCCATTGTGAACAGGAGGTCTTGCCATTGGTGCCAGTCACGGCAACATTGAACCAGTCAGTGTCAGCCTGGCCATGCCATGCGTGCGCGACCGGTCCTGCCAGGGTCAGCAGGTTTTCTACGGCAAGGTGAGGAACAGCAATGCTATCATCCCAGGCAAAGTTATCCGCTTCATACACCACAGCGATGGCACCGTTGGCCACAGCATGGGCGATATGCTGCCGCCCATCATTGATAGAGGTACGCAGGGCGAAAAATATATCGCCTTTATTTACGTTGCGCGAGTCTGAGCTCAACTGCGCCTCGGGCGCAACTTGTTTCAGCCAGTCCAGCAATTCATTCATAGTTATTTTTTTGTTAGTCATCACATACTTTCCTGTACGCTATTGTCAGGAATAATATTGACGACTGATGAGTCTGGCGGTATGTTCATCGACCGCAAAATATTGGCCGTAATTGCCGCAAAAACCGGGGCGGCGACGGTGCCGCCGTAATAGCCACCAACGGTGGGCTCATCGATCATGACGGCCACAATCACACGCGGATTGGAGACTGGTGCAAAACCAATAAAGTCACCAATGTATTTGTTCACATAGCGTCCACCTTCCAACTTGTGGGCGGTGCCAGTCTTGCCCGCAACACGGTAACCAGCTATACGCGCCTGAGTGGCAGTGCCACCAGGTTCGGTAACGGATTCCATCATTGCGCGCATTTGTCTTGCTGTCTTTTCGGAAATGACACGAGACCCAGTCGGGGTCTCAGCAGATTTTTGGAAGGTCAGCGGTATCATGTCGCCATCCCTGGCGAATATCATGTAGGACCTGGCCATCTGTATCAGCGAAACGGAAATACCGTGACCATAGCTCATGGTGGCTTGTTCAATCGGACGCCAGCTCTTGAAGTTGCGCAGGCGACCAGCAACCGCTCCGGGGAAACCAAATTTCGGTTGCTGCCCAAACCCTACTGTCGTAAACATTTCCCACATTTCTTGCGGTGGCATTTGCAAAGCCATCTTGGCCGTGCCGATGTTCGAGGATTTCTGTATCACCTGGGCAACCGACAGCATGCCCTGCTTATGGGCATCATGAATCAATGCAGGGCCGATCGCCATCACACCTGGGGCTGTCTGTATCAGGGTATCTGGGGTAACCCGTCCTGACTCCAGCGCCAATGAGACCGTGATGGGTTTCATGGTCGAGCCTGGTTCAAAGGTATCGGTCATGACACGGTTGCGCAATTGCGCGCCCGTCAGTACTGACCTGTCATTCGGGTTATAGGTAGGCAGATTGACCAGCGCCAGTACTTCACCGGTTTTCACATCCAGTACCACAGCGCCACCAGCTTTTGCCTTGTGTTTTTCTACCGCTTCTTTCAAGTGAGTGAAAGCGATGTACTGTATCTTGCTGTCTATCGACAGGGTCAGGTCTTTGCCGTCATGTGGTTCGCGTACGGCTTGTATATCTTCAACGATATGGCCCAATCTGTCCTTGATGACACGACGGCTGCCGGTTTTACCTGCCAAGTCCTTTTCAGAAGCCAGTTCTATACCTTCCTGGCCAATATCTTCCACATTGGTAAAGCCGACCACATGCGCCATGACTTCGCCTTCAGGATAGAAACGCTTGTATTCTTTGCGGGTTTCTATACCGGGGATGCCAAGGGCCACAACCTTGTCGGACACCTCTGTTTCCACCTGACGTTTCAGGTACACAAACTGACGGTCAGAATCGAGCTTCTTGCGCAACTCAGTTTCTGTCATGTCCAGCAGCTGGGCGAGTTGCTGGATTTTTTCTTTTGGTGCTTCCAGCACATCCTCGGGAATGGCCCAGATGGCTTTGACCGGTACAGACGACGCCAGTACCTGGCCATTGCGGTCAATAATCTTGCCACGGGTAGCTGGCAATTCCAGCGTGCGGGCATAGCGATTGGCCCCCTGTTGCTTCAGAAAGTCATTGGTAAACCCCTGCAAATACAGGGCCTTGGCAATCAGGGCAATGAAGGCAGCAAACAACAGAAAGAGAATAAAACGGGAACGCCAGGTCGGCAGCTTGACATCCAGCACCGGGCTGGATGAAAAGGCGACACCGCGTGCAGCGGCTGTACGTGGGGTGTTGGCAGTACGACTCATTTTCCCTCCACCGCTTTCAGGTATTGCGTACGTTCAGGCGTCACCGCCACCATATCCAGTTCACGTACGGCTGTCGCTTCTATACGAGAGTGTTTGCCATAAGTGGACTGATCAAGTTTGAGTTGCGTCCATTGCAATTCATATTGTTTGGTAAGGCTTTGCTCTCTTTCCAGTTCGATAAACAGGTGACGTGCCTGATACTGGGAATTAATCAGCGACAGGGCACAGGCAATCAATGCCGCCGCCAGTATGATGTTGAGGCGGGTACTCATACTGCCTCCGGCAAACGTTCAGCAACCCGCAGGATGGCTGACCTGGCACGCGGATTGGCACTTACTTCCGCCTCGGACGGTTTGATGCGGTTCAACAGCCGCATTTGCGGCTGCGGTAAATCTGCGTGACGGATGGGCAGACGACGATCAGGCTGCTCCATTTTCACTTTGGAAGCGAAAAACTGCTTCACTATCCGGTCTTCCAGTGAATGAAAGCTGATCACCGACATGCGCCCATGCGGTGCCAATGCTGCATACGCTGCCGCCAGCCCTATTTCGAGATCTTCAAGTTCCTGATTGATGAAAATCCGTATAGCCTGAAAGGTGCGAGTTGCCGGGTCTTTACCCTTCTCGCGAGTTTTGACGGCGTGTGCGACGATTTCTGCGAGCTGTCGTGTTCCACGAATGGGCTCTGCCTGCCGGCGAGCAACAATCGCCTTTGCAATCTGAAAAGCAAACCGTTCTTCCCCATAATCTTTTATAACCTCCGTAATTTGTTGCTCTTCGGCAGTCTCCAGCCATTCGGCTGCGGAAATGCCCCGCGTGGTATCCATGCGCATGTCCAGCGGACCGTCTGACCGGAAGCTAAAGCCCCTGCTAGCGTCATCCACCTGGGGAGATGAAATGCCCAAATCCATCAAAATGCCGTCGACCTTGCCAACACCACAGTCCGGCAAAGCCTGGTCTATGGTGGCAAAACTGTCATGCACTATATGGAAACGCGTATCCTGAATTTCTGCCGCGCTGGCGATGGCCTGGGTGTCCTTGTCAAAGGCAATCAGGCGGCCATCGGCGGCCAGTTGCGACAGGATCAGGCGACTATGCCCACCACGGCCAAAGGTGCCGTCTACATAAATTCCGCTGGCACGCTGACCCGTGATGCCTAAGGCATCTACAGCCTCATGCAATAGCACTGTCTGGTGCGTAAAATCTGCCGCTTGCTGAATACTCATTGCCCGCGATCAGAAAGAAAAATTGTTTAATACATCAGGAGCGCCGCCAGCAATGGCCTTCGCTTCGCTTTCTGCCAGCTTGCCGGCGTCCCAAATCTCGAAATGGCTGCCCATGCCCAACAGCATGACATCACGCTGCATGCCAACGGCATTACGCAATTCAGGTGCGACCAGAATACGGCCAGCGCTGTCCATTTCCACATCAAAGGCATTACCAAGAAAAATACGTTTCCAGTCACGCGCCTGAATAGGCCAGGCGGCGATTTGCTCACGGTGGGATTCCCATGTAGGGCGCGGGAACAACAGCAGACATCCGTCAGGGTGGCGAGTCAGTGTGATACGGCCTTCACATTGCACATTGAGCGCGTCACGATGCCGGGCAGGAATGGACATTCTGCCTTTTGCATCGAGATTGAGTGAGGATGCCCCCTGAAACACGCTGTCTACCTTTACCCTGAAAACCTGTCGTACCGATTGATCTTAAAAACTCAGTTTGGAATTAAGTCTGGAATGTAAGCGAATTCGGGATATTTGTTCCACAAAATTACACTTTTTCACACTATTGCCCACTTTAGAGGATGACTTGAGCGTGGTCAAGCACATTTCGGAGGTAAATTTGGAAATTCTCTAATGAAGTCAATGACTTAGCGCAACTACTTGAGGTAGCGTCTTTCTAATTTATCCTGATAAATTAGAGACTTACGAAGTATAGTGAAAGTAGCATCTCACATATAACCATGTGTTTGCCTGCTGATACCGTAATGAAACGGTGTGAGGCAAGTAAAAATGCTGCAAAGAAAGGGAGCTTGTCTGAAATAAAACTTTCCACCAACAAAACGAGACCAAAACCAAAACGCCCGGCATTATCATATAAAGTGCAAGATACTGCCAGCAAGAGCTATTATCTTGCGAAAATGACCAAACAGAAATGGTGACTTGCTGTCAATCCATGTCAACCTGACATGAACGCGTCGAGACGGTACCGCAGCATCACTGGCTGCTCAAGCATGCGGTAAACCTAGCTGCCTGGCATACCCAGTCTGGCCTGGCGCTGCAGTAGCTGTAGAAATTCCTTGTCTGACACAGCCTTGCTGAAGTAAAACCCCTGGTATTCGTCACACTTGCATTCTCGCAAAGTGGCAAGCTGTATGGCCGAATCCACCCCCTCGGCAATTACCTTGATACCCAGTGTATGGGCCATGGCGACGATAGCCATGACGATGGCCGTATCATTTGGATCGTCCGGGATATCCTTGATGAAGGAACGGTCCACCTTGACGCTATCAACCGGGAAACGTTTGAGGTAAGCCAGCGAAGAATATCCTGTACCAAAATCATCAATTGACAGTGTGAAGCCCGCTTCCTTGAGACCATCCATCAAACCTATCGCCTGCTCACGATTGTGCATGACCATGCTTTCGGTAATTTCAAACTCGATGGAATTTGAGGGTACGCGCCAAAAATCCACGACACTTTTGACATCGTCAAGCATATGCGCATCATTGAACTGAGCGCCTGACAAATTGACGGCAACCCGTCCAAAATCTTTGTCCACGGCCCTGAAACTAAGTATATCGCGACAGGCAATGTCCAGTACCAACATGCCGAGACGGGCCACCAATCCAGCTTCCTCTGCCAGGGCAATAAAATCTACCGGTGACAACAGCCCTCGCTCTGGGTGACTCCAACGTACCAGCGCTTCCGCACCAACTATCCTGCCACTGATGACATCCAGCTTGGGTTGATAGTGGACGACAAATTCCCGTCGCTCCAAAGCTTTGCGTAATCGCGCTTCGAATGCCAGTCTTTCCACGGTATGAGTATTCATTTCCGATGCATAAAACTGGTAATTATCCTTGCCCTTGTTTTTTGCCCGGTACATGGCAATATCAGCATTTTTCAACAGAGTCTGGGCATCCTTGCCATCCGCCGGGAAGGTGGCGATACCGATACTGGCGCTTAACTGACATTCCTGTCCATTGATTTCAAAAGGTTGTGCCGCCTCAAACAAGAGCTTGTCGGCGACATCCCCCAAATCCCGTGCTTCGTTGAACTGGTCGATCAGCAGAATAAACTCATCCCCGCCGATTCTCGCAATGATGTCCGATTCACGCAGGCATAAACGGAAACTGCTGGCGACCATACGTAGCACATGATCGCCTTCATCATGCCCAAAGGTGTCATTAATGTTTTTAAAACGGTCCAGATCCAGGAATAACACGGCCAGTTGGCTACGGTTACGTTCGGCAACCGCCAGCGCACGGGATAAATGCTGGTTGTACAGGAAGCGGTTGGGCAGGCCAGTCAATTCATCATAATGAGCCAGTTGCAGGATTTTTCTTTCTGAACGCCTGCCTTCGATGGCGATACCCGCAATATCGACGGTGATACGTATCAGGCCCAGGTCTTTTTCGCTCAGGGCCTGTCTGCTATAAGAAAACAGGGTAAAACTGCCAAGTAACTGACCATTTTTACCGAAAATTGGTGAAGCGGCGCAAGAACCAAATTCATGTAAGGTTTCCACGTCATTGACGAACTGCATGGCCGGAGCATGCAAGAAATCAGGCAGATAGGCAGGTTTTGCAGTCAACACCACTTCAGACCAAACCCCGCTTCCATGCGTAACGGTCATGCCGGGTATCTGCTTGAGCAAAACATCCGGGAAACGGCTACCCGTTGCCTGGGCAAAACTGCGTCTGTCTTCCGACAGCAGTTGTATCCCACAGCGCCAGTGCGGGCAAAGTTTTTCGACAAACTGACTGATTGTTTCCAGGATGTAGGATAAATCCTCATCGCCACTCATCAATTGCAGTAACTGATTTTGCCCTTCCATGAGCAATTCAGTATATTTACGTGCATTCGTATCTCGTACTACACAAAATACCAGGACTTCGCCGTCGACCTCAACCCGGGTCAGGGAAATTTCATTGTATTGTATTTGCTCATTGCGGATGGTTGACCATTCGAAGCGTGGCGACTCGCCCTTGAATGCGCGATCAATCAAGGTCGTGACCAGCATATCCCGGTCACGGCTATCGATACCACTGACCTGCTGGATAACAGGCGAAAAGCTGCCCGCCCTTTGCCCGATCACGTCAGCCATGCTGTTCAATCCAAACAGAGCAATTGCCGCCGGATTGCAGTCCACATAAGTGTAATCACGCCCTATCAATAAAATGGCATCTTGCGCACTTTGAAACAGGTGGCGGTAGCGGCTTTCGCTAGCCAGCAGGCGACTTTTGGAATCGCGCAGATGCCGGATCTGCCACAGCAGCAGCAATGCCAAAAAGAAAATGAAACCCGCCGTCACCAGAGTCACAACGATTTTTTGCATCACTCTGGTATTCCAGTCCGCCAGGACAGTTTTCATTTCCCTTGAATACAGTAAGGTTAGTGGAAACTCGCTGATCTTGCGATAGCTGATCAGCAAGTTGCTTCCATCAACACTATCGTCCTTGATTGTGCCTTCAACAGATTTGCTCTGCCTTACTTGCCCGATAACCGATGCCGGAAAACCCTCGCCTCCATTGTCAGACCTGGTGATTTCAACTGTGCCAGTCAATATATTGCCGGACTCATCCAGTAAAGCTATCGTCGCTCTACCGGCCTGCGCGATACGTTCGTAAAAATCCTGGAAATAAGTCAGATCGACATCTATCTGTATCAGGCCAATCCGTTGATGCGTCAAGTCCAACAGGTTTTTTGCGACAGGCAGGACCCAGTGCCCGGTTTTGGCCAGCCGAAAGGGCTTGCCAAGAACGGCTTTGCTCACAGTGGGATTATCGAGGAGATATTTGAGATGACTAAGATCGTGCTGCGTTTCCGGTGGCATTTCTGCCTTATCACTGGACACCCAGTCTTTGCCGTTCAGATTGCGCAGGGAAATAGCATTGATAAATTTAGATTCCCGGCGCTGCCTGGTTAATATCTGGTGTATCCGGGCTTCATCATCTGCGAGCGGCCTGGACCCGTTCATCACCTCATCACTGACTACGTTGAGAGTCTGACGAGCGTCGCCCAAGACTTCACTGACATGCTCTTCAAGAATGCGGACAGCAAGAAAATTATTCTCTTGGGCAGCATTGATCGTCAGCGACTTATCTTGAGCCATTGACCACCAACTCTGCCCGATGATCGCCGCAGCGATCAGGCAAATGCATAACGCAAGGGCCAATATGGGCGCATTACGCTCTTTTCGAAAGCCACCAGTCTCCATGCTTATGCAATATATTGATTTAAAAACGTCAATTTGTTATTTGCATCCAGTGTACCACCGGCATTTTAAGAACAATGCCTTGCTTGCAAGAAATGATGTCTGATGGAGACAATCTGCGGCGAAATACCGATCGGACAGGGTATCAAGCGCCGCCATCTGTGCGAACCAGCACAGATGGTTAGAGATAGAGGGGGAAATTAAGGATTCAGCGGCTATATAAAAAAACCGCTGCACCGCAGCAAAGAAAAAATAAAGCAGGCCGGTAGGCCGGATTCTGTTACGGCATAAGGCATTGCTGCCGTCTGCTATGACAATCATTCCTCTAGGCGACGGATTACTCCGCCGCTCAAGCTTTCTACCCGCACGCTCCGCGAGCCACATCAACGCGTGCCTATTTGAAATTGCTCCGGGTGGAGGTTACCGCGTTTCACCGTAACTAAATACGCTCGTCTCTGTGGCCCTATTCCTCGTCTTATACCCTGGCTTGCACCCTGGTTTTCAACGTACGGCCGTTAGCCGTCACCCTGCTCTATGGAGTCCGGACCTTCCTCCCGTCGCCATGATGAATCATGGCAACCAGCGATTGTCTGGCCTGCTTCACACTCTATTTTACCTTACTAGCTGATAATTCAGTCCGAAACCCAGAATTACAATGCAAATTAAGCAGGCTTTCTGGTAGCGTAGTGTTTTTTCTTTTACCATTTTCTATCATGCTGAAATCTCGTTCGGGCGGTCAATTGATTGTGGATGCACTGCAAATCCACGGTGTCGATACCATATTCGGTGTACCTGGCGAAAGCTACCTCCCGGTGCTGGATGCACTGCATGACAGCCAGATACGTTTCATCATCAACCGGCAAGAAGGCGGCGCGGCTTTCATGGCCGATGCCTACGGAAAAATGACAGGCAGGCCAGGCATCTGCTTCGTCACACGTGGACCGGGTGCAACCAATGCCTCGATAGGTTTGCATACCGCCTACCAGGACTCGACACCGATGATTTTATTCATAGGTCAGGTCGGTAACGATTTTGTTGAGCGTGAAGCCTTTCAGGAAATTGATTATCGCCGCATGTTTGGGCAAATGGCAAAATGGGTGGCACAAATTGATCGTGCTGACCGCGTGCCAGAATATGTCGCCCGTGCCTTCCAGGTGGCCACCAGTGGCCGGCCTGGTCCGGTAGTGCTGGCCCTGCCAGAAGACATGCTGGCACAAGTTGCCACGGTGGCGGATACCCGTCATTACACGCCAATACAGGCATCAGCCTCGCCGCAGCAATTGGCGCAATTGCGCAATATGCTGACGGTTTCGCAGCGACCTGTAGTCCTGCTGGGTGGTACCGGCTGGGATGCCGCATCCTGCCAGCACATCAGTGAATTTGCAGTCAGTAATCACCTGCCGGTAGCCTGCACCTTCCGTTTTCAGGATTTGATGGACAACGCCCATCCGAATTACATCGGCGATGTGGGCATAGGTATCAACCCTAAACTGGCACAAAGAATCAGGGAAGCCGACCTGATCCTAGCAATCGGCCCACGCCTGGGTGAGATGACCACCAGCGGCTATACCTTGATGGATGCGCCGTCGCCAAAGCAAAAGCTGATTCATATCCATAGTGATGCACTGGAACTGGGTCGCGTTTACCAGGCTGACCTGATGATTAACAGTGGCATGAAAGAAATTGCTGAAGCCCTGGCAGAAATGGCCAGCCTGGATGCCGCCAGCAAGTGGCGTGCAAACGTTGGTGAAGCCAGGGCCGACCTGCAGGCATGGCAAACTGAACCGGCCATTTTTGCCAACGAAAACGCACCGCTGAACCTATGGCAAGTCGTGCAAGACCTTCAACAACAGACACCTGCAGACACCATCATCACCAATGGTGCCGGCAACTATGCGACCTGGGCACACCGTTACTTTTGTTACGGTGGTTTCCGTACCCAGTTGGCACCGACTTCCGGGTCCATGGGATATAGCGTGCCGGCAGGTGTTGCTGCCAAAATCATCGATCCGGAGCGTACTGTCGTCACCTTTGCAGGGGATGGCGAATACCTGATGAACGGTCAGGAACTGGCCACCGCCGTACAATACAAGGCCGGTGTCATCATCATCGTCTTTAACAACGGCATGTACGGCACCATACGCATGCATCAGGAAAAGGAATTCCCCGCGCGCGTTTCCGGCACCGAGCTACATAATCCTGATTTTGCAGCATTGGCACGTGCCTTTGGTGCCAGCGGAGAAGTCGTGAACACGACAGCGGAATTTGCACCAGCGCTGGAACGTGCACTGGCACATAGTCGCCAGCACAGTTTGCCAGCACTGGTTGAATTACGCTACGACGGCAACCTGATCACACCCGGTGCCACACTGGAAACCATGCGCAAAGTGGCACAGGACGCTGGTAAATAAAACTAATTTCATCGATAGAACCACCATAGGTTCCTTTCATAACGGGGGTTGGCAAGAGAAATGCCAGCCCAGTTGCCGGGTCAATCAGATATTGGCACTCTTCATTTAGTTGCTGTTACGACAACGAATAGTGTTATCATCTATATGTCAACATTCAGGGGCACCGACTTGTGCGCCCTTTCCATATCATTTCCATGCAAACGGATGCCAGACCATGAAATATGTGATTGCCGTATTTTTCTCTGTGATGACAAGCTGCAGTTTCGCCAATGATATGGCACTGATTGCGGGTAAATACCGGTATGAAAAATACGTTGTGACCATGGCCAATGGAAATGTCCTGTCATTGGCGAACATCGGCGTCAAAAGCATTAATGTGACATTCAACACCGATTCGACCGCGCTGATGGAAGCAAACATGCTGGACGGCAGAATCGTCAAAGAAAAAGCATTGATCAAGGAAATCAAGATCAAGGGTAACAAGGGCTATTGGATAGCCAAATGGTCAGACATCAATTACGACATCAGAGAAGACTTTTCCTTCCACGATGATGTTTTCGAATATGAGACCAAATTCCAGGACAAAAGCGACAAAGACCGCTACGGTGCAGTTGAGCGGGCCACATTGAAAAAATTACCTATTTTTTAATGCGCCTTTTGTCATTTGGAAGTTATTGCAAATAGTCCCTACTCATTAACCATCATGACAACAACAGACCAATTCAGCGAAAAGCAAAAGAATGAAATACTCAGTGCCTGGGTACACGGCTGGACTGTTTCACGCGGTACAGAGGCTGCATTTGCGCTGGCCGGTCACGGCTATAAAATCCATGTCGGCTTGCCTGGTCATCTGGAGCGCTATGTATTGCAGGGCCAGGCATTGTCCGCCATACAGTTGTTGGCACATGAGCTAAGCGCACCGGACACCTGGATCAAGGTCTGCGCCCCTGTGAATGAAATAGGGGCTTTGCTACCCCCACGCTGGAAGCTTAAACCCGCTGAATATCTGATGTGCAAAACCATTATTGAGCATATTGATGTCAAAGTACCCAGCGCCTATACAATACAGCTGGGCAGTGAAGAACAGGTGGTGAACATCAAGGCCGTTGGCCCTGATGGTCAAATTGCTGCTACAGGCAGAATGGCAGTGACTGGACACTACGCGATTTTTGATCAGATCGTAACGGAACCCTCGCACAGACGTAAAGGCCTGGGCAGATTGCTGATGCAGATATTAAGCAATCATGCATTTGCCAATCAGGTTGATACAGGCGTACTGGTCGCAACGGAAGATGGGCTTGCGCTCTACACTGCGCTGGGCTGGGCCCTGTGTTCACCGATGACAGCGGCGGTGATTACCGCCTGAAAATTGATAAGAACCTGTTGACGATCTGTAGCGAGCGTCAGCGGGGTCAGGCATGACTGCTTTTGATCAACAGGCACTCCCTGGCTTGCACCTGTTGCGCCCCGATGGCACACTTCAGTCAGTGCACAGACACAGAAACAGCTGAGATTGAACAACGAAGGTCACATGCGCGTCAGCACCGGCTCGTCAATGGAAAAATACCTGACACGGCTTTGTATAACTTGCTGCTGACTGAATGGCTGGCGAAGAGAAGATCATCCAGAATATTTACTGATAAGTCCGATGAATAGACCCATCCACATCCTTTTCGTTTGTAGCCGCAATCAGTGGCGCAGCCCTACGGCAGAGCAAGTCTGGCGCCGTCATCCCATGGTAGAGGCGCGCTCGGGCGGTACCAGCCCAAATGCCAGACACAAGGTTTCCATGCATGACATTCAGTGGGCCGATGCCATTTTTGTCATGGAAGAAAAACACAAGTCACGTTTGCTCGCCGAACATCGACAGGTGCTGAACGGCACCCCCATTCACGTGCTGGATATTCCGGACGAATATAAATATATGGATCCGGTGTTGGTTACTCAACTGCAAGCAGCTGTTGCTGACATCCTTGATCTTCCCTGATTAAGCCTCTTTCTACGTCACTTCCCTCATCATTTCGCGTTGACTTGTGACAGACAAGCATTGCCGGATGACGCCAAAAACACAAAAGTACAATAGCAAGATTGCACTATTCTTAATATTTGCATAATATGAATGTTAATTTGCTCATTTCAAGTTCTTGAAGCTGGCTGTTTTTATGTCGTGTTATAGAAATTACATTGCAATAATGTTTCCGTAAAGTACCATTTAACAGCACATGTCGGTGAAAGGCGTCCAATGACAGACAGCATGCCGCAAACCAAACCGGTCACGATACTCATCGTTGATGATGACGACGTCGACGTTCTGGGCATAGAACGCGCCCTGAAGAAATTAAAAATACTTAATCCCGTCGTACGCGCCCACGATGGGATTGAAGCATTGCAAATCTTGCGTGAGCCGAATGGCATAGCCCGCCCCTACCTGATTTTGCTCGACATCAATATGCCGCGCATGAATGGTCAGGAAATGTTGGCGGAATTAAGACGCGACAAAATATTGTCATCTGCCGTTGTATTTGTGCTGACCACTTCACAAGATGATCAGGATAAGGTTCTGGCGTACTCCAAAAATGTTGCCGGTTACATTGTCAAGCAACATGTAGGCGATGGATTCATGCATGTGATTGAGATGCTGGATCGTTACTGGCGTCTGGTCGAACTACCCATTGCCTGAAGGGGAGTGCACATGCTGACCAGAAAAACAAAAGAATTAACACTACGTAAATATGCGTGCTTGCCAGCGCATTTCACATTTACTTACCAGTGGGCTCAGTTATGTTGAATGCACCTTTACAAACGTCAACCTTGCAAATTCTGATCATTGATGATGATGAACTGGATCGTCGTTCTGTCATACGGGCGATGAAACAAGTACCGGTCAGCGTAACTATTGTAGAAGCCAGCAACGCACTGGATGGCTTGTTGAAAGCCAAGGCCACGCCATTTGACGTCATCTTGCTCGATTATCACTTACCTGACCGGGATGGTATAGAAGTACTTAAAAGCCTGCGTCTGGACAAGGTACATCACACGGCGATTATCATGCTGACCCATCAGGAGGATGTCACGCTGGCAGAACAGGCAATAGAAGCCGGTGCCCAGGATTTTTTGCTGAAAGAGGAAGTCAATGCACGCCGCCTGTTGCGTGCTGTGCATCAGGCACGCCATCGCCACAAGCTGGAAACCGAGCTCAACCGCAGTTACGACCAGCTACGCGAACTGGCAGAACACGACGCCCTGACCGGTCTGGCAAACCGCTATGATTTTGAACGTGCACTGGAATTTGCTGTCAGCCGGGCAAAGCGGGAAAACCTGCATGGCAAACTGGCCGTGCTGCTGCTCGATCTGGATCGCTTCAAAAATGTCAATGATACTTACGGCCATGCCATTGGGGATCAGTTGCTGGTCAAGGTGGCACGCAGGCTGGGGACCACAACCCGTGGCAGTGATCTGCTGGCAAGACTGGGCGGCGACGAATTCGTCGTGCTGGTCCAGGATATGGAAAGAGTGGATCAAGCCATTTTATTGGCGACCCGCATTGTTGACGCTTTCAAAAAACCGATATTGCTGGACGGCCTGGAATGGGACGTGACGATGAGCATAGGCATCGCCGTATTTGGTTCTTGCGCCAATGATGCCACCGAACTGATGAAATGTGCAGATATCGCCATGTATCGCGCCAAGCAGGAAGGACGCAACCAGAGCCATTTTTACTCAGACCAGTTACATCAGGCCGTGCGCCACCGCATGCATCTGGAGCGCGATCTGCGGCATGCATTAAAAAATAATCAGTTGCAAGTCTATTACCAGGCAAAAATCAATGCTCTGGACGGTAGCCTGGGTGGCATGGAAGCCCTGCTGCGCTGGCACCATCCACTGGAAGGCGTATTGGCTCCGGGTACTTTCCTACCCATGGCAGAAGAACTGGGATTGATGTTTGAAATTGACCAGTGGGTGATGCAAACTGCATGTATGCAGTTACAGCGCTGGCGTGATATGCCGCATCTGGATGCAAAAAACCTTTCAGTCGCTGTCAACGTCTCTGCCATACAGCTGCAAGGAGACAATCTACTGTCAACCGTAGATAGTGCGCTGGCCAACAGCGGCCTGGACCCGTTTTGCCTGGAACTGGAAATTACTGAAAACGCATTGATACGCGACCCGGAGCACGTTGCCAGTATCTTGTTGAAATTGGCTGCTAGAAAACTGAAATTGTCACTGGATGATTTTGGTACAGGTTATTCATCCTTTGGTCATCTTAGAAATTTTCCTATCCATATACTGAAAATAGACCAAAGCTTCGTAGCGGGTATAGGGCGTGGAGCGTCTCATGAACGTTTGCTCGCAGCCATGATTGCCTTCGCCAAAACCCTGGGTCTGACCTTGGTGGCAGAGGGCATAGAAACCGCTGAGCAAGTCAAGTTTTGCACCGATCGCGGCTGTGAACTTTTGCAAGGTTATTATTATTCACGTCCGATATCACCAGAGCAATTTGAAGCCAGTTTTTTAACCGGGAAATATCGCAATGATGCCAACAGACAGCAATGACGATAGCATCACAGGTACATCCAGTGACTTAACCGATGTGAGTCGCTTACAAGCGGCCATCGTCAGCAGCTCCGACGACGCTATTCTCGCCAGCAATTTGGAAGGCAAAATCATTAGTTGGAACAAGGCAGCCAGCCGGATATTTGGACATACCCTTGCAGAAGTGCTGGATCGACCATTCGCGCTACTTTTCCCTGAAGGACAGTTACCCGATCAAGCGACGCTGATCAAACTTTTACAGCAAGGCGCGCCGATAGGTCAATTTGAAACCATGCGCCGCTGCAAAGGTGGGGCGGAACTCCCTACACTGCTGACCATTTCCCCTCTCTGCGATCAGCAAGGCATACTCAGAGGCTTGTCGATGATCGTACGTGATTTTAGCGAAGGCTTTCGCATCGCAACCCGGCTGACGCAGAGCGAAAGACATTTTCGCCAGGTAGTTGACGCTGCGCCAAACGCCATGGTCATGATAGATGGCCGTGGCTTCATAGAAATGGTGAATGCACAGACAGAAATCATTTTTGGTTACAACCGGACAGAGTTGCTGGGCAAGCGCATAGAAATACTGATACCGGAGCGCTTTCGCAAACAACATCCCGGCTTACGTATGGATTATTTTGCCGTACCCACCACACGTGCCATGGGCAGCGGTCGTGATTTGTACGGTCTGCGAAAAGATGGGACCGAATTCCCGGTTGAAATTGGTCTGAACCCGATAGAAACTGCGGAAGGCGTCAAGGTACTGTCCGCCATTGTGGATATTTCTGAGCGAAAACGTCAGGAAGAACGTTTCCGCCTGGTAGTAGAAGCAGCCCCAAATGCCATGGTAATGATAGATAGTCGCGGTTATATAGAAATGGTAAATGCACAAACCGAGCAATTGTTTGGGTATGCCAGGGAAGAACTGCTGGGTCGCCCTATGGAAGTATTGCTGCCGGAACGTTTTCGCTCACAACATCCGGGTTTGCGTAGCGGTTATTTTGCTGCGCCCAGTACACGCGCCATGGGCAGTGGTCGTGATCTCTATGGCCTGCGCAAAGACGGCAGTGAATTTCAAGTCGAAATCGGCCTCAATCCCATACAGACTGCAGATGGCATCAAAGTATTATCCGCCATTGTCGATATTTCCGAGAGAAAACGTTTTACTGATGAACTGTCCAGACGCAACCAGGAATTGAATAATTTTGCTTACGTCGCCTCGCATGACCTGAAATCGCCTTTGCGTGGTGTCGATCAATTGGCCACCTGGCTTAGTGAAGATCTGGTCGGAAAAATGGATGCCGATACGGATGAACACCTGCGCCTGATGCGGGTTCGCATCAAACGTATGGAAAGGCTGCTGGACGATTTGCTTCTGTATTTTCGTGCCGGACAACTGGGTGGTTCCATAGAACATATTGATATCGCAGCACTGGTACGCGATGTATTTGAGCTATGCTGCGCAGAGCGGCAATTCAGTCTGCAGCTTGAAGGTGATTTTCCTGTTTGCCCAACACATAAAGTACCGCTGGAACTGGTATTTCGCAATTTGATCAGCAATGTAATCAAGCATCACGACAAAGGGGCAGGAAAAATCGTCGTCAGCGTTCGGCAGAATGAACATTTTTTTGAATTCGATGTGGCAGATGATGGCCCAGGCATAGCAGAAGAACACCGCGACCGCGTCTTCACTATGTTCCAGACCCTGCGCCCACGTGATGAAGTAGAAGGCAGTGGCATGGGCCTGGCTATCATCAAGAAAACCATAGAGTCACTGGGCGGAAGTGTTCACCTGACCAGCAATGATCCACGCGGCGCAATATTTAATTTTTCATGGCCACGCCAGGTAAGCAGGTATTTGTCATAAGACGGATCAAAAAGCCGCCTTGACCGGCAATTAGCATACGATCACCTTTGTCACCCATGCCGCCAAGATTGAGCTGGAGAGCTTCACCCTTCGTTTTGCCAGTTATCGATGACCTCAGCCAACATAGGGTTCAATTCTTTTCAGTTATAGACTTCTCTTTGAGCACTTCTTTGATCACCTCAGGCTGGGATTTTTTCGACGGCTCAGCTGAATTGTAAAGTGGTGGCTGTGTACCCACTACCCAATCATTGGCGATTTGCGTCGCCTTTTGAATATCTTCCGGCTTCATACGTATTGCCAGCCCAAACTTGAAACGGCTGGCACTACCCTGCAATTCCTTGTCAACATCAAGTTTCTCAGCAAGGGTGTAATACACATAGGCACGCATCAGATCGACAGGCAGTCCATTACCGTCACGGCACATGTTGCCCAGCCAGGCGTAAGCACGGGCATGGCTCTGTTGCGCAGCCTTCATCAGCCAGGATACTGCCTGATCGCTGTCCTTGAGTACTCCCTCGCCGGACAGGTATAGCGTGGCCAGATAAGTCTGTGCGGGCGCATAACCCTGCTGTGCTGCATAAGTCGCATAGATACCTGCAAGGCGCATGTTCACGCCAGTGCCTTCGCCCAGCGCATGCACGCGTGCCAAAGCAAAATTCGCTTCCGCATATTGCTGGTCCGTCGCCAGTTGCAGCCACTTGATGGCCAACGCATAGTCCTTGGGCACACCATCGCCGGTTTCATACAATATGCCCAAGGTGTATTGTGCTGCCGCATACCTGGACTCTGCCGCCCTGGTGTACCAAACCACAGCCTGTGTCATATTTTTTTCCAGGCCAACGCCACGCCTGTAGCCCTCAGCAAGATTAAATTGGGCTTTGAGCAAACCTGAAGCCGCCGCTTTGGCAAACCACTCCATCGCTGCTTTTTCATCCTTCATACCGGCCGCATCAGAGAGCAGCAAGACACCCAGGCCGAACTGGGCATTGGCATCACCAGCCTCAGCCAAAGCTGTCCATTCGCTCTGTGCCAGTTTGTAATTGCCCTGTCTGAACGCTTCTGTCCCGGCATCTGTCTTGGCTTGCGCAAGTGCATTTGCAGACAACAACAGGTGGCTTGCGATAAGAACGGCAATAATGACAGGCTTGAACATAAACGTTCGCTAAAATAAATGAGAGACCAGCAGTGTAAACTGAAGTTAGGCTGACGTGGGGCCAGATAAGCCATAGAGCGGGAATTCCCTATCCAACTCGTATCTGATATGTTCAATCACACTGTCCCAATTGGCTATCGTCGGCTGACGGAACAGGCGTGCGGTTGGATACCAGGGGCTGTCATTTCTGTCCAGCAGCCAGCGGAAATCCGGTGCGAAAGGCAGTAGTATCCAGACCGGTTTTCCCAATGCGCCTGCCAGGTGAGCGACTGAAGTATCAACGGTAATGACCAGGTCAAGATTGGCGATGACTGCGGCGGTTTCTGCAAAGTCGTTTAATTGTGGCCCCAGGTCAGTCACATTTTTCAAACCGGCCATAAATGGTGCATCCAGTGCCCTCACTTCTTTTTGTAATAAAAAGAAATGCCTGCTTCCATCCATGAGCAAAGTAGCCAGTCTTTGCAAATGTACAGACCTGTTTTTATCGTTGCGGAACAAGGGGTTGCCCGACCAGACCATGCCAATGCGCGGTCCTTGGAAATCACCCAACTGGTTTTCCCAATGTGTCACTCTTTCTTTTCCAGCCCGGAGATAGGGAACACTGGCAGGTATGGTTTCCAGCCTGGTGTTAAACGCCAGCGCCACATTCGACAAGGGGCAACAATAGTCAAACGAAGGCAAGATGTCTTCTTCACCCAAAACACCATCCACATTTGCCAGTGTACTGAGTAAAGACTTAAGTGAAGTATGCGCCTGCACATACACCCTTGCACCGAGCCTTTTGATTGGCTCTACATAGCGCACAAACTGTATGGTGTCGCCCAAACCCTGGTCGGCATATAGCAAGATGGATTTGCCGCGTATGTCACTATCATTGAGCCACAATGGCTGCTTGTATTCCGGGTGGCCGACTGCCGTATATCTGGCCAGGTCTTTGGTATCCTTCCAGCCAGACTCAAAATCACCGATCAAAAGAGAGGTCAATCCACGACCAAGGCGAGCCTCGATATAACCAGGGTTCAAGGTCAAAATCTGATTAAAACAGGCAATAGCTTCCTGATGCCTGTTCAGCACCAATAACAAGGTAGCCAACTTGTAATGCAAGTCCAGATCATCTGGTGCAGCCACAGTTGCCTGCTGACGCAATGCAACCGCCTTGTCGTACGCAGCATTGGCCTGCGCCACCTGGTTTTGTTTGAATAAGACAAAGCCCAGATTTTCAAGCACATCCGCATCATCCGGGCGCATCGCGAGTGCTTGTTGAAAGCAGGCAATCGCCAGTTCAAATTGCTGTTCGTCCTGGTAAATATTGCCAAGATAATTCTGGAAATCACAACGGTTGGGGTCGCTGGCAATACCCGCAATCAGAAATTGCTTTACCTGTTCCAACTTGCCTTGCAGGCTCATGTAACGACGCCAGTCCAGATAAGCGACATCAAAGTCTGGCATCAATTCAACAGCCTTCTGAAAATACTGACAGCCAGATTCCAGATCACCGCGCGACAGGATAGCCAGATTACCCAGCATGAAACAAGTATCAGCATTTTTGGGATCCAGCGCAAGCGCCTGCTTCAAACTTCTTTCAGCCTCATCCGCCTTACCTTGCTGCATCAGTACAAAACCGAGATTGCTATGCGCCTTGGCAAAATCCGGATCAATCACAATCGCCTTGCGATAGCAAGTTGCAGCCGATGCCATATCGCCTCTGGCAAGATGATCGTCACCCTGCTTCTTCAACTCTGCACCACTGGGCATAGCTGGCGGTGCGACATAAACCGGATGTGACGGTGCCTGCGGAACCTGCTCTTCAGGCTTGTCCACTGAAGTAAAGATTTGCTTAAGCCAGTTGAGCATGTCGGATGTCCTATTTTTAAAATTTGACCAGAATAGGGATTATAGAGATATTCTGAAAAACAGCAGGTGTATCTATATCAATCCCTCCAATCCAGTCACCTTAGTTAAAATAATCAACTATCTTAGTTGCATTTTAAAACTAAGTAGACTATCCTTTACTCAAACACCCGGGAAATCACGCTGAGGTCAGAATGAGCACCAGCAAAACACCTCGGTCACCTGTAAAAAAAGAAAGGGAAATGCCATGTTCAGCATCAAATTCATCAAATTCCAGCCCACTACCTATGTGCTGCAATACAAGAGCGGCCAAATCAGGCGCGAAGGTGCTGGGTTGGCTTTCTTTTACTATGCGCCTGCCACCTCCATGCTGGCCATCCCCATGGCGAGTACAGACATGCCGTTTATCTTTGAAGAAAACTCGGCCGATTTCCAGACCGTCACCGTACAAGGCCAGGTCACTTACCGTATCAGTGATCCGCAAAAGGTCGGCACCTTGCTCAATTTCGCCATTAATCCCGTCACCCAGCAATACATCTCTGACGATCCGCAAAAACTGTCGCAGCGTATTGTCAATCTGGTCAAAGTGCTGACGCGCAAAGGCTTGCAAAGCCTGGCCCTGCGCGACGCCCTGAAAGCGGCTGACACGCTAGGTGCGGCTGTCACCGTGGCAGTACGTGACAGTAAAGAGTTGCAAGCATTGGGAGTGGAATTGCTGGGTTTGAATTTTCTGGCACTCAAACCCACACCGGAAGCCGCCAAGGCTTTGGAAGCGCAAGCACGCGAACAAATTCTCAAATGCGCTGACGATGCCATCTATGAGCGTCGCAATGCCGCGGTTGAACAAGAGCGTCGCATACGCGAGAATGAATTGAATACTGAGATCGCCGTCGAAAGTAAAAAACGCCAGATACGCGAAACCCAGATGGAAGCAGAAAAAAGCATACAACAAAAAGAAAGTGAACTGAAACTGGCACAGGTGCAGGCCAAAATCGCAGAAGAAACCCAGCAAACTACCCTCGTCAAACTGGCTACAGAAAACGCCAGGGCAGAAGCTGACAGCCGCGCTTATGCAGCACAAACCCTGATGAATGCATATAGTGGCGTAGACCCCAAAGTCCTGCAGGCACTGTCCATGGGCAATATGCAATCCGGCCAGTTGATCGCTCTCGCCTTTCAGGAACTGGCAGAAAAAGCCGGTGCCATAGGACAGTTGAATATCACACCTGATTTGTTGCGCGAGCTCATTAATCAACCAGGATAAACTGGAGAAATAGCATGAATCTCAGTGCAAGCACAGCAACACGCCTGTCCGAAAATAAAATCGTCCTGGTCACCCGCAAAACCCGGCTGGAAGAACTGATCGTCAAATACAACACCATCGGCCAGGCGCGTTTCTATATAGAGCATCTGGGTAGTGATTTTTCGGTATACCAAGCGGAACATGACAATTACATGGCATGCATCAGCGCCGCAGAAACCAGCTTGTCGCGGCTGGCACGTCTGCAAAAAATAGATCGCAGTTTTTTGCCAAATATGATCTTTGGCCGGGACGATATCGTCATCGCTCTGGGGCAAGATGGCCTGGTCGTCAACACCATGAAATATCTGGATGGCCAACGCCTCATCGGCGTCAATCCAGACGTACAACACTGGGACGGCGTGCTGTTGCCCTTCCAGGTCAGGGACTTGCCCAGGATCGTGCCAGACGTATTGCGGCAGCGCCGTCCTGTGCGCGAAGTCACCATGGCATTGGCGAAACTTAATAACGGCCAGACTATGCTAGGCGTGAATGACATCTTCATTGGCCCCAAAACCCATACATCGGCCCAATACACCATACAACTGCAAGACCGTCAGGAGCGACAGTCGTCCAGCGGCATCATCATCTCCACCGGATTGGGTTCCACTGGCTGGATGAAAAGTGTACTCGCTGGCGCCACCGCTATCTGTCAGCCCATTACTGACGAGCTACCTTATGAGTTGCAACCCATGTCAACGCCAGAGACCAGCAACTGGGATACAAGGGAATTACAATTCGCTGTGCGCGAACCTTTCCCCAGTAAGACATCAGCTGCGACGTTGGTTCATGGCCTGATCCACGACCACGTTAACCTGCAAGTCACATCCCTGATGCCTGAACATGGCGTCATCTTCAGTGACGGCATAGAGGCAGATTATCTGGAGTTCAATGCTGGTCTGATTGCAGAGATCGGGTTAGCGGACAGGCGTGGGTATTTGGTGGTGTAGAAAGCCCGTATTGAAAATTTCAATCGTTATATAAATTTTATCTCCTGAGGAGAATAGGCAATGGAAGTCTATCGTTTTATAAGTTTGAAATCGTTTATCGATATGATCATCAGGATAGAATTGGCATTTTCCACATCCGGTTTGTGCCAAGATCCGATCACTCGAATGATGCAATGCAACCTGTCGTAGTAAGAGAAAAATGGTGCCTGGCACTACATCTGATGCCATCGCAGGCTGCATTTTAGGTGGTGCAATCGGCGATGCAATGGGCTTGCCATTTGAAGGTCTTTCGCCTGGCAGGATAGCGCGTCTACGTACCGGGTCGCTGAATTATCGTTTTCTCTTTACCGGACATTTGGACACCTACTTCTGTAAAATTTTGAATTGATTTTTTTAGTTTTTCGTTGTTTTTCTCGTCGATCATAGGCTAAGTGTTGGGCTGATGAAGCGTAGCCCAACCTACCCGACGTAGTCTCGTCACATTACGCTTCATTTACGCAGATTTAAACTGCTTACCTGTCTCACTCCAGCTCGGGCAATGCAACCATAGGTGTAATGTCTCCCCAGCCCGCATCAAGCATTCCTTGGGCGATGAATTTGTGTAGTGAAGAATACGGCCATGCGCTGGCTTTGCTCACATAGCCGTGTTTAACCGGATTGTAATAAATGTAGGCAACATGCTTTTCCAAGTCATTATCATCACGTATCAGATGTTCCCAGAAGCGGCGTTGCCAGATGCCACGTTCGCGTTTTTTCTGGCGGCTGACGCTGATGTTTTCCTGTTTTGGCAAGGCTTTTGAAAACGCGGCCTTGATCAGTGACCAGCGCAATGAAAAATCCACATCGTCTTCTGGCAACTGCCAAATGCTATGCAGATGCTCAGGCATGACCACCATGGCGATGATTTCGAAGGGATATCTAGCTTGCACCGAACGGAACGCCGCACGCAATGCACCTATGTGTTCGGTAAGCAACTGACTTTTCCGGTCTTGCAGATTGACAGTAAAAAAGTAAGTGGCACCGGGAACATTGGCACGGCGGTAGAGCATAGCTTTAAATTAGGGAGTGATTTAAGCGGCACATCAAATTATCGTAGATTTGGCACCATATTGTAGGTTGGGCTACGGTTTATCAGCCCAACACTGTGTGTACAAATAACGTAAATTTTAATTTTTGATAGCGCATAGATATGTTCATCTTCGTGTTCCGACACATATGTAATTCAAGGCCGAGTGTTGGGCTGATGAAGCGTAGCCCAACCTACTCGACTTTCATCTACAAATACAATAGCATCCTGCATTAGTCACAGGCTCAGTGTTGGGCTGGTGCGGCGTAGCCCAACCTACGAGATTACCCAGCAAATTGACTCCATCAAACTGCATAAGCAATCAATGCGCCTCTTCCCAATTTCCCCCCACGCCCACTTCAGCCAATAGCGGCACATCCAGTTTCGCCACATTCGCCATCAGTTCTGGCAATTTTTGTTTGACCAGTTCCAGCTCGGCCTGTGGTACTTCGAGTACCAGTTCATCGTGTACCTGCATGATCATTTTTGACTGAAGTTTGTCAGTTTCCAGCCAGCCCTGTACAGCGATCATGGCGAGCTTGATCAGGTCGGCGGCGGTGCCTTGCATGGGAGCGTTGATGGCGGCGCGTTCGGCTCCGGCGCGGCGGGGGCCGTTAGGTGAATTGATTTCAGCCAGCCACAGGCGGCGGCCAAACACGGTTTCTACATAGCCGTGGGCCTTGGCCTTGGTGCGGGTGTCGGCCATGTATTGGGCGACGCCTGGGTAACGCTGGAAGTATTTGTCGATATAGCTTTGTGCGGCAGACCGTTCTATGCCAAGGTTGCCTGCCAAACCGAAGGCGCTCATGCCATAGATAAGGCCAAAGTTGATGACCTTGGCATAGCGACGCTGTTCACTGGTTACTTCGTTGAGCGCTACAGCAAAAATTTCAGATGCGGTGGCGCGATGAATGTCTTCACCGTTGGCGAAAGCGGCCAGCAGGCTGGCATCGCCTGAGATGTGGGCCATGATGCGCAATTCGATTTGCGAATAATCGGCAGAGATGATGACATTGCCCGGCCCTGCCACAAAGGCTTCACGTATGCGGCGGCCTTCTGCCGTGCGCACGGGAATATTTTGCAGGTTGGGGTCATTCGATGCCAGGCGGCCTGTGACAGCCACGGCTTGCGCGTAATTGGTGTGGACGCGGCCCGTGCTGACGTTCACCATCTTGGGCAACTTGTCGGTGTAAGTTGACTTAAGCTTTGCCAGCCCACGGTATTCGAGCAAGACCTTGGGCAGAGGGTAATCCTCGGCCAGTTTTTGCAAGACTTCTTCATCGGTCGATGGTGCGCCGGAAGGTGTTTTTTTGACGACAGGCAGGCCCAGCTTGCCAAAGAAAATCTCGCCCAATTGCTTAGGTGAATTCAGGTTGAAAGGCTGTTCAGCCAGTTCATAGGCTTTTTGTTCAAGTTCCAGCAGACGAATGCCAATTTCATGCGATTGCGTTTCCAGTAAATCTTTGTTGATGAGTACGCCATTGCGTTCTATCTTTTGCAACACGACCGAGGTCGGCAATTCTATATCGTGATAGACGCGCAGCAGATTGGCATCTGGCTCAATTTCCGGCCACATGGCCAGATGCAGTTGCAGGGTGATGTCAGCATCTTCGGCGGCATAAGCGGTGGCGCGTTCAAGCTCAACCTGGTTAAACCCGATCTGGCTGGCACCCTTGCCGCAGACTTCTTCAAAACTGATGGTTTTTTTGCCCAGATGGCGCATGGCCAGGCTGTCCATGTCATGTGATTTATGCGATTCAAACACATAGGATTCGAGCAGAGTGTCATGCACAATGCCACGCAACTGCACGCCCTGGTTGGCGAAGATGTGGCTGTCGTATTTAAGGTTTTGCCCAACCTTGGCTTTGCTGTCATCTTCCAGCCAGGTCTTAAGTTTGCCCAGCACCAGTGCTAGCGGCAATTGTTCGGGTGCGCCGGGATAGTTGTGGGCAACAGGGATGTAAGCTGCATGGCCAACTTCGCAGCATAGCGAAATGCCGACCAGTTGTGCTGTCATCGGTTCCAGTGAGGTGGTTTCGGTATCCACGGATGTCAGCTTGGCTGTATTGATACGGGCCAGCCATTCGTCGAGAACTGCTTCGGTCAGGACTGTTTCGTAATTCTGGTTGGCGGGTGTAGCAGGGTTGTTGTCATCTGCTGGTGCTTCATCATTGAACAGCCCTGCTTGTGCATGGTTGCCACCACTGGTTGCGGCTTTGGCGGCTGGCAATGGTGTCGCGCCTGCGGTAGCATCACCTGTGATTTCGCGCAGCCAGGTCTTGAAGCCATAGCGGGTAAAGAAAGCCAGCATGTCTTCGCGGCTTTCGTCTTTGGCCACCAGGCTGCCTTGTATGGATTGGTAATGCCCGGCCAGGTCACAATCGGTCTTGACGGTGATCAGCACACGACCCTGCGGCAGCCATTCCAGCGCCTGGCGCAGGTTGTCACCGACCACACCCTTGATCTTGTCGGCATTGGCGATGACACCGTCCAGGCTATCATATTCGCTCAACCATTTGACGGCGGTTTTAGGCCCGCATTTAGTCACGCCCGGCACGTTATCAACGGTATCGCCGATCAGGGTCAGGTAATCAATGATGCGGTTTGGTGGCACGCCAAACTTGGCCAGCACACCGGGTTCATCCAGCTTTTCATTGCTCATGGTGTTGATCAGGGTGACGTTGGTGTTCACCAGTTGTGCCAGGTCTTTGTCGCCGGTAGAGACGATGGTGTTGAAGCCCAGCTTGGTGGCTTCGACGGCCAGCGTACCGATGACATCATCGGCTTCTACCCCTTCCACCATCAATATAGGCCAGCCCATGGCTTTGACGGCAGCATGGATGGGTTCTATCTGCAGGCGCAGGTCGTCCGGCATGGGTGCCCGTTGAGCTTTGTATTCCGGGTACAGGTCATCGCGGAAGGTTTTGCCTTTTGCATCAAAGACACAGGCCATGTATGCTGCCGGGTAATCAGTACGCAAACGGCGTAACATATTGATCATGCCGTAGATGGCGCCTGTCGGCTCGCCTTGCGGGTTGCGCAAATCTGGCATGGCATGGAAGGCACGGTACAGATAGCTTGAGCCATCGACTAACAAGAGGGTATTTTGCATATGAACGGTAACAGAAAAGATGTAACTAGGTTGCGCCAGATTATTGATCAGGAGAAAGCAACCTCGCTGAAAGCGCGTGAATCATGGCATATGTTCACGATTATGGCAGAATTTATCGAGTCTACCGAGCGCCTTTCTGTGATACGCCCAGCGGTCACCATCTTTGGCTCTGCCAGAATCAAGCCCGACAACCCGTATTATCTCAGTTGTGTGGATTTGGCGCGCCGCCTGTCCGACGAAGGATTTGCCGTCATCTCAGGCGGCGGCCCTGGCATTATGGAAGCCGCCAACAAGGGGGCATTCGAAGGTGCGTCCCCTTCAGTTGGCCTGAACATAGAATTGCCGCACGAACAACGTACCAATCCCTGGCAAAACATCAGCCTATCTTTCCGTCATTTTTTTGCGCGCAAGGTGGCGTTTGTCAAATACGCCGACGCCTATGTGGTTTATCCTGGGGGCTTTGGCACCATGGACGAAGTCAGTGAAGTTTTGACTTTGATACAAACCGGCAAGACCCGTCATATCCCGGTCATTTTAGTCGGCACCAGCTTCTGGAGCGGGCTACTGGAATGGATCAAGGTGCAGATGGCTGGCAACGGTATGATAGACCCGGATGATCTGTATCTGGTGCAATTGATAGATGAACCGGCAAACATCGTCGATGCAATCTTCGCTTATTATGAAGCCAGGGATATTGAGCCGTCCGAAGATGAACGGCAGAAGATGTTGTATTTGTAGTGGCTATTGGCAGTGGTGCACACAGTTTCCCTCAGAGCGATATTTTTGTAACTTTGGCTCATCTTGCATGAGCGTGCACTACTCCCCTATCTTTCGCAACACCTTCTGCAAACGAAACAAATCGCTCACCGTGTACAAACCTACTGACGGTAATAGGTTGCCACGTTCAGGTGTGACCGTGATGCCACTGGCAATCAGGTGAAACTGGTTGGCAGGATCAGGTAAGTGGCGCATGCCATGTATGGCATACATGGAGATGCGGACCGAGCCATCGTTATAGGTTTCGCCATAGGCTACCCGACCATCCAAATCCGCCATGTGCGGCCTGCTACCAAATCGGCCCTCATATAATTCTATGACGGGATATTCGTTGAAGCCCTTAATTTCATGCACATAAGCTGCATAGAAATGTTGCTCCAATTGGATAGCAATCACATCACCGCTTCGTAAAAATGTCAGATTATCCCTGGTAGATGGACGTTTTTTCAGCTCTACGGGCGGGCTGGTCAGCAATGCCTTGATGGCTGCTGCATTTTTGAAAAAAGCATCGCTAAGTGCAACGGCTGCGTTCAGACTGTCTATGGCTTGCAGGGCAAGCTGGATCAGTGCAGGATCAGCCATGCCATATTTATGTAGTAACAGCGCCATTGCCAGTGCGGTTTTATCTTTGTAGCCAGAACTCACTTCACCGACAGCCCCCTGCAACACACAATTCCAACGTGCCAGTAATTTAGGCAAGACATAGATCTGTACGGTCAATTGCTTGTCGTGCTTGGCAAAGTTCATGGCATCGGCAGTCAGGCTGGCGACATCATCCTCTATGACTTGTACCAATTGACGGGCGGCCAGTTTATCCAGGGCTTGCTGATGGGTGATTGCGCTCATGCTTGATGTGGGGAGGATAATTGCGATACGTTCCAATATAGCAGATCGTTCAACAGCAAAGAAATGCACTTGCATTTACTCACAAATTGTATGGCTTTGACTGCAGCATGAGCACTATGCCAGGCGGACCAACACGCATCGGCGATGCGATCTTTGCTTATGAAGAAACCAGGGATATTGAACCGTCAGTGGATGAGCGGCAGAAGATGTCCTCTCGGCAGTCTGCACACAAAAAAACAGGGACATGTCAACCATGCCCCTGCAATCTTACTTAGCCATTTTCAGCTTTTTTAGCCGTTCGCCACTTTTGCCAGTACGGGTGTCTGTTCGGCATATAACTCTGGTTCCAGAACTTTGGCCTGATCAACATCCCTGCCCCCTTCCCATTTTGCGACGACTGCGGTAGCGATGCTGTTCCCCAGTACATTGGTCGCGGTTCTTCCCATATCCAGGAATTGATCAACGCCCATGATCAGCAACAAGCCTGCTTCTGGCAGGTTAAACATGGGCAATACTGCTGCCACAACCACCAGCGATGCACGAGATACGCCTGCCATCCCTTTGCTGCTTACCATTAACACCAGCAAGATGGTGATTTGATGCGAGATACTCATTTGTATGCCATAGGCCTGAGCAATGAACAACACTGCAAAAGCCTGGTACACCATGGAACCATCAAGATTAAAGGAATAGCCCAGCGGCAAGACAAAACCAGTGATTTTGCTGCTGACCCCAAATTTTTCCAGTTGCTCTATGGTTTTAGGATAAGACGCTTCACTGCTGGCAGTTGAAAACGCGATGATCATAGGTTCTTTGATCAGGCCAATCAGGCGGAACACATCCCGGCCAAGGAAAAGAAAACCCACACCGATCAATACCAGCCACAATACAGCCAGCGCCAGGAAGAATGAACCCAGGAATTTTCCGTAGGTAAACAAGACATCCAGGCCTTGCACGGTAATCGCCGCAGCCACCGCAGCAAATACACCAATCGGCGCAAAACGCATGACGTAATCGGTGATCTTCAACATGGTATTGGCGGTCTCGTCTATGGCATGCACCAGAACACGTGGTCCTTTGCCTTGCAGCGACGACAGGGCAAAACCAAAGAAGATGGAAAACACCAGTATCTGCAGAATTTCATTTCCAGCCATCGCTTCAAAGAAGCTACGTGGGAAAACATGCGTCAGAAAATCCTTGAAATTCAACGAACCTGTCGCCAGCTTTGTCGTTGCACTGGCATCCGGCAAAGGCAGAGCCAATGAGCGCCCAGGCTCAAAATAATTGGAAAACAGCATGCCTATCAGCAATGAAATGACCGAGGCACTTAAAAACCAGGTCATGGCTTTCAGGCCGATTCGTCCTATCGAACCAGGCTCACTGCGGGCCATGCCTGACACCAGTGTGGCAAACACCAGCGGTGCGATAATCATTTTGATGAGTCGTAAAAATATATCCGTCACCACAGAAAAATAACCAGCAATTACTTTGGCTTCGGCGGCGTCATGGGCCTGCGAATGACACAGGTAACCTACAATCAGTCCCAGGATCATGCCGGCAATGATCCATGTGGTCAGTCGATTTTTTTTCATTACTATCTCCTCCAGAAAAAAGTTTTCCTGTCCGCTCAGGTCTGATGATTTTATGTGTGCAGAACAGGGGGATTAATAATCAGTGTGCAGTTCCCACTCTCATCGGGTGGATAAGAATGAAAACTGCAGGAAACTGATGTGAGTTACAACCAGGAATCAAGGCACTTCTGGTACCAACATCTGACGCGGCGCGGTAAGCCTGTCTGGTTGCAGTATTTCTGCCAACTCTATTTCCGTTAGCAGCTGTTTTTCCAGCACCAGGCTATAGACACTTTTTCCGGTCAACAGCGCCTCTTGTGCCAGCTCTGTAGACGCGCTATAACCTATGTAGGGATTGAGGGCAGTAACAATACCGATGGAATTTTCAACGATGTCACGCAGCCGCTGATGATTGGCAGTGATGCCATCGACACAGCGTTCCGCCAGTACCAGACAACCCTTGGTCAGGTGCGCAGCGCTTTTGAACAGGCTATGCGCAATAATGGGTTCAAAGGCATTCAGTTGTAATTGTCCGGCTTCTGCAGCAAAACTGATGGTGACATCATTACCTATCACTTCAAAGGCAATCTGATTGACCACTTCAGGAATGACGGGGTTGACCTTGCCAGGCATGATGCTGGATCCAGCTTGTACCGCTGGCAGATTGATCTCACCAAAACCAGCACGCGGGCCACTGGACAGCAAGCGCAGGTCATTGCAAATTTTGGATAGCTTTACCGCCACGCGCTTCAACACACCAGACAGTTGCACGAACGAACCGACGTCCTGGGTTGCTTCAATCAAGTTGGGAGATGTAGTCACGGGTACGCCGCTGATTTCCAGCAAGGCCTGACACACACGGCTGGCATAATCTGGGTGAGTATTGATCCCGGTGCCAATTGCAGTTGCCCCCAGATTCACTTCACACATCAGCTTTGCGGCTTCCCGCAGGCGTTCCTGGTCTTCGTCTATCATCACGGCATAGGTGCCGAATTCTTGCCCCAGCGTCATTGGCACTGCGTCCTGCAATTGGGTGCGCCCCATTTTCAGCACGTCTTTAAATTCCAGCGATTTTCTTTGAAAGGCAGCCTTCAGAATTTCCATCGCATCGATCAGGCGGAAAATGCCTTTGTAGGTAGCGATACGCAATGCGGTTGGGTACACATCATTCGTACTCTGACTGAGGTTGACCTGCTCGTTAGGATGGAGGATTCCATAACTGCCACGTGCATGACCCAAATGTTCGAGTGCGATATTGGTGATGACTTCATTCGCATTCATATTGGTGGATGTGCCAGCACCACCCTGTATGACATCCACCACAAAATGTGCATGGAATTGTCCATGGCGAATTTGTTCGCAGGCAAGTGTAATGGCCGATGCATGCTCGTCACTGACTAATCCCAATGACTGATTGGCTCGTACAGCTGCCTGTTTGACGATAGCCAGCGCTTCAATCAAATCTGGGTAACTGGCAACAGAGATGCCTGTAATAGGAAAATTTTCAAGGGCACGTAAGGTGTGAATGCCGTAATAGGCTTCGGCTGGCACTGCGCGGTCACCGAGCAAATCATGCTCGATCCTGGTTGAAAGAGAAGACAAAATTACCTCCTGAATAAAGCATGTCTGGTCATATGCCTGCGGGTCAAACGCCCGACAAACATCCCATGCCTGGAATTCTAGGGAGTAATTTGAATCAATCTATTCTGATTCGGAATACATGTATGTCGATTCAGAATGCATGCGATTTTGTGTTGGAAGTCATTTCAAAAATAGAAATAACTTCGACTTGCCTTGCTGATATCGGCCTCTGAATTTTCTTTCAACGGTTCAGCAAATGCTGCCACAGCTTGTCAAGCGCGGCGTTTTTATTATCCATAGAGCGATACAGACGAATATCCATCGTCATGGACCATTGGTCGCCACCCGCCCGTACCAGCCTGCCTTCAGCCAATTCCCTGACTATGCTGCTTTCTGGCAGCCAGGCAAAACCGTGGCCGGCCAGGGCCATTCTCTTTAATAATTCAGCCATGTCACTTTCATACGCACAACTGAAATAACACACCTGGTCTGACCTGGACAAAATTCGCTCGACTACACGCCCAAAGAATGAAGCCTTAATATAGGTCAGACATGGGATGGGATGTATCTTGCTGCCGGGCAAAGAATAGCTTGGTGCGCCTTCACGATTAGGGACCGAGACTGGCAATACCACCTCGCTGCCCAGACTGACATAGGCATAGCGCGAAGCATCCAGTTCAACAGGCAATTCTGCATGGTAGTAAGACAAAAGCAGATCGCAATTGCCTTCAACCAGAGAAAGCACAGAATCATGCACGTTGGCGGGCAAAATGCTGGCATGAATATCACCGACCTGAGAACGCATACCATTAAGCCACATGGGGAAAAAATTCAGCGACAAGGTGTGACCGGCAGAAATGCGTAACAAATTTTCATCTGGACCACGCACTCGCAATTGTGCCCGGGAATCGTTCAACAATCGCATGGCTTCGCTGGCCGAACTGCTGAATATCTTGCCAGCAGGCGTCAGCACGAGTGGATAGGTGCTGCGGTCAACCAGGTCAGCTCCCACCCATGCTTCCAGCGCGCGAATGCGACGGCTAAGTGCAGATTGAGTTACATGTCTGTCGTCAGCAGTGCGCGAAAAATTTCGTGTTTGTGCCAGGCTCAAGAAATCTTCCAGCCATTTGATATCCATTTGTATTCCCGTCGTGTTCCAGTTATTTGATCACCCAACACAATGCATTAATCATGCCTGCCCATTGTATATCTACAGATCATCCAAATGCGATGCCACAAACCTATCTATGTGGCAATGGCATAAAGCTAGACCAATTTTGCATAATCTTGGAGCGCAACTGGGTTATCTTTAGCGCTATAAATTGGTGAACGAGAATTTCATGAACATACAAAACCCCAAGACCCGTCTGGGCATTATAGGTGGCTTAGGTGCACTGGCAGGTGTGGACGTTTATTTCAAACTGGTCAGAAGCCTGGCCAGGGAAGGTATTTCTGAAAATTATGAATTATTTTTCGAGCAACATCCCTTTGATGGCAATGAAAATTCAGGTGGCGAAAAACCCAATCTCAATGCAAGGAAATTATACATTTTCGATATGATCAGGCAGTTTGAAAAGCACCATGTCGAGAGTGTGCTGGTGCCCTGCTTTATCAGCCACACCTTCATCCGGGAACTACAGACTGAAGTGACAACCCCCATCGTCAATATCATGGATGCCTTGCGTTTTCATCTGGAAGAACAATTTGCCGGTGCCTGCCATATCGGTGTCCTGGCATCCGATTATGTCAAAAGCAAAAAGCTTTTTGAAAGCGTTTTTTCAGGTAATGACATTACCCTGAGTTACCCGGAAGATGCGATACAAACCAATTGCGTCATGCATGCCATCTATGGTGACAAGGGCATCAAGGCAGGTAACTTGCGGGGGGATGCTGTTGATCTCTTGCATCAGGCATGTGTACATTTGCTGGATCGTGGTGCAGATGTCATCGTATCTGGCGCTACTGACATTGCCATCGTTGCGGATTTACTGCGCAGCCGTGGCATTCCCATTGTCGACACCAATCAGGTCTATGTCGACTATGCATTAAGAAACAGAGAGAAACCTATCCCGCGCAGCTTTAAAATCGGTGTGGTAGGAGGAGTAGGCCCTGCCGCCACGGTTGATTTCATGAATAAAATCATCCACAACACCAGTGCATCACGCGATCAGGACCACATCAAGATCATTGTCGAACACAATCCAAAAATACCGGACAGAACCGCCAATCTGATTGCCGATGGTGAAGACCCCACCATTGCCCTGTATGCCGCCTGCAAGCGACTGGAAGATAACGATGCGGCACTCATCGCCATCCCTTGCAATACGGCACATGCCTATGTCAAGAGGATACAGGCCCACCTGTCGATACCGATCATCAATATGCTGGAAGAGACCGTTGCCTATATCCGGCAGCATTTTGAACCGGAAGTCAAAGTGGGTCTGCTGGCCACGTCGGGAACCATCGCCAGCCGCGTTTATCATGAAGCAGCCGATGGGCAGGCTTTCGAATTGCTGGTGCCTGACGACACACACCAGGCCGGGGTTATGAATGCCATCTACGGCCCGCAAGGTATCAAGGCGGGCTATACCGATGGCGTATGCCGGGAGGATTTGATGACCGCCTTATTACACTTGGTACAAAGAGGCGCCACAGTCATCGTGCTTGGCTGCACCGAATTGCCCTTGCTGCTAAAGCAGGACCTGGCTTTTCCGGTGGCTGGATCACAGGTTGCCTTGCTGGACCCCACCACCATACTGGCGCGCAGTTGCATAGCGCGTTCCGAAATCAGCAGCCAGCATCATTGATCCAGAGCGCTGCCGCTTCAGCATTTCTATTGACGGAGATATTTGTGCGAACCCTTGTCCTGAAAACCGCTGCCCTGCTTGTATTTGCACTTCCCGTCATGGCCAATGCCATGGATACCTTGAGCACGATACGTGACCGAAAAACCATTATCGTTGCACACCGTGAATCATCGATACCATTTTCCTATCTGGATGGTCACCAGCAAGCAGTAGGTTATTCCATCGACTTGTGCATGAAAGTCGTAGATGCGATCAAACGTGAATTAAAATTGCCAACGCTGGCGGTAAAATATGTCGCTGTGACACCCGCCAACCGCCTGCAAATGATTGCCAACGGCGACGCTGATATGGAATGCGGTTCCACCACCAATACGCCAGAACGCCGGCAACAGGTCGATTTCAGTATTGCGTATTTTATTGCCAGCTCAAAAATGGTGGTAAGAACAGATTCAGGTATTAAAAACTGGTTAGACTTGCGTGACAAGACTGTAGTCACCACCAAAGGTACCACCAACGCAAAGACGCTGTCTGACCGCGGACAAATTCGTTCACTCAATTTAAAGCTGCTGGAAAGCAAGGACCATGCAGAAGGTTTTGGCATGGTAGAACAACGAGTGGCGGCCGCCTTCGCCATGGACGATGTGTTGCTGTTCGGCCTGAAAGCATCGGCTAAAAATCCTGCAGATTTCCAGGTGGTAGGTGATTCACTGTCAACAGAGCCTTATGCCATCGTCATTCGAAAAAATGATGCCGCTTTTAAAAAAGTAGTGAATCGTGAATTGAGCCGCGTCATGCTAGATGGCGAAATTCAGGCAATCTACGAGAAATGGTTTCAGCGCCCCATCCCGCCACAAGCAATCAATTTGAACATGCCCATGGGCCACCTGTTGCGCTCTTCGATCAGGTTCCCGGTCGATGATGTAGCCGACCTGCCGCAATAATGGATCTGGCATCTGTCAACACGTAGATCTCAGGTAAAGCATACATGAAACTAAAACGCTATCTGCTGCGGGAAATTCAACTGACTAAAGAAGCAGCAAACCCCAATGTGATTTCGCTGCGCTTTGTGCAACTGTTTGAACAGAACTCACGCAGCAGTGCAGAAGAGGAAGAATATCAAATGCTGTATGCCTTGATGCGTACCCGCTGGCGATGGTATATGGCTTGCCAGGATGCACTCAGTAAGAAATTACCTGGCAAAGAATCCATGTAAGCATGGATCAGGCAAGATAATTCACCCGTTCAAACTTTGCCCTGAAATCTTCGGGCATGTCCACGACCCGGCCAGCCTGATAATCGAAAAATACAAAACCTGACTTTGCCATGGCGACCAATTTCTGGTCTGCTGGGCGCGTGATACGAAAAGTGATGTCGCCACCATACTGGTTGAAATCCATGACGCCGACTTCAAACAGTAACTGATCACGCGCATGGGCTTCTGCTTTATAAGTGGTTGCCAGATCTGTCACGATAATGCCACTGCCACCGCTTGCGGTTTCACGTATCCCGAATTCATACAGGAAACGCGCACGGGCTTCTGAAATCATGGAGATCATGGAATCATTGCCCAGATGATTCGCACCATTGATGTCCGTAACGCGTACCGTCAATTGGGTTGAATAGTAATACTGGTCTTCAGGAAAATGCAGTTGCAGGCGAGCCATGGCGATTCGAAAATAAATGGGGATAACGCCATTTTACAGCCTATGCCTGCCCACCTGGCATAAAGACGCCAGAACTCATTTCATCAATAGGGTCGAGATGCGTTCTAGCTATCCAGTGTCTTGGCCCCAATGGCTATAGATGCGCTTTGTATCAGCCCTTCCCTGACTTCATAGATGGCAATCATCTCTATGCGCCCGGTGCCTTCAGAAAAAGTACGGGCAATATCTTCATAGTCAATAACAATATTGCCGATTACTTCACGTCTGACCAATTTTGCATGCAGATTGGGCTCCTTGAAGCGTATGGCCAAACGCTCCCGGATTTCAGCATGCCCACTGGCAAGCAACTTGCCAGGAAATTCAAATTGCTGGGCATTCGTCGCATAGGTTTTCATGATGGCGTCAACATCGCGGGCATTGTAGGCGTCCAACTGACGCTGTACTACAACTTCAGGGGAAGGATAAATTCGTGTCATGTGGGTAATCCAGTAATTCCAATAATAATTATTACTCAACCTGTTATTGCAGTTCAGTGCCGGGCTCAATATCAGGCAGGTTTTCGATGACCTGCTCTACCGTGGCACAACTTGTCAATGCATTCACCACTGCGTGATGCGGCACATCCCAGATATGATCGAAATCTTTTTCCCCTTCTTTCACGATGGCAAACGCCAGTTGTTCAGTTGGCGGGCAAAATGCAGCATCGACACCCGGTTTATTGCCGCGCGCATCTATCCTGTACCAGCCATGCACTGGCAAATACACGGCATTGAGGCCATGCAGGCAATATGGAGGTTCATCAGTAATCGTCAAGCGCTGGTAGCAAAGGCCGGCAGGTATCTGATTTGCCCTGAGCAGCGCAGCAAGCAAATGACTTTTGGCATAACAATAGCCGGTGCCATGTTCCAGCACGTCAGAAGCCTTGCAGGTGACGGGGTTCTGGCGATAATCCCAGCTATGTTTGATCTGGTCACGAACGAAATGAAAACAGTTGCGGGCTATCGCCTCCACATCCTGGCTACCATTCGCCAATAGCTGCGCCTGCCGTAGCACCGCCGGGTGTTCCCAATCAATATAGGTGCTGCTTGCCAGAAATTTTTCCATAGAGTTCAAGCTAAGTTCATTGGTTAAGAATAAGGACATCAGTCACACGCACATACGACCTTGATCGCCATGGCGACTGAACGCGGTGCAGTATGCTTAAATCCAAACTGTGCATACAGATCTCGTGCTTGCCCGTCTGCAATCAGACTGACATAGGTATTATCAAGCACGTGCTGATTAATATACTGCGATCTCACGCATGATCTTGTCCAGGCCACACCTCTGATGTTCGGGTAGCATGGCAATATTCACTACCGGATAAAACAACCGCTGTCGCCGATCAGAAACCCCATGCCCACCGCCATATCGCCTTGCATAATCTGTGCAGCAAACAGAGCACCTGACAAACCATGCTCGGCAACTTTCGCTGTTTTGGCGCCAAGACCGGCAACGACACGCAGATGCCGCTAGATAACAACATCAGGTGTAGCGAATATGGAGTGATAGGTTGTAGTGGCGGTCATTGTTATGAGCTAAAAGTCAACAAGCAAGTGACGCGAAAATCGGTACAGGTTCAGAATTTATCATATGCGGAAAGAAATTGCTTTGCACCTGACATCTGTAGTCCGAACAGCTGCCAGCAGGAAGCTCAGCGTATATGCATTGATCTTGGGGTTGGAAGAAAACTGGCTAAGTATCAGCTCTGGATATCAAGTGTTGCTTGTGCATGACTAAAGGTGCCAGATTACATGATGAACTTAGCCGGATAGGACATCAGCATTCTTGATAAGACTTATGAATTCACTTCCATTGATGAGCGAGGACAGGGTCGCTCTGTCATGCTGCCTGTGTCCCCAAACCTCGCTGATGGCATCTGTGGTTACGGAAACTGAACTACTGGCCCTTCAACCTTTGCACCTGGCGGCACATAGGCAGGCGCCTGTACACCAGCTGGCCCCAGTGACCGTGTATAGGCATAGATGGCCTTGAGATCTGCATCGCTCATCGCGCGGACGTTGAACCAGGGCATCGGCGGACGCGGTTCCATGGTGCGCGCATGTTGCAACCATTGCTGTTCGCTCATTCCCGCAAAGAGCAGCCGCAAATTGGTGGCATACGTTGTGCCCCACGGACCGGACCAGCCCAGACCGTCACCTGTGAGCCAGAGACGCTCTTCGACCTTGCCGTTCTTCATACCATAGTTCGGTGTGTGGCAGTCGTTGCAGCCGGATACCTGGATCAGATAGCGACCATGCTGCAACTGATTGGCCCGTATCCCGGCGGTTTGTGCTACTGCCGCAACTGTAGTACTGGCAAAAACCAGACAAGCCGTATATTTCCAAAAACTATTCATGTTGTATTCCTTTCCGCTGCGGCGACTAAGGCCCGGATGGCCCAGCGCCGGACTTTGCGTGCCTCGGCGTCATCGAGCCGAAGCACGTCCTTGAAGACGATCATTGCTTCCGGCCCCATTACCAGGGCCAGGGAATGTTTGAGATGTTTCAACGCCGCTGGTGCAAAGCGCTCGCTCGCCGGTGCCAGTGCAGCCTCTATCAGTGGCGTGCGCCTGTTCTGGCGCGCAGGCAATTGCGCGTCGGTTTCCCCCCTCGCGCTGAGCTCCAGCGATTGCGCCAACATCAGACGCAGCGACACCTCGTTAGCCATGGTCATCGCATACAATGCGTCATCGACGCGTTCCAGTCGTGCGATTGGGTTTTCCGCAGGTGCACCGGCCAGCACCTGCTGTGCATCCGGCGTATCGACATCAATCGAAGCTTCCAGGTAGAGTGCTTCGACTTTAGGGAAGTAACGATAGGCCGTGGCGCGTGAGACCAGGGCCTGTGCCGCGACTTCCTCCAGTGTCGGCCGTCCACCACGCGACATCAGATCGGCCGCAGCCTGCAGCAATGCCTGGCGAGTGCGTTGTTTCTGCTGGTGGCGCAAGTCCTTGTCCATCATACCGGAGAAGCAGTTTGCGGCAGTTGTTGGACGATGGCGGCCATATCAACCCAGACATTCTCACGACTGATCTGGCCCTCGTCTGAAAATTCGATGACATGCAACAACCGGAAGCTCAATGGCCTCCCCCGTCCCTCCAACCCGAATGGACGACCGGGTGCCTGCCCGCTCCACAAGGAGTCATCAACCATGAAATTCTTGCCGTAGAGTCGCCGCAGTGACATAACCTCACCGTGAGACAGATCAGCAAAAAGTGCTTCATAGAATGGCCGTGCGTTTTCACGACCGTGGCTCGGCCCAGTTGGCCAGCCGACCACGTCGTGCTCAACTTCCGGTGTCAGGGTGCGCAAGACACCCGCGACATCGTCACGTGCTTCGAAGCCAAAATGCTCATCGAGCTTGTGGTCCATTTCTTCTGGTGTAAGTAGCATGAGGATGGGTCCTTTCAAGAAATCAGGTCACGAATTAAATGAGACAAAAATCTCATAAAGAGAATTATATTTCACGAGTTTTTAAAATACAAGCAGCTGTGCTACAGCACGTCGACAATGCGTGCGAAAAAATATCCGTTCGCAAACACCAATTGGCACAGGTTATCCCTATCGTCATTGGGACCTTCAAGGTAATCATAGAGTTATCAACCATCGCATTTTCCGAAATACCGTGACTTAAAAAGGCTGCTGATGCAGCTGGCATATGCCCAAATAAATATTAATCAAATGCAATTACTTATATTATTATTGACAACATACCGACTGGTTGGTATTGTTTAAAAATGACAAATCTTCACCCATCTCTAAAAAGTACTGCACGTACCAAGTTACTGGTCGCGGCTGTGCAAGTTATCCGTGAAAAAGGTTATTCCTGCTCAACAGTAGATGACCTATGCAGTGTCGCTGGTGTCACTAAGGGTGCGTTCTTCCATTATTTCAAAAGCAAAGAAGAGTTGGCCGTGGCAGCAGCTGAATACTGGACCGAGAGGGCAAATGCGCTTTTTTCAACAGCACCTTATCGCCAACACGCAAATGCATGTGATCGAGTACTTGGCTATATAGATTTCCGTGGTCAAATCATTCAAGGCACGATTGCTGAGTTTACTTGCCTGGCAGGAACGATGGCACAGGAAGTTTTTCAAACAAACCCGACAATCCGGGATGCCTGCTACGCCAGCATTACGGATCATGCAGAAACACTGGTGAACGACATTGCAGAAGCGTTACCAGGAAAACAGGTAGATAAACGGCTAACAGCGAAGAGTCTGGCGCTGCATACCCAAGCCGTGTTGCAAGGGGCGTTCATCCTCGCCAAAGCCAAGGATGATCCAGGCATCGCTCTCGACAGTATCAAGCATTTGCGTCGATATTTTGAGTTTTTGTTCAACACGCAACAACTTAAGGAGAAGGATGATGACAAGTAATTTCATTTGGTATGAGCTGATGACAACTGACGTTGACGCAGCGCAAAAATTTTATGGACATGTGGTGGGATGGAAAGCAACGGATTCCGGCCAAGCCGACATAAACTATCGCATTCTGATGGCAAAAGATGAGGGAATAGGTGGCATCATGGCCATCCCGACAGAGGCCATCTCACTGGGAATGAAGCCGATCTGGTTTGGCTATATCAATGTGCCGGATGTTGATATAGCGGTCACGCAGATTACTGCAGTCGGAGGACTAGTCCAATGGCCGGCAACTGATATTCCCAATGTGGGGCGCATTGCACGAATGACCGATCCACAGGGAGCTGGCTTTTATATCATGACTCCTAACGGCGAGGGAAAGAGCACTGCTTATGCAGAGGGCGTTCCAGGTCATTGCAGCTGGAACGAATTGCAAACCAGCGATGGCAAAGCCGGATTGCGGTTTTATTCTGAACAATTTGGCTGGACCAACACCAACAGCATGGATATGGGGCCAATGGGAACCTATCACGTTTTTAGCGCGGGTTCCGGCGACATAGGCGGCATGATGACTATGTCTCCAGAATGCCAGACACCTATGTGGCTTTATTATTTTTGCGTTGACAATATAGAAGCGGCCATGGAAAGAGTAGTCGCTGCGGGCGGCACCGTAAGCTTTGGCCCGCAACAGGTACCAGGTGGTGGCTGGATCATTCATGCAACCGATCCGCAGGACTGCAAGTTTGCACTGGTCGGACCAAAGAATTGAACGATGCCGATGATAATGAAAAAATAGCGAATAGCGCGCTTGGGCTAGTGCTTCACTAGCCCAACATTACTTGATTAATCATTGTAATTATGAGATGTACTTATCGCTAAAAAATAAGATAATTCCCCGACAGCCGGTATCTATACCAAATTGAAATCAGCAGAGGAATTGATCTACCGAGATTGCTTTTGATCACATTCATCAGCTCTATCACAATAGGCATTTTGGCAGATTGCAAACACCTGTAAAACCCGCGTAGAATGTGGGGATTGCGGGTGTAGTTTAATGGTAGAACGGCAGCTTCCCAAGCTTCATACGAGGGTTCGATTCCCTTCACCCGCTCCAGTTGCTTACAAAGCTTGTGGTATGCCCGTTTCTGGCTTTATCCATCCTTGGCTCATTCTGGCGATGAGTACCCTGGCGTTTCATCTTGCTGAATTTCATCGTCAGTATTGATCTGAAACCGGAAAAACATTATGAAAAATCTCTTATTGAAACAAGCTCTGCTGCTGTTTGTGATTACTTTTTCCAGCCAGTTGGGCAAACGCGGCGCAAACAATATTGTTGAATCCAGCGGCAAAAGCCATCAATAACAATCAATATACTAGCCACAAACACCGCAAACACCGCAAACAGCCTATGACTGGCATGGTGTTTAGTTGACATGGCAATTAATGCGACTTCGTATAGATTGCTAATGTGCTGCCTTTATCAGACAGCAGCCATGCCTTAGCCGCCCTGGCGATAGACAAAACGCCCTAATATCTTCAGTAAACCTACATTTTCAGGGGTGATGCGTTCATCCGGGTAATTGCGTTTATCAGGGTTACGGCTTTCCAGCACCCAGGTGCCATCTATTTCGCGGCGCAGTTGCTTGATGCGTAAGCCATCGGGGTGCTGAATGGCAAAGATCTTGCCGCTCTGTGGTTCAGTCTTGGTCTTGTCGATGATGACCATGTCGCCATCGACGATAAAATCAGCCATGGAGCTGCCATCGGCATAAATGGCGGCCAGGTTTTCTGGCTTGACATTATATTTCTTGAAGAAGCTGGCTTCTTTGATGAGCTGCCCCTTGGGTTCAGCATCTTCATTATGGGCGCCACCACCACAAGAGCCTTTAGCAGAATAGTAGTTGATGCAGGCAATACCGCCTTCATCGTGCATGCGGGGCATGTGCTCTTCCATGGTGCGCAAATCTTTGGTGCGCAAGTCAGAGATATTGACGCCGAAGTATTCAGCGATAGGCATCAGCGAAGACGTGCGCGGGTCTTTGGTAATTCCCTCGACTATCCTGAAAATGGTTGCCTGTGGCACCCATTTATCCGCCGGAAAGAGTTTTTCCAGCGCAGCTGCCAACGAGGTCGGGTTCATGCCCGATCGCTCCAGTAAGTATTTGATGTTTGTTTTAGCGTCCATGCCCGGATTATGCATTAATGCATAGAAATTGCAAGTAAATAAAACGAAACAGTGTTGTTTTATTTTAGATTGGCATATAATTGTATTAACATGAATTCATCCAAAAATCTTGCACTGGCCCTGCTGGCTCATGGAAAAAGTCAGGCAGAAGTCGCTGCTATCGCTGGAGTCAACCAGGCCACCATTAGTCGCCTGATCAATGGCAAATCATCTGATCTTTCATATCGTGAGGGCAAACGCCTGGAGGAGGCACTGCAGAGTAATCTCTTGCCAGCACCAGAAGATACAAAGCACTCAGGTAAAGTACGTTGAAAAAAATGAGAATCAAATGATGGAAAGACTCAACTGAGGCTGCAAGATAATCAGGTTTCTCTCAGGCTACCACGCGATTGCGGCCATTGTGTTTGGCTTCATAGAGTTTTGCGTCAGCAGCAGCAATGAGGGCCGATTTGCTATGCCTGTCATCTGGAACGACGGCCGCTACCCCTATGCTGAGCGTGACCACTTGTGCAACTTGTGACCCCAGATGGGGTATCGCCATCGCCATGACAGTATGACGCAGGCTTTCCGCCTTGCTGGCGGCACCAGACAATTCACATTCAGACATCAGGCAAATGAATTCTTCCCCGCCAAAACGGGCAACCACGTCATGTGGCCGACCTAAGTTCGCCTGCAGGCTGGCCGCTACCGCAGCCAGGCACTGATCTCCCTCTTGATGTCCATAGTGGTCGTTATACTTCTTAAAATAATCAATATCCAGCATCAAAATCGCCAGCGATTTGCCATAGCGCTGGCAATGCCGCCATTCACGATCAAAGGATTCATCAAAACTGCGGCGATTGGCAAGCCCGGTTAAAGGGTCGGTAAAAACCAGTTTCCGCAACAGATCGCGCTGCAATTTCAGAGTGATATGGGTTTTGACACGGGCACGCACCACGTCGGGATTCACTGGCTTGCTGATGAAATCCATGCCACCAGCCATCAAGGCACGTGACTCTTCATCCGGATTGCTTTGCGCGGTCACAAACAGTACAGGGATGTCGGCGGTATGCTCATTCTCTTGCAGGAGGCGACATACTTCCAGGCCATCCATTTCCGGCATGATGATGTCCATCAGAATCAGGTCTGGTGGGGTCTGCCGACAAAATTCCAGTGCCTTCTGACCTGTGGTTGCCATGAATACGTCATGGTCCTCAGAGAATATCTGGTACAGGGTTTGAATATTAATGGTCTGGTCGTCAACAATCAGGACGCGTGGGCGTCTTGACGGTACGGAGAGATTGCCTGGAAATACTTCCAGGGGTTTGATTGTCGGCATGGCCTTAAAATGTCATATCCTGGCTGATCATGGTTTTACTCCGGGACTCATTTCGCAAATGGGAATCAGATGAAAAGATGAACAATAAAATGAGTTAAGTCAGCATAGCAAGAAACACATAATTAGGACTTACGCAAAACCGCCCCAACCGCGTTGCAGCTCATCTCCCAGGAGCCGCGTACTGTTCGTACTGCCTTCGTCGCTACGGTGTAGTCGGGGTTTCAGACAATACATTGTCTGCCGACGGAACAAACCTCCCCTGTAAGGGACGCTTCCTAAAGCGATAGGTGTAGTCGGGGTTTCAGACAATATATTGCCTGCCGACGTAACGGACCTCCCCTGCAAGGGAGGTTTCCTAAAGCGATAGCCTTGCTGGGACGATTTTGCGTAAGCCCTAATAATACATAAAAAAATATTTATCGGGCAATAAAATTAAAATTCGTGCTGCTGCAAGATGTTAAGCGCCACCTGGAAATCTAGTTGCGCCATTGCTGTATCCAGCTTTTCAGCCAGTTCATCTGTCAGACAGGCAGACAGGCTAGTGCGCATTTCCTGATGTATTTCACTGGCGCGCATATTTTGTGCCTGTAGCAAGGTTTTAAGTTCGTCCAGCTTCAACCGGTCAGGTTTTATTTTTGCTGTGCCGGGTTGCTCAACTACATCGCCCTGACGTTGCGTCTTCAGCCATTGACTCACCGCGACAACAACCTGGTCCAGTTTGGTTTTGGCCACTATGAACAAATTTCCAATCTGACCTTGCTGATTAGTGTTCATGGCGTTTTCCAGATTCAGTGCGCTTTGTGCAAAATCATTGGCCCCCAATGTGCCAATACTGCCGCGCAAGGTATGCAAAATGCGGGCAGCTTGTGCCGTATTACCGTCACGCCAGCAATTATCTGCATTGCGAAACTCGGCTTGCGCTGCCCCTATCATATTTTCAATGGCGGTCAGCAGTGTCTTGATGATGGCAGGGTTGCCTTTGGCCAGAGAAAGTAATTTGACGGGGTCAAATATACCTTGCGGTATTCCAGCAGCATTGTCCATTGGCTCCGGTACAGGTAATACCTGGCGGGAACTGGCTGCATGCTGGGGCAGATGACGGGCCAGTGCGGTCATCATCTGCTCAACATCGATCGGTTTGAAGATCAGATCATTCATGCCAACGCTGAGACAGCGCTCACGCTCGGCTTGCATGACGCCTGCAGTCATCGCCAGTATCGGGAGTTGCAGGGCGTATTCCTTACGCAGTACTTCAGTCGCTGTCCAGCCGTCCATGATGGGCATTTGCACGTCCATCAGTACCAGATCAAAGCGATCAGACGAAGTTTTCAGTAACTCCACTGCCTCACTGCCGTTATTGGCAATTTCTATATTGATACCGGCCTGCTCCAGAATTTCTGCAGCAACGATCTGGTTGAACTTATTGTCTTCCACCAACAAGACACGAGCACCAGTGAAACTTCCGTGTCTGATCTGACCAGTGACCGGCATCTGCCTGATTCCTGCAGCGCCTTTGGTTTGCGCAGAAGTCTCTTGCAAAATATCATACAAGCTTGACCCTGTAACGGGTTTCAACAAGATGGCATCTGGCTTGCGCTGGCTGCCTTCCAGTACCAAGGCGCTACGATCATACGCACTGCTCATCAATATCAACGGTACTTGCGACAACTGGGCATCCGTCAATAGTTTGTCAAGTGCCTGCACGGTTTCCAGACCGTCCTGCACTGGCATGTGCCAGTCAATCAGGATGGCGTTATAAGCTGTCTCAGTATTATTCTGTGCACTGACTTTTTGTACGGCTTCTACCCCTGATGCGGCTGTATCTGCCTGCCAACCCCAGGCCTGTATGGTCTTGGCAATGTAAGTACGACTGGTGATGTTGTCATCGACTACCAGTATTCTCTTGATATGTTGCAAGTTGTTCCGCTCGTGCCGCAGCCCCCCCAGCATCTGCTGTTGATTCGAATGAACATCATTACCAACATCGTTTGGTACCGGCAGCATGGGAATGTTGACGCGAAATTCTGTCCCCTGCCCTTCTACGCTGCTTACCTCAATAGAGCCATCCATCAATTCGACAAAACGGCGCGAAATAGCCAGCCCCAGGCCGGTTCCGCCAAAGCGGCGAGAGGTCGATGCATCGGCCTGTTCAAATGCATTAAATAACCTGCTGATTTGCTCAGCTGACATTCCTATACCCGTATCACGCACGATGAACTGCATGAACAGTGGGTATTTATCTGTTACTTCACTTTGTTCCAGTTGCACCAGCAGAGATACTTCGCCACTCTCTGTGAATTTAATGGCATTGCCAATGATGTTGATCAATATCTGCTGCAGGCGCAGGGCATCGCCTATCATTTCTGCGGGTACACCGGCGTCGATGCCCAGAGAGAGTTCCAGATTTTTTTCACCCACATTGACCGACATCATATTGGCCAGGGCACTCAGCACATCTTTCAGGAAAAAACGTGTGGGCGATAATTCGATACGACCGGCCTCAATTTTTGAAATATCCAGAATATCATTCAGTATGCTAAGCAGGGATTGTCCTGAAGACCGTATCATATTCAAGTAATTTCTTTGCACGGCAGACAGTTCAGTCTTGTTGAGCAAATAGCTCATACCCAGCACGGCATTCATGGGGGTGCGGATTTCGTGGCTCATGTTTGCCAGAAATTCGGATTTGGCGCGGCTGGCCATTTCTGCCTGTTCTTTTGCTGCAATCAGCGACGACTCCAGTTGTTTCTGGCGACTGATATCTGAGGCGATGCCAAGAAAACCCTCTATCTCATTCTTGTCGTTACGTATTGCACTTACCACCAGGCTGACAGGTACATATTGGCCATTCTTGGTAACATAAGTCCATTGCTGCACCTCAGACTGCCCCATGCGTGCCTTGGCAACAAAGACTTCAAAACCAGAAACCGGGTAACCCAGTTCGGCACTCAGCACCTGAGCGCGCTGCAGGATCTCTTCTGGCACATAAATATCCACCGAAGCTTGCTGCTGAATGATTTCATCAGCCCGGTAACCCAACAGGCGCTCGGCACCTTTACTGAAAATCTGGATATTACCTACAGTATCGGTCGCAATGATGGCAAATTCGCTAGCAGCTTCAAACATGCTGGTGAGTTTGGCGCGCGCCAGTATCTCTTGCATTTGTGCCTGCCGCAACTGGGTAATGTCTGTGACAAAGGTATAGAAACCGTGGACCACTCCATCCAAAGCATGCGGAATATAAGAAATCAATGCATGTTTTTTTTCCCCTACGGTATCGATGATCGTGCGCTCAAATAATTGTGCATCACCTAGCAGGACTGCCTGTATATGAAACCAGCTCTGCTGGAAACTTTCTTCTCCGATCACCTCACGCAAGTGCATGCCGGGCATGGCATCTGCATCAATGCCAAACCATTTTTTATATGCTCCATTGGCAAAACGGTTTTTCAAATCGATGTCCCAGTAACCAATCATGGCTTGCATGTGATCAATTACCGTTTGCAGCGCAGCCTGGCTGTTTGATAATTCGACAGCAAATTGCAGGCGCTCCGCCTCTTTAATGCGCCCTTCGTTCAGGCTGGCAGACATCAGCATCGGTGGAATGGCAGTAATCAGCACTGGTAGATACACCAGAAAAAGCTGCCAATTGGATACCATGTCAGGTGTCACGAAGTTACCCAGCGAAATCATCAGTCCCAGACTGGTAATCGCCAACACAATCAGCAAATGAGATTCTTCGTAAGTAAGCTTTTGTATGCCAAAAGTAAGTGCCACCAGCACATACACAAAGGGGAATGGCAAAAATGTCAGCGCCACAAACACCATGGCAATGGTTGGCAAGGCATAGCGCACAAATCTGAACCAATGAATGTGTTCTGACCAGGCAGCCCCCGTCTTACGCATGGCCATACGCATCATTGGGAATATCAAAGCCAGGCCCAGTGAAGCACCCACATACCAGGTCGGAAAAATCCGGCTAAAGCTTCCCAATCCAATCCACGAAGCCATTGCCGCACCAATAGTGGCACTACAAGCACAGGGCAGGAAGAATCCCAGTACGATCAGTTTCATCAGCTTGCTGCCGGATTTATCAAAGTCAGCTACCAGGTCAGCACTGCGCAAGGTGTAACAGACCAACAGAATTTCTATTCCATTTGCTACAGCAAAAAATCCCGAGAGCAGCCAGCCACTGCCTAGCAACAGATTGGCCCCGAAATTAGCCATCACGAAAAAAAACAAAAGAGGCAAGTTACGCCGGAGCGGCTGATCGCACAGATAAGCAACCGCAACCGCATTGGCATACCAAAGAATGGCAACATTCTCTGCGCTGCGAGACAACAACATACCCGCTACGGCCAGCACAAAGTACAGCAGGCAGGCCTGTATCTGTGTGTTTACTGTCAGCGGCGGCTCCTGCTGAGCGCTCATCAAGCTCTATCTCCGTTTAAGGCACAATGCAACACTTGGCGCATTATGAGGCAAACCCTCTGGTAACTGACGATCGGATACATTATTCACACTCATCCCTTATGACGAAATGAGTTCTTGTATCTTGTCTAGTATTTAAGTTTACACGATATTGAAGGAGAAGCAGAGCGGAAAGATGATTTTTGGTAAGTTTTGACTGAAAGCTCAGCATGCTCCCTGTTGCTTAACATACCTTATTCGCACAGCGGGGAGTACGCTCTGACCTGCATGCATTTCAGGTTTTTAGCTGGAATCGGACGAAAATCACGTAATTAAGACTTACGTAAAATTGTTACAGCAAGGTGCGGCGACGAAGGCAGTACTAAAAGTACTGCCAGGCGCTGCAATGCAGCTGGAGCGGTTTTGCGTAAGTCCGGTTAATGTAACCAGCTTGTTGGCAGATATTCGCAATACCAAGCGGGCGTAAAATCAGGCTGCGGCCAGACTTTGTGCAATTTCCTTGCGCATGTCCGCTGTCAGTACATCGCGTGCACGGTATTCACTGCGCTTATTGCTAGGTCGGGCTGACCAGGGTTTCTCTTCTACACTTAGTGGTAACAGATAGTTGCCGTTGCTGTGAGGTACCGCGCCAGCACTCTGCCATAAAGCATCGTATTCTGCCTTGATACACTTACTGAACCGGTAGCGCCATGACTGATAGATATGATTCTTTTTGGCGATGCATTCTATGGTCGCACAATTCAATTCCTGCGCTATGCAGCGCAAGGCTTCTATCAGCAGCAAACGCGGCTGTATTCCGTGCAGACTCTTGGTACAGCTACGTATCAATTCTCGCGCATCTTGCTTGCAGGACTGTATGCCACCCACACGTATTGACAGTTGCTGATGATGGCGATCAAAGGAAAAGCTCAGGCATTGCAGCAAATGCGCACCCTGAAACAAGCCCAGTGTCAACCCACCTTCACGCTTGAATGAATTGCAGCGGAACAGGCTCAGGCGGTATTGGTCCTGATTCTTGCCCTGCAGGCTGGCAATATCAAAAGCCTTACCTGCCAGCAGGTCTTGCGCCTGGCTTTTGCCAAACAAAACGCCAGACAAATGAAAATGATTCTGCATTAGAGACAAACGTGCCTCCGTGCCGATGTTGCGATCAAAGAAGGGGCGATGTATGGCGTCCAGCAAAGCAACGTCCTTGCTTACGACCTTACGCAGATCAGTCTGGTGCAGATAAGCGTACCAATCCAGACTGGTGCGGGGACGCAAGCAGCTACGCAGCAAGAACAGACATTTACTCTTGAAATGACTATTGCTGTCTGTCAGACGCAAATACATGGCCCAACGCAAGCTATTCAGCGCTGATGCCGACGGCCGGGCCTGTATTACGGTGGGCTTTTCATGAGACTGGTAGGCATGCCATACCTCTCGCCAATTCAAAATATTCACAACTGCACCATCTGTATCTTATCGTATATTGATGTAACCTAATGTATCCGAAAATAGCAGTAGTATGCAATAGCAATTTTGTCGTCATTTTGTCATCAATTTGCACAAAATTAACAGAAAATAGTGTGATACCAGTTATATAAAACTATTTTATGGCCATTAAATGGATTTTTGGATGGGGCAGATTAACAGATATATTAGCTACAAAGGGCGGTTTGTAACATAAAGTATAGAAATTTCCATGAGGCAACATTGGGGGAGTGGTGCCGCAAAGCAGGAACTGACGCCCGGGGAAGGAGAAAGAGATAAGTCGATGGACTAGCTACTGCAACAGTCCATGCAGATTTTATTAGGCCTTACGCAAAACCGCCCCAGTTGCGTTACAGCTCCTCTCCCAGGAGCCGCGTACCAAAGTACTGTCTTCGTCGCTACGGTGCAGTCGGGGTTTCAGATAATGCATTGTCTGCCAACGAAACGGACCGCCCTTACAAGAGCGGTTTCCTAAAAGCGATAGGTGCAGTCGGAGTTTCAGACAATACATTGTCTGTCAACGAAACGGACCGCCCTTACAAGGGAGGTTTCCTAAAAGCGACAGGTGCAGTCGGGGTTTCAGGCAACATGTTGCCTGCCGACGTAACGAACCTCCCTTGCAAGGGAGGTTTCCTAAAAGCGACAGGTGTAGTCGGGGGTTTCAGGCAACATGTTGCCTGCCGACGTAACGAACCTCCCTTGCAAGGGAGGTTTCCTAAAAGCGACAGCCTTGCTGGGACAATTTTGCGTAAGTCCTATTGATGAATTAAACGGAAGACTTGAAATATCCGAGATCAAATGCCTTGCTATATGCCTTCCAGTCCTTGTTGACTTGTTTGCTACAGAGTGTTGCATGATTCAGGATGACATTAATCCATTTATTCTTTTCTGCAAATGCAATCAGTTCATCATTAATTGCCGATCCCTGCCTGCCAGAGCCACGGATGTGGGCAGAGGCAACGATACACCCCATTAGTTGCATGACATTTTCCAGCTCACTCAGGGAACAAAGTGAATGATCAAGATTGACGCGATCTTCTGTAGGTTGCAGTGCACGCAGGATATAAGCTTTTTTTCCCAAACGAACAGGCTGTAGAAAAGCCATGGATACGGCTTGCAGACGTCGCTGCAAAGCAACCACGCGCTCGGCTTCTGACTTCCATTTTGGCTGTTTTGTTTTCAGGTGTGTCACCAACGACGAAGGCAATGCTTCTTTCAAATCCAGCAAGTAATGACCATTTGGCCCACCCTTGCCTTGCACAAGAACGATGTAACGATCCACACCAAGACTGCCTGTGCCTGCGATACGTCTGGCAATATCCTGTACCTTGAAGAACTGTGGATTACTTTGACGGGTAGCATAGTCTTCAAAGAAGCTCGTCACTATCTCACGCTGTTCAGTGGTGACTGGCAATGCCTTCTTGCCGTCAATACGCAAACGCCTGCGACTCCCTTTCAATACAGTACGCTGCGCCAGAAATTCCGCTCTTTGCCTGCTACGCAATTTTTCCAACAGATTGCCAACCAGTCCATCAGCATTATCCCTTTCCACCCAGTAGCCCTTGCCTGAACATAATGTCCTTTTGTAGGATATTAAAAAGCTTTCGGCGAGTGCTTTTGCCTGAGGCCTGTTCAGTCCCAGGCTTTGCGCCCCCACTTGCACACTGGTCACGAAGCGCAGCAAATCCCATGCAAGCGGTGCCAGGGCTGCCTCATCAAAGTCAGTGATATCAAAATAGGCAAGCCGGTTGTCAGCTTTATAGGTGCCAAAATTTTCCAGATGCAAATCCCCACAACACCATACCAGTGGCGTGCGCAACACCGCCTTGTCTTCTGCCAAACGGTCATAAAAGAGATGGCAGCTGCCACGCAGGAAAACAAACGCGTTTTGCCGCATATTGGCATACTTCATTTGCAGTCTTTCAGGGTCGCGCCCTGTATTGTAAGAAAAAATTCTTAGACACGGATCAAGCATGATAAGCAAGCTTTCGTAGACGAGGCTTTATATGAAGTGACCTATAGCGGCATTAAAAAAACCGTTATTGAATAGACAAAGCATATACTAGAATAAAATAAACATAAATCGAAAAAAATAATATGAAAAACCATTGGGCATGGTCAGACATCATTGCGGGTTTGTCCCTGGCTGGGCTCCTGCTTCCTGAAGCCGTTGCGTATTCAAGTATCGCCAATCTTCCACCACAGGCTGGGATAGTCGCGCTGTTTGCTGGCCTGGTATGTTATGGACTCATCGGCAGCAGCCGCTTTGCCATTGTTGCTGCGACCTCATCATCAGCAGCAGTGCTGGCCTCGGCATCTGCCGCCATGTCAAATGGCGACACCGGTTTACGTTTACTGGTTGCCATCGGTCTGGTTTTATTGACAGGAATTTTCTTTATTTTTGCCGGAATGGCACGTTTGGGAAGTATTTCCGATTTCATCGCCAAACCCGTTTTAAGAGGCTTTGCATTTGGTCTGGCTGCCGTCATTATTTTCAAGCAATTTGCCCATGTTGTTGGGGTTCATGCCAACCATACCGACATGATACGGTTTGCCTACGATCTGTTAAGCCAGATCCACCTCTGGAACTGGGTATCTCTCATTGTGGGATTGCTGGCACTCATCCTCTTATTTGCGCTGGCAAGAATACCGTATATGCCCGGCGGCCTGGCTGTCATCTTTGTGGGAATACTCGCCGGTCAATGGCTGGGGTTGGAACAGTATGGTGTCAGTCTTGTCGGACAGATTGATCTGGATCTGCAAATTCCCACCCTGCCGACCATGACCTATGTGCAGTGGTTGCGCATCGGCGAACTTAGCATCGCCATGCTACTAATTTTATACGCTGAATCCTATAGCTCAGTACGTAACTTTGCGATGAAACATGGTGACACCATCTCCCCCAACCGGGACCTGTTTGCCCTGGGTGCGGCAAATCTGTTATCCGGCATTTTCCACGGTATGCCAGTTGGTGCAGGATTTTCTGCCACGGCGGCCAACGAAGCAAATGGCGCGCAATCGAAATGGGCTGGCTGGGCTGCAGCTGCGGCCTTACTTTTGATCATACTGACCATGCTACCCATCATTGCATTGACACCATCTCCAGTGCTGGCTGCCATTGTCATTCACGCAGTCAGTCATTCATTGCGCTTATCAGCTTTCACTCCTTATTTTAAAATACGCCGTGACCGATTCGTTGCCATTGGCGCTGTGCTTGCTGTACTCTTGCTGGGTGTGCTGGATGGTTTGTTGGTTGCTATTGGTGTCAGTTTGCTGATGTTGCTACGCAAGCTGGCAGAATCCAGCATTTCCATACTTGGTCGCTTGAATGGCGGACATGATTTTGTCAACATGACCGATTATCCGGAAGCACAAAGTATCCCCGGAATACTCATCATGCGCCCCGAAGCAAGCTTATTCTTTGCCAATGCCGAACGCACCATAGTTCAGGCAAAAAAATACCTCAGTGCCGCTGGTGATATACAGGTCGTCATCCTCAGTCTGGAAGAATCCCCTGACCTGGACAGTTCCAGCGTTGAAGCCATCGCCGACTTTTGTGCTGCACTTCAGAATCAGAAAAAACACCTGATGTTTGCACGCTTAAAAAGTGCTTCACGTCAGGTTTTGCAAAGGGCACTGATCGAACACTCCAACATAGGCCCAAGCAGCGACCTGAGTGTGGATGATGTGGTCGTCGTGGCGCAGGAAAAATATTTAAATAAAGAAAATGATCTACGTGAGCCAACGTAAAACCCAACTGCGGAATTGCAAATCCCTAATGACTGAAAGAAAAAATGAATTTACAAAAACTCGTATTGCTATCCCTTTTCATGCTCCCACTTATCGGCGCAGCACAAGAAGTAAAAGAACTGAATCTTAATAAAGATCAGTTAACCGGCTACAGCAGATCCTATAACACTGTGGAAGTCATTCATCTGCGAAAATTTCTGAACACCTATGCCGACACGCGCAAAGAAATAGCACCAGGAGAAGAAAACGCAGCGACCATTCTGGATGGACTCAAGATCGACCCAAAAATCTTGAAAGGAAAATTCATGGTTTATCAGTATTCCAACTTCATCGGCGGCGGTAAAGGTGTCTCTATCGTGTCGCAAGACCACCCCGAAGTGATACTGGATTTCTGGGTTTACAAAATCGATGATGAAAACTGTGAAGTCCGCGACTTGCTGATCAAGGAAGACAACAGAAACCTGGATAACTTCAAAATCGTTTATCGCAATTATTTACATCACAAGACTTTGTATATGTGATGATGGGGACTAGAACTCATTTTATCAATAGGGATGAGTTCTAGTCACGACATCAGGCAACTTGCATTTCACGCATATTTTACATCCCTCTTTTTTCATTCTAAGGCCCCATTTGACAAGTCCTGAATTTGGGATTATTCTGTAAAAATGAAAACACTGAGCATACTCTTTTTTACCTACGCCCTCCCGGCATGTCGGATGACATCCCGGGGCCGCTGATGTGTGCCCGTTGAAACTCTGTTAAGAGTAAAAATACAAAGGCCCACACGGGCCTTTTTTGTTTTCCGGTACTTTGTTTACACACTTGATATCCAAAAACAAAGCACCACTTTAGTACGCACATTGACGTAGTTTGAATCAAATACACTCTCTTTTGAGGAGCCATATAACATGAAGTTAGCCGATGTAGAACGCGCGCGGGACCACTGAAACAAGGGTGGTCGCATGGCCCCGCGGCGCTGTCACCAAGACAACCCTCGACCGCTCGCTATGTAGAAAGACCATCATGACGAACACCACATCCCGTGCCGTATCCAACAAGGCTAACTTTAAGGCTAATGCGCAACCTGCGCGACATCATTTGCGTAACAATTGGCGCAATTTTGGCATCATCGCACACATAGACGCTGGCAAGACCACGCTGTCTGAACGCATCCTGTTTAAAACCGGCGAAATCCATCGCACTGGTGAAGTCCACGAAGGCAATGCCACCATGGACACCATGGCGCTGGAAAAAGAACGCGGCATCACTATCGGTGCAGCGGCGACACGTTGCGTCTGGAACGGCCATGAATTCACCCTGATCGATACGCCAGGCCATATCGACTTTGCGATTGAAGTTGAACGTTCGTTGCGTGTGCTGGACGGTGCCATCACGGTCCTGTCCGGCGTTGCTGGCGTGCAGCCACAAACTGAAACAGTCTGGCACCAGGCAGAAAAACATGGCGTACCTATGATCATCTTCGTCAACAAGATGGATCAGGTCGGTGCCAACTTTGCCCGCGTCACAGAACAGGTGCGCACACATCTTGGCGCCCGTCCTGTGCCGCTGGCAATACCGATTGGCGCAGCTGACGAATTCACAGGCGTCATCGATGTCTTGCAGCAGCGTTTCTTGCAATGGGATGCCAAGGGCAATATGACAGTATCAGCTTTGCCGGCAGAACTGCAGGCACAGGCGCAGACTGCGTATGCTTATGCAGCATCGGTGGCGGCAGAAGCCAATGATGCACTGACAGATGCCTATCTGGCGAATGACACCTTAACCCATGCAGAAATTCTGCAAGGTTTGCGCGTCATGACACTGGCTAGGAAAGCCGTGCCCATGCTGGCGGGTTCTGCATATAAAAACGCCGGTATAGAACCGTTGCTGGATGCCGTGATTGACTGGCTGCCATCACCTGATGACCGTGCTGCACCCATCGCCACCTTGCATGGCGATAGCGTGACGCTTGCCACTGGTGATGCTGACCCTTTGGCAGCGTTGGTGTTCAAGGTAACGCATGACGAACATGGTTCACTGGCATTTGTGCGCATTTATGGCGGCAGTCTGCATGAAGGCGAAACCATCTGGAACGCCAGTCTGGATGCGTCGGTACGTATTGGGCGTCTGTATGTTGTGCATGCGGATGAGCGCACTGGCACAACACAGTCTGGCGCTGGCAGCATCATCGCCATCGCCAACCTGAAAGATGCACTGACCGGACAAACGCTGGCCAGCAAGGCGCAGCCATGGACGCTGGAAACCATTCATGCCGGTGAACCCGTGGTGGCCCTGGCAGTAGAACCTGGCAATGGCACGGACCGGGCAAAGATGTTGGCCGTGCTGGACAAGTTCCGTCGCGAAGACCCCTCTTTGCGATTGGAAAGTGACGCCGAAACGGGCGAGACAGTTCTATGGGGCATGGGTGAATTGCATCTGGATGTGGTACTGGAACGCGCCCGCCGCGAAGCTGCGGTGGATATACGTGTCGGTGCGCCGCATGTGGCCTACAAGGAAACCATGGGCCTGTCTATGGTCGAAGCAGAAGGCAAGCTGGACAAGCAAAACGGCGGCAAAGGTATGTATGCACGTGTTGTAGTGAGGCTGGAATTGCTTGATGCCAAAGATGGTGACTTTGCTTTTGACAATGCCGTCAAAGGTGGCGTGATCCCGACAGCGTTTTTCCCTGCCGTTGAAAAAGGGGTGCAGCAAGCCCTGCAACAAGGTCCGCTGGGGCAAAAAGTAACCGGCGTCAAAGTCACTTTGCTTGATGGTGATTTCCATGCTGTTGACAGTAATGAAATGGCTTTCATCATCGCCGCCAAGGAAGCTGTACTGACGGGCTTGCGCAAGGCAAATCCTGTCTTGCTCGAACCCGTCATGAAAGTGACTGTCGATGCCCCCGCCATCAACACTGGTGATGTTATCGGCGATTTGCAAAGACGCAATGGCCGTGTTTTAGGCATCATTGAAAACACAGGCCGGGTTGAAGTGGTGGCTGATGTGCCTTTGACAAAATTGTTCGGCCATACGACTGACCTGCGTTCGCTGTCGCAAGGCAGGGCGTTTGCAAGTGCAGTGTATGCACGTCACGCAGCTTGTGATGTTGAAGAAGCTGCGTTTATGTGAAGCGTGTCAAAAATACGAGTGACAGTGAAACTGGCTTTCAGTTTTATTGTTCCTTGGTAGCAAAGGAAAGCCAGGGCATCGGTCCTGGCTTTTTTTATCACATTTGCATGCATGGCCATCTTAATTGTGCAACAGTCTCCTGGTTTTCTCAGACTCGAACCAGAATCTACCCGCTATGCAGATCTACCTGGACAAGCTCTTACGCATCATACATGCCAACGATATCCATACACATTGAAAAACAATGGAAAAACCCACCTCGCTGAGTTATTTCAGGCAATGTACAAACCCAGTTCACTGTGCAAGCCAATTATCCTCTCTGGACATACTGCAAAGGCCGTAATTGCAACATCCCGGTACGTGAATTTAAGTAATTTCTTACATCACTTCGGTCAGGCAGATTACACTTAAGTGCAATTGCAATAGAACAATTGACCTGTGTTCTTATATGGCATTCAAAAAAACATTTGAGATCATTCCAAGCTTGCTAATATGCCTTGTCTGCATGGTGCCCACAGTCGGCATGGTCAGGGCTGCCGATCCAGTCAAAATCATTCGTTATCCAAGATTTTCTGCTATAGCAGATCCAACCAGTGAATACATACTGGATATTCTGAAGCAGGCCATCAAAAGTAGTGGTCAACCCTATCAATTGCAAGCCAGTAATGACTCTATGCAACAAGCGAGGGCCATTTATGAACTGACATCAAGTATGGGGGCAGTTGACGTGTTGTGGACCATGACGACGGACGAAAGGGAGGCGCAACTAATTCCCATTCGTATTCCTATCGATAAGGGTTTGATTGGTTGGCGCGTCGCGTTGGTGACCAACGCAAATAGTAACATGCTCAGAGATGTAAAATCCATCAGTGATCTTGCAGCCTTCAGCGCTGGCCAGGAACTGGATTGGCCAGACGTAGCCATATTGAAAAGCAACGGCCTTCCGGTAAAAACTTCAACATCTTACGAACCACTGTTCAAAATGTTGAAAGCAGGTCGCTTCGACTATTTTCCTCGCTCAGTATTTGAAGTACAAAACGAATTTGATTCCCACACCGGCCAAAACCTGCTCATCGATAAGCATGTTGTTATCCACTATCCATCCGCTTTGTATTTTTTTGTGACTCCACGCGACCGTCAAATGGCAAATGATCTGCAAAATGGTCTGGAAGAGATGATCAAGAATGGCAGTTTTGAACGCACCTTTCAAAAATATCTGCAGGTGCCCATCAAAAATGCCAACCTGCCGCAAAGAACCATCATCAACCTTCGCAATCCGCTGCTAAGTCCAGAAAAATTGCCCCTTGACAGGCCGGAATTGTGGTTTCATCCCTGACGTAGACGTGAAAATACCTGCATATAGATCGACATACGATCTGCTTTCGTCAATTCCGTTCGCACTTGTCAGGACGCTACCTCTATAAAATTCAGCTCTATGCCGTTACCTTCAGGGTCATTAAAGAATACTTGATGCTGCGTAGAAAAACCTGCCTTGGCCGCTACCACTGCTTGACGGTAAGCAACACCACCCTGCTGTAATTTTGCCAGCATGGCAGGCAGGTCTGTACAGGTAAAGGCGACATGATCAAAGCCGGTTTTCATTTCTGTCTGACGTACTTCCCCAGGTCGTGGTTCTGACAAATGCAAGACATCGCGCCCACCCGCATACAGCCAATAACCGAAACTGTTAAGCGGACGCGGCCCGACCTCAAGGCCAACATAGGTAAGATAAAAATCTTTCAGCTTATCCAAAGTCGCGCGGTCACCGCGCAAATTGTAATGATTGAGTGCTATTGCTGCCATTTTATTTTAACCATCCTCGACGACGGAAGTACCAGAAGGGAGTAATCGCTGACGCCAACATCAATGCCAGCGCAAACGGGTAACCAAGTTGCCAGTCCAGTTCAGGAAACCAGCCCCTGAAGTTCATGCCATAGATACTGGCGATCAGTGTAGGTGGCAAAAACGCGACGCTGGCTACCGAGAATATCTTGATGATCTTGTTCTGGTTGATGTTAATGAAACCGACAGTCGCATCCATCAGGAAGTTGATCTTGTCGAACAAAAATGAAGTATGCCCATCCAATGATTCAATGTCACGCAGAATTTGCCGCGCTTCTTCAAACTGATCTGCATTCAACAAACGACCACGCATCAGAAAGCTGACGGCACGGCGGGTATCCATCATGTTGCGTCGTACGCGACCATTCAAATCTTCTTCTTGCGCAATCGAGTTCAAGGCTGCTGCTGCATCCTGATCGCTGAAGTTTTTTTGCAGCACACTACGGCTGACATTTTCCAGGTTCTGATAAATACCTTCCAGTGCATCAGCCGAATATTCGGCATCGGTGGCATACAGGTCCAGCAATACATCCTTGTAATCGGCAATAGAGCCGGGGCGTGAACGCGCACGCATACGCACCAGGCGAAATACCGGCAATTCAATGGTACGCACAGAAAACAAAATGTCACGCGCGAGGATAAACGCCACTGTTATTGTGCGCGCAGGCCCATCATCATCGTCGATCAAAAAATCAGTACGCAGATGCAGGTCGCCATTGTCGGCTTCATAGTAACGGGCAGAGGCTTCAATATCCTTGACCTCATCTTCACCCGGCAAGGTAACGCCATAAATGCTCTTGACCCATTCACGCTCTTCTTCGTTCGGGTCGGTCAGATCAACCCAGATAGGCAGCGTATTCTCAAGATCGGCGCGATTTTCCACATTGATCTGACTTAGTCGACCATTGTGTAAAACAAAGACATTAATCATAGGCGAATTCCGGAAAAGCTGGGTTCAGGTTTGGATGGATTGTAAGCCTGTTTTACGTGAATAAGAAGAATGAAGGTCTGTCCTTTTTATCGGCAACATCGAACAATTGTTCCGTTATTTTAATGTTTCGAAAATCGTGCCTGATGACGCAATAACAAAGTTCGCATGGATGATGCTAGATACCATGCATCTTCAATATCTTCACATTCAACCGAGAACCAATAAAAAACCAAATAAATATGCAGCTCGATGTTTTCTTCCAGCAGTGCTAACACTTTCGACCAGATTGGGCCATATATAAAAAACGTATCTTGTGAAGCTGCTTCGTCCGCGGAATCAAGTATCACTTCCATCAATGCAAAGCGTTCATCTTCATTCAGTTCGCCGCACTCATAGGTTGCAATGAATTTTTCCAAATTTAAAGGATCGGATACAGCGAGATGCCATTCATAAAGCAAAGGAGGTATTGGCAAATCCAGCCGCAATGCGAGCGACGTTGCAGCCGCAAAGGTAGGGAATCGCGTCAGATGCTCCATATCGAAGTACATATCAAACCTGATTCGTAAATTTTTTCTCTTCGATTACACAGAGAGCCATGCCTATGAACTCATAGATACGGCCGCAACCCACTATCAGATATCCAGCGCCAGATGCCACTTCGCGCCGACTTCTTTCGCTTGTTCCAGTACTCGCCGATATTCTTCAAAGTCTTCCAGCACATCGTCTGATGCCTGCAGGCTATGCTGCATGTTTTGTATCGCATGAACCACGGCCTCAATATAGGCGATGCCGGCGTCGGCTGTGTGCCAGACATGTTCAGATTTTTCATCTTCTGGCCAGTCTATGTCCTCACCCAGCATATCTTCGATATCCTCAGCAGACTGGCCAATGAAAGATTCCAGCATGGGCAGATCAGCCTGTTCGCACAATGTATCAAGTTCTTCAATAGCATGGGCTATGGCCTTGCCATTGACGAAGGTATCAAAACCAGGTTCATCATTATCAAGCACGATGTAATAGGCAACGCTCATGGTTCTCTCCTGAGTATGGATATAAACAGCTACAAGAAATTACTGCACCTATTTTATCAGCACGGAGTTAGAGAAGTGAAAATGCAATAATTCTGTCACCTGCACAATTATCTGAAGCGAGTTACTATCATCAGGTCTGGAGCAAACTGGAAACCTCTCATGATAAAGATACGCGAAATTGATCACCTGGTACTACGGGTAATGGATTTGAATGCCATGTTGCACTTCTATTGCGATGTGCTGGGATGCCCAGTTGAACGCAGGCAGGATGAAATTGGGCTGGTGCAATTGCGCGTGGGCAGGTCGATGATAGATCTGGTGCCTGTTGATGGAAAATTGGGGCGCATGGGCGGTGCTGCGCCGGGCAAGGAAGCGCGCAATCTGGATCACTTGTGCCTGCGTGTGGAACCCTTTGATGCCGCTGATGTACAGGCGTATCTGCAAACGCACAGTATTCAAGCTGGCGATGTTCAGCAAAGATATGGCGCAGAAGGCGAAGGTCCTTCCATCTATATCAGCGATCCGGAAGGGAATGTGGTTGAATTGAAAGGACCACCTTCATAGTGGAACACGCCTCCCATGCATAAAAAAAACAACTCAGTACCATGAGCTATCAACTAGTCAGCATATCCCTGGAACACCTGCGCGATCTGGAACAATCCGTCGCACCTGCCACGCTGATATACCGTCTTGCCACGGATGCACTGCCACCTGCTTTTGTGGCGGCACGCGCACTGCTGCAGATTGATGCTGGTGCGCCAGCGTACTGGTGTAGTACCTTTTATATTGTGTCGGTTCAGGACAGCCTGATCGTTGGCAGTTGCGGATTCAAATCACCACCTCAGAATGGCTGTGTCGAAATTGGCTATGGCATCTCGCCGGAATGCAGAAGACAGGGAGCAGCCAGCGCTGCAGTGCGTAGTCTGCTGCAACTGGCTTTTGCGGGCGGTGCGACTTGCGTTTTGGCGACAGTCAGCCCGGACAATCTGGCATCAACCAGGGTGGTGCAAAAACTGGGGTTTGAAAACAGTGGCAATGTGATGGATGAACAGCAGGAATTGCTTGCACACTGGCTGGCAAGAAAACCTGCCTGAGGCAAATCGGAGGAGCAGAATGCGGAGCCTATTTCTTACCATTTCCCAATGCCTGCTCCATAATCTTTTTCTTGAGTACTTCTTCATCAGTCTCGGATGCAGAAGCCTGTGATGCCGGGTTTTTAGGCGCTTCCATACCTCTGGCGTCATGCAGTTTGACCTGGCGTGTAGTGGGATTGGTATCGGTGCACAGGGTATCTGAATAGACAGTCTTGCCATTAACGGTGCAGCGACGAACGCCTTCATCCACGGTCGCTGCCTGGCGCATGCCAGGGCTGTTGTTGCTACCGTTGCTGCTGTCGGGCAATTGCACGCCAGTAGCATTTTTCAATTCATTCGAGATGACATGGGCAGATTTACCCCAGCGTGCCCACATCTCGGGCATGGGCAAGTGACCGTTGCGCATGTAGTACAGAAAACCCATGGACAACAGGGCCAGCAGCATGGAAATAATGGCTACTCCGATCAGGCTGATACCATTTTGATGACGTAGACTCATGGCAACTCCGCACTATTCATCCGTTGCATAATCACTTCACTGCGTCTTTGCAAATACCCTGAGCCAGGGTTTTTATCAAAGTAACGTGGCTTGGGTAACATGACTGCCAGTCTGGCTGCCTGGGATGGCCCCAAGTTGGCGGCGCTGGTGTGAAAGTAATGCTGTGCCGCTGCTTCGGCTCCAAATACGCCAACGCCCCATTCTACGACATTCAGGTAAATTTCCAGGATGCGTTGCTTGTCCATGCATTTTTCCAGCATATAGGTGATGATCAGTTCTTCCCCTTTGCGGAAATAACTGCGTTCAGCAGACAGAAACAGATTTTTTGCCAGTTGCTGGGTAATGGTGGACCCGCCGGAAACAACCTTACCCTTCTTTTGGTTTTTTTCGTAAGCCTTTTGCATGGCTTCCCAGTCCACACCTTCATGATCAACAAAGCTGTCATCTTCGGATGCGATAACGGCATGCTTCAGGTTATTGGAAATACGGTTATAGGGTACCCATTTATGCTGGAGCTTGAAGTCCGGCTTCTTTTCCTGCAAGACATCAAGCTGATGGCGCATGAAACTGGTGGAAGTCGGATTATGATCTATCCACCACCATATCTGCACCAAAAAATACGCCTGCACTAGCGTAAACAATACCAGGGGCATCAATACCAGCCAGAACAGAAGTCGACCCAGGAGTTTCATCAGTTATTCACCTGCATGGCTAAACGCATTTCTGCCAGCACCAGTTCACTGGGCGGGCGCAAGCCACGCCATAACGCAAAGGCCTCGGCTGCCTGTTCTACCAGCATGCCCAGACCATCGCGGCATTGTGCATCATGGCTGGCTGCAAAGCGTAAAAAGGCCGTAGGAGCAGCGGCGTACATCATGTCATAAGCCAGGGTAGCTGTCGTGAACAAAGCTGGTGACAACGGTGGCACATCATCATTCAGGCTGGCCGAGGTAGCATTGATGATGACATCCATAGCTTGATCACACTCTTCAAAACGGCGGGCTTGCAGTATGCAATCGCCAGCCAGGCTTTGTACCTGCGCCAGCAAATCCTGTGCCTTGGTCAGCGTGCGATTGGCGATCAACAAGCTGGCTGGCTGTTCCTGCAACAGAGGCAGCAAGGCACCACGCGCTGCACCACCAGCACCCAGCAGTAGTATGCGTTTGCCGCGCAGGCTGACACCTGCATTGCGCACGATATCGGCTACCAGGCCTATGCCGTCGGTGTTGTCGCCATAAATACGATCTGACTCAAACTTCAGGGTATTGACGGCACCGGCAACCCGGGCGCGCGGACTTAACTCATCTGCCAGGGCAAAGGCTTCCAGCTTGAATGGCAATGTCACGTTCGCGCCCTTGCCTCCAGCCTTGATAAATTCATGCACGCTGGCCGCGAAGCCATCGAGTGGTGCCAGCAGGCGCTGGTAATCAATATGCTGCACCGTCAGTTCGGCAAAACGGGCGTGAATGGCAGGTGATTTGCTATGCGCTATTGGGTTACCGATGACAACGTAGGCATCCGGTCTGGTATCCGTCATATTCAACTTTTATCTCCACGCAGTTCAGTTTCGAGTTGCAGTTCACGCGTGAATTTGAAGCGTGTAATCACCACCCACAAGTCATCCTTGTCTGTAGAGCGCATGTTTTGCGGAAAACGTCCAAATGGTGCAGACCGCCTGATAATACGCAAGGCAGCAGTATCAAGCGCTTTATCACCAGAGGACTTTTCTATGCGAGGACCACCTTCTTTTTCATAGATGGTGCCATCCTGGAAAATCGGGATGTAGACGATCAATTCGCCATATAGCTTCTTGCCGTCTTTTTGCGGAAAGTTCAACGTGCCGGTATCTTCGATACGTTTTTGCATTGCCTTGTAATAAATCGCGTATCCGGCTTTTTGGGTGCTCGGAGTAATAAAGGTTTTACGCGGACGCTTGTTCTGGTCTTCTATGGTTTGAGAAATTTCTGCTGCCATGCGTGCCAATGCCTGCGAGGTATCCACCTGATCAGACCCGGTAGCGGGCTTGCGGCTATCATCCAGCGGCTTTTTTTCTTGCTGCGGCAGGCGGAACAATTCCTTGCGCTTGGCCTGGTCTATCAATTGCTGCTGTTGCTGCTCAAGCTCGGCAATACGGCGTTTGGTGGTTTGAGCACTGTCACCGTCTTCAGTCTTGTGCATGTCTGGCAAAGGGGATTTGCTGCGACCACTGTCGTGGGCACCACCGCCATCCAGATCAGCCTGTGCCAATGCCTCTGCCTTCAAGGGTGCCTTGTCGTGCTTGGCGTTGACCAGTATGACTTCCAGCCCGGGGTCCGCCGGCCTGCTTTCTTCTGGTCTTGGGGCGATGAAATGCAATAGCAGCAAGGTCGCATGGATCACCAATGAAATGATGACAGCAACGGTCATTATCAACTTGTCGAAAGTTGTTTTCTCAGGCAGTCTGCCTTTGACGGCTGATGACTGCATCGGCAATTGATCGGTCGGACTATTCATTAATCTGCTTGTGGTTGTTCGGCAGTATGTTCATCGGTTTTATCTGTTGCTGCGCTGGCGTCTGATGCATCGACGGTAGTGTCATCCTGTTCCGTAGCAGGCACTTCTTCAATCACATCCGTAGCGTCGTCATCCAGTTCTTCATCTTCACCCAGTTCGGTGACGGTGGATAACAATTCCAGCAGGCGGGCTTCCACGGTGAGATCGACTTCATCCCAGCGCAGAATATCCAGTCTGACCTGGGCACCGCGCGCAGTCTGCGGCATGCCCGGCAAACGAATGATGAGGGGAATATCGACCAGACGCAAGACCTCATCCTTCAATACCACAGCTTCCACCTGACGGGCCTCTTCCTGCCCCAGCCAGCGCAGGCACCAGTAACGTTCCATATTGTTCTGGAAATCGGCATAGGCCGCATAAGCCGCATCAAAACCTGACACGATGGCGAACAGGTCAGCATCCTTGGGTTTGAACGGTGCGACCAGCGGCGCTGTCACCCCATGCTGTACGCAAGCGATGATTTGCCATTGATTGACCAGATCAGTATAGCGACGCAGCGGCGAGGTACTCCAGGCATATTGATCCACGCCCAAGCCCTGATGCGGTGCTGCATGGGTCAGCATGCGTACCTGCATGCGTGCGGCCCAGCCACCGGGGCCACGGCCACCAGCCACACCCTGGGCGCGGTAAATACCGGGGATGCCATGGTCAGCCATGAGCTTGCCCCAGGTGCTGTTGGCAAAGATCATCAGTTCTGCCACGATCTTGTCCAGCGGTGCGCCGCGCTTGCGACGGACGATGGAGACCACATCTTCTTCAACATAAAAATTGAAATCGACGCGGTTATTCTGTTCCGGCTTCATGCCAAAGCTTTCGCGCTTGACCATACGGCCCTGTTCCAGCACTTGCGCCCATTTCCACAGTTGGGCGATATCAGCCTTGTGTGGATACTCGCCGGCATCATTCGCCAGATTGTCTTCTGTCACCAGCGCATCAAGGTCATTGTGGCGCAGATTGCTGGCCATGGGAATGGCTTCTATCCTGGTTTCGGTACTGATGACGGACCAGTCTTCAGTATTCAGGGTTGCATACAGCGACAAGGCCGGGCGGGTCTGGCCTGCACCAAGAGTGTAAGCTTCTACCAGTTCATCTGGCAGCATGGTGATCTTGTCGCCCGGCATGTAGACGGTGGACATACGGCCGCGCGCAATCTGATCAAGCGCATCGCCACGCTGTATGCCTAAAGCCGGGGCCGCGATATGTATGCCAACGCGCAATTGCCCATTGCCGATATCGACGACAGAAAAAGCATCATCAATCTCAGTAGTGGTGACATCATCGATAGAAAACGCCTGCACATCGGCAACCGGCAAATCAGTCGGCAGAGCCGGCACGGTAATAGCCGGGAAAGCCACACCCTTGGGGAAGTGTTCGTAATGAAACTTGGCCAAGTGCAAATGCTTGGGGCTGGCAATACCGCCAGCTGCCAGCATCAGACGTTGCGGCGACATTTGCATGACATCGCAGGCTTCTGCCAGGGCTTTGTATTCTATGCTGTTTTTATCCGGCTTGAACAACAGTTGCAGGGCTAGCGGCTTCATCACATCAGGCAGGTGGTTTTGCTTGAGTTCTTCGACATAGCCCGCCTGTATCAGGGCTTGCTGTTTTTTCTTTTCTATACCCGCCAATGCCGCTTTCAGTGCGGCTTCTGGCGCAGCCTTATAGCGGCCACGGCCTTTTTTGTAGAAATAAATAGGCGCATTGTGCAAGGCTAATATCAGCCCTGCTGCTTCCACCGGTTGCGGTGCATGGCCAAAATATTCGGCACCGAGTTCGGCAAAGCCAAATTCGTCCTGACCGGCGACTTCCCATAAAAATTCCAGGTCTATTTCAGCCGCAGCAACCTTGGCCTGCTCTATCAGGCTGACAGGATCAGGGGAGGCAAATTGCAACAGTACATCCTTGGCCTTGACCTTGGTGCGCTTGCCGCTGGCCATTTCGACCTGATACGCCTCACCAGACTGCGTCATGAGACTGCCTGCCTTGAAATCACCGGATTCTTCAAAAAATAAATTCATTCAATACTTCTTTAGTTAAAACCAAAAAGCTCAACACAGAGGCAGCGAGACACAGAGAAAAGCAAGAGAAAATCTTTGTACTTTTTTAACCCTGCTATTGTCAGTCCCTCTTGGTTGAGACGTTTGTTGTTTCTATTCTTACTTTGCTTTATCAGCAAAGCGGAAATCATTCAAATACTTATCAATTCCCTCCCCTTGAAGGGGAAGGAGCTTTATATATTGTGGCTTGCGTTTTAACCAAACCAGTTTGTCACGAACGCCTCTGGCCCACCAGCCCGGTGGATTCCTGCCTTCGCAGGAATGACGACTTTGAGAGTACGGCTTTATTAATACGATACTGCCCTGTTTCTCTCTACGTCCTCTTTGCACTTCTCTGTGTCTCCCTGTGAAATCTCTGTGGTGTAGCAGAGGTTTCGAACGGCATGCTGTTCGCCTGCGTAACGAAGGCTGCGTGCAAGCAGCCATTCCTTTCTCTGTGTTGAGAGGTCTTAATGCCTTTCAACAAGCTGCAAACCCTCAATCCCAGGTAAAAACACTTCCGTCACCAGCAAGCACCCGCCCTTGCGCCAGAATTGAGAACGGCGCGCCAGCATGCTGTGCACGTTTGCCAGTTCTGGCTGCCTTGCCACGATACGGCGTATCAGCGGGTGGCTTTGGTGCAAGCGGGCATAACTCAAATCCCCTCTGATTACCAGCGGATCATTGAACAAGGTGCTGCCCAAAGACTTTTCGCCCAGTGCATGAAACAAGGGCCATTCATTCGCTGTCGCGGTCAATGGCACGACAGTATGTCCATACACCATGGCAGCGCCATCACAGCGCAAAAATACTTCCCGCTCATGCACCTTCATGCTTCTTGGCAAACCTATGGCAGCATATTCATCCATCAGACAAATGGCTTTGTGCTGCGACAAACGCTGCACACGAAATTGCGCGCATCTTGCCATCAACCTGGCAGTCAAAGATTCACGATTGGTCAGCCAGTCTTGCATCTGAGCGCCGGTTTGTATAGCGTTGACATGCTCCACCCATCTGGCCACCCGCGGGTGCTGCATCTTCTTCGTTTGCAAAATCACAGCTTCCAAATCAATGCGCCTTGTCACAAAAAGCCATGACCATATCAAGATAATCGGCAAATTCGGCAATGCCGTGATCGCTACCTTCAATCACATATTGTTTTGCATCCGGATAATGAGCAACCATTTCACGCCAGTCCAGCACCTCATCACCCGTCGCCGCGATCAGAAAATAGCGTTCCGGCTTGCTGATCTGCTCAACAACCAGAGAACGCAGCTCTGCCACATATTCAGCCTTGAATTCAAAGATGCGGTCACTGTGATAATAGGTCGTCACACCGACATAGTTTTCCAGGTCGCGTGGCGGCTTGACAGCCGGGTTGAGCAATATGGCCTTGCAACCGTATTTTTCTGCCAGCCAGGTCGCATAGTAACCGCCGAGTGAAGAACCGATGATGCACACTTGCCTGGCATCCTGCCCTGCCAGCAGCGCTTCGGCCTGCTGTATGGCCAGCAAGGGCGAGGGTGACAATTCCGGGCAAACAATTTCGTCAGCACGCCCCAATGCCTGCATGTGTTCACGCATGACACGCGCCTTGCATGAATCTGGCGATGAGCGAAAACCGTGCAGATACAGGATCATGCTGCCCTGACCTCGCTACCACTCTGTTGTGCGCGATCTTGTAGCGCATCCAGCAATTTTTGATGGACGCCACCAAACCCGCCATTACTCATGATCAGTACATGGTCACCGGGCCGGGCTTGCTCAACGATGGCGTCTACCAGATCAGCAATCTTGCTATGACAACTGACTTTGTCACCCAGCGGGGCCAGGGCTTCGGCAAGGTCCCAGCCCAGGGCATCTTTGCCCTCTGCTGCACCAAAACCAAATACCAGATCAGCCTGTTCCAGGCTACCAGGTAAAGCCTGCTTCATGGTACCCAGCTTCATGGTGTTGGAACGCGGTTCCAGTACAGCCAGGATACGTGCGGCCCCGACCTTATGTCGCAAGCCGGCAACCGTAGCACCAACCGCAGTAGGATGATGGGCAAAGTCGTCAATGACGGTGACGCCATCGGCAATACCGCGCACTTCCATACGACGCTTGACGCTGACAAACTGACCCAGAGCTTCAATGGCGATGTCTGGCGTCACACCGACATGGCGTGCGGCTGCAATCGCAGCCAGCGCATTCTGACGATTATGTTCGCCATTCAGGTTCCAGTGGACTGTGCCTTGCACTTCGTCATTGAAGACAACATCAAAATTTTCACCATCCTGCATGATCAGACGCCAGGCATGGTTAGCACCAAAGAATTCTTTTTCACTCCAGCAACCGCGCTTCAACACACGTTCCAGCGAAGCATTGTCACCGTTGACGATGAGACGGCCAACGCCAGGTACGGTACGCACCAGATGGTGAAACTGGTTTTCTATCGCCGCTACATCAGGGAAGATGTCAGCATGATCATATTCAAGATTATTCAATACTGCCGTCTTGGCATGGTAATGCACGAATTTGCTGCGTTTGTCGAAAAACGCCGTATCGTATTCATCCGCTTCGATCACAAAGAAATCCGATGCATGGCTGCCCCATAAGCGGGCAGAAATACCAAAATTCAGCGGTACACCACCGATCAGGAAGCCCGGCGCATAACCGGCATATTCAAGTATCCAGGCCAGCATGGCTGAGGTGGTTGTCTTACCGTGGGTACCAGCGACAGCGAGTACCCACTTATCATGCAATATATGGTCTCCCATCCATTGCGGGCCAGATACATAGGGCAAACCCCGGTTGAGGATTTCTTCCATCAAAGGATTGCCACGCGATACCACATTGCCTATGACATATAAATCAGGCTCCAATGCTATTTGCTCGGCACCATAACCCTGTGTCAGGGTGATGCCCTGCGATTCAAGCTGGGTGCTCATAGGGGGATAGACATTGGCATCACAGCCAGTCACCGTATGACCGGCCTCTTTCGCCAACACCGCCAGACCGCCCATGAAAGTGCCGCAGATACCTAATATGTGAATATGCATAATTGAACCAAATTCCAGAATCCCGCAATTCTACCTGAGACCGTGCCTAGGTAAGCACTGTTCTTAAAACCACTCACCACAGAGGCACAGAGAAAGGAAAGGCCGCTTGCATGCCACCTTCGTTAGGCAGGCGAACGGCGCGCCGTTCGAAACCCCTGCTTCACCAAAGAGAAAAGCAAGGGAAAACATTAAAAGAAGAATTACTTTTATTATATTATTAATAATAAAACTTCTCTGCACCATCTCTGTGCCTTTGTGTCTCCGTGACTCTGTGTTGAGGGGTTTTTGGTATTCAGTTATGATGACCACATGATGATCCATACACCAAACGAAGCCGAAAGCCTGCGGGCTGAAATTGCTGCTCTGGCAGCACGCATGATCGCCGAAGATGGTACTGACTATGCGTCAGCCAAACGTAAGGCAGCCAAACAACTGCTGGGCCACCAAAAAATCAAGGGCGATGTACTGCCCGACAATGCACAAATTGAGCAGGAAGTGCGCGAATACAATGAATTGTTCTTTGGCGATACCCAGCCTCAGCGACTCTTGCATTTGCGCCAACTGGCATTGGAATTGATGGACGAACTCGAACGTTTCCATCCCTACCTGATAGGTGCGGTACTGAATGGCACCGCTGGCAATCATTCAGATATCCATTTGCACTTGTATGCCGACAATACCAAAGAGGTGGCAATTTATTTGCTGAACAAAGATATACAATTTGAAGTATCGGAAAGTTTCAACAATCGCAATGAAAGAATAGAAACCCTGAGCTTCATGCATAAAAACGAGGGCGTGCACTTGATCTTGCATGATCAGGATGCCATTCGTAGCGGCCATGGCAAGAGCACTGAAAGAGTCAGTGCAAGTGCCTTACGTGCCCTGTTGGCTGAAGATGGCACGCAAGATCAAGATGCGTAGATCATCAGCAGTTGGTTCTCAGCACAAATCAACAAGCTGCGCTACCATCATCATCTGGATGCAGCTCTGTGAAAGAATTCCCGTATGAACAAGAAGTTTATTGGTCTGGCCATCGTGCTTGGTTTGCTATCGACCGGTCTGGGCATTTATGCCAGCAACGTCCAGACCACACCTAAAGCACCCGAGAACAAAGCGGTAGCGCAGTTGATGGCGCAGCAATTCAAGGATAGTGAAGGCAAACCCCAGGCCATGACGCAATGGCAGGGGCGCTATTTGTTAGTCAATTTCTGGGCTACCTGGTGTGCACCCTGTGTGCAAGAAATGCCAGAACTGTCCGCCTTGCAGGAAGAACTGAAAGGGAAGACAGTGCAGATACTGGGCCTGGGTATCGATAGCCCCAGCAATATTGCTGAATTTGCAAAAAAATACAAGATCAGCTACCCACTGTTTGCCGCTGGCATGGAAGGTAGCGAATTATCGCGTCAGCTAGGAAACCAGGCTGGTGGCCTGCCATTTACCATTTTGATTGCACCAGATGGAAAAGTTGTCAAAAACTACCTTGGCCGCCTGAAAATGGCGGAATTGCGTGCCGACATCGCCAAATTTTCTCCTGAAAAATAGAATTTGCGACATTTTTCCTTGCCAATCTACCGCTATTAGCGGCAAAATGCGGCCATCTTCGTCAAATTGAATGCGACTATGGCAAGCAAACTGCTGCTGCTGAATGGACCCAATCTGAACCTGCTAGGTAGCCGTGAGCCTGCCACTTACGGAGCCACAACCCTGACAGAGATAGAAACTGCAGCCCAGGCGCAAGCCCATGCTGCGGGTGCAGAACTGGCTTATTTCCAGAGTAATCATGAAGGCGCATTAATTGATCGCATTCATGCTGCCCAAAAAGAGCAAGTCGATGCTATCATCATCAACCCGGGCGGGCTGACACACACCAGTGTTGCCTTACGGGATGCGCTGGCTGCTGTTGCCATACCATTTATCGAAGTGCACATCTCCAATGTGCACCAGAGAGAAGCCTTCAGACATCACTCTTTCCTGTCGGCAATTGCCAAAGGGGTCATTTGCGGCCTTGGTACTGATGGTTACCGCCTGGCAATTGACTTTTCCCTCAAAAATATTTAAATTCTCGCATCTTCGCGCAATTTGCCGATAATGCCAGCCTATTTCGTATATAATCCAAGCTTCGGCGGCGTCATCAGAGCTGTTTTACTGCTCAGATTTGCGCGCCTCAATTAATTCAGAACCACTTTTTTCAAGGGGATTCCACATGGATTTAAGAAAACTCAAGACCCTGATCGACCTCGTAGCAGAATCAGATATCGCTGAATTGGAAGTGACTGAAGGTGAAGGCAAAGTCCGCATCGTCAAATCATCTGCAATGCCACAAAATCAAGTCGTCATGATGCAGCAACCCCAGCATCAGCAAATGATGCCAGCTGCCGCGCCAGTTGCTGCAGCACCAGTCACCGCAGCACCCGTGGTACCGGATGGCCATATCGTCAAATCCCCTATGGTGGGTACGTTCTACCGTTCTTCCGCCCCTGGCGCAGCCCCGTTTGCCGATATCGGCAAGAGCGTTAATGTTGGCGACACCCTCTGCATTATCGAAGCGATGAAACTGCTGAACGAAATCGAAAGTGATTTCTCAGGCACGGTCAAACAGATTCTGGTTGAAAATGGTCAGCCTGTTGAGTACGGCCAGCCCCTGTTCGTGATTGGCTAATCCAGGCGCGCATTAGGGAAATGTCGGCGCCTGCGGCTATCAGCCAGCGAGCACTGAAACAGGATTTTCCGCTAATGCAATTGCAACCATTGCCACAGCAAAGTTAAATCATGTTTGAAAAAATTCTTATCGCCAATCGTGGTGAAATCGCGCTACGTATCCAGCGCGCCTGCCGCGAGATGGGTATCAAAACCGTCGTCGTGCACTCTGAAGCCGACCGCGAAGCAAAATATGTGAAGCTGGCCGACGAATCTGTTTGCATAGGCCCGGCTCCTTCCAATCTGAGTTACCTGAGCATGCCGGCCATCATCAGTGCCGCTGAAGTCACTGACGCCCAGGCGATTCACCCTGGTTATGGTTTTTTATCTGAAAACGCCGATTTTGCCGAACGCGTAGAGCAATCCGGCTTTGTCTTCATTGGTCCGCGTGCAGAATCCATCCGCCTGATGGGCGACAAGGTCTCAGCCAAGCATGCCATGATCAAGGCTGGCGTGCCGTGTGTGCCCGGCTCTGAAGGTGCATTGCCGGACGACCCGAAAGCCATCGTGCAAATCGCCCGCAAGGTCGGCTACCCGGTCATCATCAAGGCTGCTGGTGGTGGTGGTGGGCGCGGCATGCGTGTCGTGCATACTGAAGCTGCCTTGCTGAATGCGGTCACCATGACCAAGACGGAAGCTGGCGCTGCCTTTGGTAATCCTGAAGTGTATATGGAAAAGTTTCTGGAAAACCCGCGTCACGTGGAAATCCAGATTCTGGCCGACCAGCATGGTAGTGCCATCTGGCTGGGTGAGCGTGATTGCTCCATGCAACGCCGCCACCAAAAAGTCATTGAAGAAGCTCCAGCACCTGGCATTCCACGCAAGATCATCGAAAAAATCGGTGACCGCTGTGCAGCTGCCTGCCGCAAGATTAATTATCGCGGTGCCGGTACGTTTGAATTCCTGTACGAAAACGGTGAATTCTATTTCATCGAAATGAATACCCGCGTCCAGGTTGAACATCCGGTAACGGAAATGATCACTGGGGTCGATATCGTACAAGAACAGATACGTATCGCTTTCAATGAAAAACTGCGCTTCAAGCAAACCGATATCACCCTCAAGGGCCATGCGATTGAGTGCCGTATCAATGCCGAAGACCCATTCAAGTTTATCCCGTCGCCAGGTCGCATCACTTCCTGGCATACTCCGGGTGGCCCTGGTATCCGAGTGGATTCACATGCGTATGCCGGTTATTTCGTACCGCCGAATTATGATTCCATGATAGGCAAGGTCATCGCCTATGGTGAAACGCGTGAACAGGCTATCCGTCGCATGCAGATCGCTTTGTCGGAAATGGTGGTTGAAGGTATACAAACCAACATCCAACTACACCGCGAGTTGATGATTGATGCCCGCTTCATCGAAGGTGGTACCAATATTCATTATCTGGAACACAAATTGGCGGATATGCCAGAGTTGTCAAAAAAAGCAAAGTAATCGAAGTAAAGACCTCTCAACACAGAGGCGCAGAGACACAGAGGGACACTGAGAAGGGTCCGGGAGTCTGTGGCTTGCAAAAATTGTAGCTCAGGCGATATTGATGAAAAGAAGCACAGAGAAAACACAAGTTTTTCTCTGTGCTTTTGCCTGTGTTCTGGTGCCTCTGTGGTAAGCTTTTCGGTCTTGAAGTTATAACGTCGTATAAGAAAGTAGCAATATGGGTTGGATAGAAATAGTGATTGAAGTGGCACGTGAACAGGCAGAGGCTTTGTCAGATGCCCTGATGGATGCGGGCGCACTGTCAGTTTCAGTCGAGGACGCAGATGAAGGCACAGATGCCGAAAAACCATTGTTTGGTGAACCCGGTATGGAACCGGACGAAGCAGCCTGGGATCGTAGCCGCGTCGTAGCCCTGGCCGATGTCGATTGCGATCACGCGACGCTGGTCGCCTCAGCTGCCGCCGCCATCAATCTGGCAACTGTACCTGTCTATATCACACGCAAGGTTGAAGAGCAGGACTGGGTTCGCCTCACACAATCACAGTTTGCCCCCATCCATATTGGTAAAAATATATGGGTTGTGCCGAGCTGGCATGATGCCCCTGACAGCAATGGCCTGATCCTTGAACTGGACCCTGGCCTGGCTTTTGGCACTGGTAGCCACCCTACGACACGACTCTGTATGGAATGGCTGGAAGCGCATGCGCCACAAAACCTGTCGGTACTCGACTATGGTTGCGGTTCCGGTATATTGGCAATGGTGGCCAGCAAACTGGGGGCTGCCACGGTCATCGGTGTTGATATAGACCCGCAGGCGATAGAATCGGCCAACTACAATGCGGAACGCAATCAGTGCCAGATTGAATACGCACTGCCGGAAGCATTTGGCGCAGCTCATCCGGCATCAGAAAAATTTGATATCGTGGTCGCCAACATCTTGTCCAGCCCGTTGAAACTGATGGCCCCCATGCTGGCTGGCCGTGTCGCCCCAGGTGGTGCATTGATACTGTCTGGTGTACTGGCAAGACAGGCAGAAGAAGTGGCAGCGGCTTATGCCCCGTTCATTCAGCTCAGCGTCTGGGCAGAACACGAAGGCTGGGTTGCCCTGTCAGGCAGACTGGACGGCTAACGCAAATGGCACTGGCGACCCGCTGCCCCCACTGTCAAACTGCCTTCAAGGTAGCCAATGACCAGTTGAAATTGCATGCGGGTCTGGTCAGGTGCGGCTCATGTCAGCAAACCTTTAATGCGGTTGAAAACCTGATTCCAACCGATGGCCAGAAAACACCAGCTACACCTGCAGCTGCGGGCCAAGCGGCAAAAATAAGCACTCCAGCAGTAGCCAACACCCCAGCCCAACCTCTGACACCAGTTGCAAATACTGCCGCAGCGCTTATACCAGCAGACAAAAAGTCGGTGGCTACCGAGCCAGTTGCGCCCGCTGCCGCTGTTCCGCCGCCCACTTCTGCATCTGCCTCCAGCGCCGCTCCATTGGCGAAGCCAGTAGCAGCCACACCTGTGCCTGCCGTTGAAGCAAGCCCGGCACCAAAAATTAATGTGGCAACCGAGAAAGAGCACGCAGTCGATCCACACGTACCTGCTAAATCTGCAATGCCTGCGGCGAGCACTGTACCTTTGGCATCGCCGGACACGACCAGGTCCCAAGCCAGCAAACCCGGTGAAGAAGTGTTGGCCGCCATTTCCAAAGCAGAAAAAGAATTTGAAGCGGAAAATCTGGACAACTCCAAGATAACACCAGTTACCCCCGCTCAAGCTGCCTCTGCTGCATCCACTATTGCCGCAGCAACCGGGACTAAAGCTGGAAATGCCGCAAATGCCAATCCAGTACCGGTTAAACCAATTGCCACAACTACTGCAACGCCAACTGCCACTCCTGAAATTAGTTCATCTGCACTTGATTTCGACTTGGGGGACGGTAGCTTCCCCACATCAACTGAAGAAGTCAGTGACAACGACGTCACAAGAGCTGAACTGGAAACCCGTGCGGCACTGATGGACCCGCCGACGGCAGACTGGTCCATGAACGAAGGTGCAGAAGACACACCTGCAGCGACCGATACTGTGGCACCGATTACGGCGACCAAGGTCTGGCGGCACAAAGAAAATGCCGGCAGCATGGAAGCCGATTCAACCTCACAGACTGAGGCTGCAATCGATCTGCCTGAAGATGAAAATTCCAGAAAACCGTATATCGGTGCTGAAGAAGCTGCGCTGGCAAATCAGGCTGCCATCAGCGAAGATTCAAGCAGTGATACGGATGAGGATGAGGATGAACATCGACCCAATTTTGTCATCCAGGCTGAAAAGCAGCAACGGCGTAAACGTCTCACGACCATCACGCTGACGCTGATGGTACTCCTGCTTTTCCCATCGCTGCTGGCACAAAGTGCATATGTTTTCCGTAGTCAGCTGGCAGCCTGGCTGCCCGAGAGCAAGCCGTATTTGCAGCAAGCCTGCAAGCTCTTGCAGTGCCAGGTCAATTTGCCGGCACAAATTGAACAGATCACGGTTGAGTCGAATGAATTGCAAGCCCTGGCACCAGACAGGAATGTCTTTTTGCTGGTCATGCAAATACAGAATCACAGCAGCATCGTGCAGGCATGGCCAACGGTAGAGTTGGTATTGAACGATGCCAAAGACAAGGCAGTATTGCAACGCGTATTTGGCCCGGATGAATACCTGAGCGAAAAAGACAAACTGGCAAAAGGCTTCACCGCAGGCAGTGATCAGAATATCAAACTGTATTTTGAATTACCCAAGCTGAAAGCGGCGGGTTATCACGTCAGTGTCTTCTACCCCTGACCGCAAGGTATTTCCTAAGCGGTGACGGCACACTGTGCCGCGCCGCTTCAAGTTTTTACGCCGTACGCTTGCGCAAATGATGCAGGGCCAGTGCCAGTCGTGCACCAACTACCGCATTATTCTTCACCAGAGCAATATTAGTGTCGAGGCTGCGTCCACCCGTCAATTGCTTGATACGATTGAGCAGAAAAGGGGTAATCGCCTTCCCCTTGATGCCCTGCTCGTCTGCTTGCTGCAAAGCTGACAGTGTAATACTTTCAATTTCTTCCCTTGGCATGGCTGCCACTTCCGGTACTGGATTCGCAATCACCACGCCACCTGCCAGACCCAGCGTCCATTTGGCGTGAATGAAGTCAGCCTGCTGCTCTGCCGTATCCAGTTGAAAATCAGCCTGATAAGCGCTGTCCCTGGTAAAAAATGCCGGGAAAGCTGCCTGACCTACACTGACTACGGGAACGCCGTGGGTTTCCAGATATTCCAGCGTCAGACCGATATCAAGTATGGATTTGGCACCAGCACACACCACCGCGACTGATGTCCTTGCCAGCTCCTGCAAGTCAGCAGAAATATCGAAACTGGTTTCGGCGCCACGATGCACACCACCTATACCGCCGGTAACAAACACGTCTATGCCAGCCAATGCGGCACAGATCATGGTGGCGGCCACGGTGGTGGCACCCAATTTATTGTTCGTCAGGGCATAGGCCAGGTCACGGCGGCTCACCTTCATTGCATCGGGGGATTTGCCCAGCATTTCCAGTTCCGAGTCCGACAAACCTATGTGTATCTTGCCATTCATGATAGCGATGGTAGCGGGTACGGCACCGCGGTCACGGATGATCTGTTCCAGCTCGCGTGCAGTCTGTACATTCTGCGGATAAGGCATGCCGTGAGAAATAATAGTGGATTCCAGCGCCACCACGGGTTTGGCCGCCAAACGGGCAGCACGGACTTCATCCGACAAGACCAGATAAGATGATTGCATCATGTTTCCTCACTAAAAATATGTTGATCCAGCGATGGTGCAACCGTCGCCTCGCTTTGTATGGTCAGTGCAGCCAGCCTCAAACCACGCCGGCATGCCAATCCCAGATCATCTGCGTTATGGTACAAAGACCAGGCAACACCGGCAGAAAAAGCATCGCCGGCACCGGTCGCATCTTTCACACTGACTCGTGGTGCGGCAAGATGACTGATGCCATTCTTGCCAGCAGGGTCGGTATATAAAACACCATCGCTGCCAAGGGTAATGATCACATCCCGGGCACCGCGCAGTTGTAATTGGCGGCAGGCCACAGCCATGTCCTGTACTTGCGGCAGACTGTGCCCTGCCACAGTTTCCAGTTCGCCACGGTTCAATATCAGACAGCGCAGACCCCGCAATTGCTCAGGAAGGCGCGCCATCTTGGGCTGCGACACCGCAACCAGTAGCAGTGGACTAACCTGCAAATAAGCGTCCTCCAATAACAAGCCTATGCTATCTGCGGGTAAATTCAAGTCTGCAATGGTAAATGCAGCGGCACTGCGCTGGGGGCTACGGCTGCGCAGATATACGGGCGTCATGGCTTCACAGCATTCCATATGTGCCAGTGCCAGCACCATGTCGCCATCATCATTCAGCAAGGCGGTATAACTACCGCTAAGGGCACCGGGAATTTGCAAGCTGGCCCTGGCATCCACGCCAACGGACTGTGCCTGCGCCAGGATGCTCTGCCCCGCAGCATCATCGCCTACGGCACACAATAAATTGACAGGCAAACCCAGGCGCGCCAAATTTTCTGCAATATTGCGTGCCACACCACCAAAGGCTTCATGCTGACTCACAGGATTGGACGTGCCCATCTGCATAGGCCCGAGTGTACGCATTTTGCGATCAATATTTGCGCCACCTATACATACCACGGGGCGTTGATCCGGCAAGACATACGCTCGCCCCAACAGGAGTTTTTCACGTATCAGTGCGGCGACATGGCCCGCCACGGCAGAACGCGACAAGCCAAGCTGGTCCGCCAGATCCTGCTGAGAAATAAAAGGATGGGCAGCAATCAACTGATACAGCTGTTCTTTTTTAGAAATAGCGGAGCTCATGGCAAAGTTTTAATCGGAAAAATCGCAAACAAACAATTGTTCAACAACATAAACATTTGTCTTTTCAATGTCAATCAAATTGTTTCCAGGAAAAAAAATCCCGCATACCTTGCGGCAGCGGGTTTGATCACTATTCATGAAAGCCGATACTGATTTGTTGTTTGTACCACCTATCAAATCTTGTCTCAGCAACCTCATTTACATCACTCTTTGCAACACTTTTTATTACCGGTCCAGTAAATATAAAGCAAAACTAATTTCCAATATGTTTGCCAGCGCACGGAATATAACTGTTTTTACCTGCATCCTTGGAAAAGTGCAGGTGACATGAGCAAGCGTGAGAAATCTTTCTCGCCCTTTGCCGGCTCTGCTTCTGTTTTCCCTTTATTTGCATACAACCAAGGTTCCTACCATGAAATTATCCATTCTTTTACTGTCACTTCTTGGCGTTTTGGCGACTACAGCATGTGATCGCCAACCGGCCCAAGTAGTCGTTCCAGTTCCTGTGGCAGTACCTGGCCCGGCTGGTGCGCCCGGCGCACCCGGCGCTACAGGTGCCACTGGAGCACCCGCCTCGGTAGGTGCCACTGGCGCTACAGGCGCAACTGGTGCTGAAGGCATGCAAGGCGCGACCGGTGACAAAGGTGTTCCAGGTTCACCCGGCTATGACGGTGCCAAAGGCAAAACCGGCGAACCCGGCAAACCTGGTGACACCATCGTTGTTTTACCCCAAAAATAATTTACTGCCCTGATCCAACCCCAAAAGTGCAGGCATTGACCTGTCAGCACCTTACCTGAGGAGGAAATATGAACCAGATCATCAATCTCATTATCTATCTTGTCGTCTTCGGGCTGATCTGGTGGCTGGTGGGCATGCTTCCCCTACCTGCCCCAGTTGGTCAAATAGTGCGGGTGCTCTTCATTATCCTGCTCATTGCGATCATTTTGTCAGCGCTGGGGATCATGCCTGGCATACACATACCGGTAATTCACTGGTAGCTCCGATCCAAAATTACCGTTTGGTGACAAACAAAGATATGAAAAAAACCGCTTGAAGCGGTTTTTTTCTGCCAGAAAATCTGCCTGCCCTCTTGCCTGAGTTGGCTGCAACACCGGCCTAACCACCGTCCAAATGCCGCAAGACCTCAGTTGACAGACGATCAAGGTTTTGTTCGTTGGCAGGAACGACGATGTGCGCAATACTGCTGGCAACATCTGGGTTCTCAAAGACCTGAGACCAGGAGACAACCGTCCCCGTCGCCGACGGAGCCAGCTCTATGGTCAGGTGAAACTTTGGCTCGGATACGTGTTGAATAACAAGTTTCCCTGGCGATTCTATGTCTGCAAAAACACTTTCGTTTGGATAACTTTTGCCATCTGGTCCGTGCATGACAAACGACCACCGTCCACCATTTCTGAACTCACAAGCAAGGAAAGTATTGGTGAAACCAGATGGCCCCACCACAAAGCTAAACGTTCAGAATCACTGATCGCTGCAAAGACTTGCTCTACGCTCGCCTGGATTTCACGAGATGTATTGAATGTGTCCATCGGTGTCCTCTCTTCTTTAATTCATAATTCCAAAGAATTTAGTATGATTCAGTACCTAGTCAAGACAGGTATGCTCCAATTGGTGTCAGGTTCAATTACCCCAGAATAATTACCATTAAAATAATAAATTAAGCAAATATTCGTAAATATATATGATCAGGATATCGAATTTGACATCTTTCCGAAGCAGCCCCACAATCAGGCCGCTTTGTCGAAATCATAAAGTCATTCTTGTTTGCAAATGTAATAACTTTATAATGAATTCATACTGGTGCGACGCAGCAAAATTCTATTCAGAAGTTGCCGCCATCAAAGACTGAAAACAATGCCAACTACAGGGTTGTCAGCTAGCCGCGTCTTTGCACATTTTTTGACCAAAAATCGAGATTGCGCTTGACGTTAAACAGCACCCATAGTTAAATACGAAATCGATTGCGCAAACGATTGCGCGACACTTTTTTATCGAGAAAAAGCATCATGAAGCCACGCATAACTGTAGTCGGCAGTGTCAATATGGATTTGGTTTTCCGCACGCCACGTATGCCAGCCGTAGGTGAAACCCTGCATGGTCACGAATTCAGGCAGATCCCTGGTGGTAAAGGGGCGAATCAGGCCGTTGCCGCCGCCCGTCAGGGAGCGCAGGTCAGCTTCATCGGTGCTGTGGGTGATGATGGCTTTGGCAGTTTTTCTCATGATTGTCTGGCAGCCGAAGGCATGGAATTGAGCCACCTGGCCAAAGTGGCAGGCGTGGCAACCGGCGTTGCTGGTATCCTGGTCGATGACTGTGGCAACAACAGCATCGTGCTGGCAGCAGGTGCAAATGCCACGCTGACCAGCACTCAGGTGGAAGCCGCCACCGCCGCCATCGCTGGTGCACAACTGCTGGTATGCCAACTTGAAACCCCGCTGGTAACCGTCACACGCGCAATAGAAATTGCACGCGCCAAAGGGGTCAAAGTCATCCTGAACCCCGCCCCCGCACAAGACCTGAGCGACGCCTTGCTGGCCCAGGTTGATTATCTGATTTTGAATGAAACAGAAGCATCGCAACTGAGTGGTGTCTCAGTGATCGATCAGGCCAGCGCCAAAGCTGCCTCAGAACAAATCTTGCAACGTGGTACAGCGACCGTCTTGCTGACCATGGGTGAACATGGTGCCTTGATTACCGAGAGCACAGGCAGCCAGTTCATCCCGGCCGTGAAAGTGGATGTGGTGGACACCACAGCCGCTGGCGACACGTTTGTCGGTGCCTTCGCCGTTGGTATTGCGAATGGTCTGAGCCTGATAGATGCCAGTCGCGAAGCGCAATACGCCGCTGCATTGACGGTCACCAAGCTGGGGGCACAAACTTCGATCCCATTACGTCAGCAAGTGCTGGAATTCATGGCGGTCAGAAAAGCAGCTTGAATACCTGACGTAGATACAAGATTTGGCACCAAAAGTGGGCACCGGCAGTCAATAAGGTTCGATTAAAGGTTCGATTAGAGGCTTGATTAAATCCCAGTCAGTACCCTATTGATGCACCACTGCCAGCCCGAACACAGTTTTTGATAAAATTTTGCCCTCGTGACTGAAACGAAATGTCTGCACCATGTTAGGCTTGCACAGGCTTTCCAGGCTGGCTCCATAGCAAGGATAACCGGCTTAGCGGCAGCGAAACATGGTTTTTAATTGGGGTACCGCATGCACATGACTACGTGGCTTCACGCGCATCGGCACTATGACATCTGAATAAGGAAATTTCATGAAACTCAAGCACATCTGCCTGTCCCTGGCAACCCTGATGGCTTTCGGTGGTGCAGCCAGCGCTTATGCTGCAGATCTTAAATTTGCAGTCATCTATGATGCGGGCGGCAAGTTTGACAAATCCTTCAATCAGTCGGCGTCCGAAGGTGCTGAGCGTTTCAAGAAAGAAACCAAACTCAATTTCCTCGAAGTACAAGTTGCCAGCGACACCCAGACTGAACAGGTCTTGCGTAATCTGGCCCGTAAAAACGTGGATTTGATCGCCGCCATTGGTTTTGGTCAGGCACAGGCCGTACAAAACATTGCCAAAGAATTCCCTAAGACCAAGTTCGTCGTCATCGACGGTATTGCAACTGGTGACAATGTCAGCTCCGTCCTGTTCAAGGAACAAGAAGGTTCTTACCTGGTGGGTGTGGCCGCAGCAATCGCCAGCAAAACCAAAAAAGTTGGCTTTGTCGGTGGTATGGACATACCGCTGATCCGCAATTTTGCCTGTGGCTATACGCAGGGTGCGAAAGCAACTGAAGCCAAGATCGAAGTCGTACAAAACATGGTCGGCACCACCACAGCAGCCTGGAATGATCCGGCCAAAGGTGGAGAGCTGGCACGTGCCCAGTTTGAACGCGGTGTGGACGTGATCTTTGCCGCTGCCGGTGGCAGTGGCCTGGGCACGTTGCAGGCAGTCAAAGAAAAAGGCAAGCTGGGTATAGGTGTGGACTCCAACCAGAACTATATGCACCCTGGCAATATGCTGACTTCCATGGTCAAGCGCGTGGATCAGGCCATCTATGACAGCTTCATGCAACTGAAAAACGGTAACTGGAAAAACGGTATCCAGTACAAGGGTTTGAAAGAAGGCGGAGTTGATTGGGCGCTGGACAAAGATAATCGCAGCGTCGTCAGCGTCGATATGGAAAAACGCGTGAACGCCGCCAAGCAGGACATCATCAGCGGCAAGGTCAAGGTTGTTGATTTCCGTGAAGGTAATAAGTGCCCGGTCTGATACCGGGTAGCAGCCAGTAGTCAAGTATAAGGGGCGCAGTATCTTTTTAAAGATGCTTTGCGCCCTGATTGATGTTTAGACCCCATCTGTCGCAGATCGTATTTTAAAGAAACGCTAAAGTATGCAGCCAGCAGTCGAATTTCAACAGATCTCCAAACGCTTTGGTGCGGTACAAGCCAATCGTGATGTGAGCTTTTCCATTGCGCCTGGCTCCATCCATGGCGTAATCGGTGAAAACGGCGCAGGCAAGTCCACGCTGATGAGCATATTGTATGGCTATTACCACGCGGACAGTGGCAAGCTGCTCATCAATGGCACAGAACAAAGCATCCGCAACAGTCAGGAAGCGATTAACCTGGGCATAGGCATGGTACATCAGCATTTCATGCTGGTTGAGAACATGACCGTACTCGACAATGTCATGCTGGGCATGGAAGGCGGCTTTCGCCTGAAACCGCAACGCCATGAAGTCGAAGCGAAGCTGCGCGAAATTTGCAAACGCTACACCCTTGATGTAGACCCGCTGGCGACGATACAGGATCTGTCTGTAGGCGTACAACAAAGGGTGGAAATCCTCAAACAGATTTACCGCAGTGCGAATATCCTCATCCTCGATGAACCGACTGCCGTGCTGACAGTACAGGAAACAGCTTCGCTGTTTGAAGTGCTGCGCCTGTTCAAGGAACAGGGCAAGACCATCATCCTGATCACCCACAAACTGCAAGAGATTTTAGAGATCACTGACCAGGTCACGGTCATGCGTGCAGGCACCGTCATCGGTTCTGTCGCTACCGCTGACACCACAACCACCCAGTTGGCCGAGATGATGGTGGGTCGTCCCATCGTCACCCATTTGCCGCGTGCTGCCTATGCGCCAGGCGAGACGGTGCTGGAGGTGAAGGATCTGAACCTGGTGAATTCACAAAAGATCAGCCTGTTGAAGAACGTCAGTTTCAATATCCGCGCCGGTGAAATCGTGGCGATTGCAGGCGTGTCTGGCAATGGCCAGAGTGAATTACTGGAAATCTTGAGCGGCATGCGCCTGCCCACCAGCGGCAAGCTGCAAATGCAAGGCAAAGATTTGCCGTTTGCAGGCCGTAAGGATGCTGACGGCTTGCCGGCAACTTTCCGCGGACTGGGTATAGGCCACGTGCCGGAAGACCGTTTACGCGATGCCGTCATCAAGAATTTTTCCGTCATGATGAACAGCTTTCTGGGTTACCAGAAAAAACTGGGCAAGTCTTTTGGCTTACTGGATTACAAAAGCATCTTAAAAAATTGCACCGACTTGCTGGCCAAATTTGATGTGCGTCCGGCTGATCCGCATTTGCGTATCGCCCTGCTGTCTGGCGGTAATCAACAAAAAGTGGTAATGGCACGTGAGATTGCCGCCAACCCCAAATTGATGCTGGTGGGCCAGCCTACCCGTGGCGTTGATATAGGCACGATAGAAAGCCTGCATACCCGCCTGCTGGCGATGCGTGATGCCGGCATTGCCATCTTGCTGGTATCGGTGGAACTGGAAGAAGTGCGTGCCCTGGCGGACCGCATTCTGGTCATTTCTGGCGGTGCCATCACGGGTGAATTAAAGGCCGAAGAATTTGATGCAACCGAGATAGGCTGCCTCATGGGTGGCATACATACTCACTGAAGCAGACGAGATAGCAAACGAGATAGCAAACTATAAGCAGGCGACAAACTCGATGGAGCCTTAGCAGGCACATGTAAGAAACAAAGCGAACACAGACAAGCGACCAAACAAAGATGAATCAAGCCGACCTCCCACGCTGGGCCACTGCATTTGCCCTGCCGCTGTTAAACCTGTTCTCTGCCTTATTGGTCGCGGCCGGTGTGATTTATCTGCTCGGTGAAAGCCCGACAGAATGCCTGGGCATCCTGATCAATTCTGCGGTACTGAACCCTGAAGGTCTGGGTTATACCCTGTTTTATGCAGCAACCTTTATCTTTACCGGTTTGTCAGTATCGGTTGCCATGCAAGCTGGTTTATTCAATATCGGTAGCGAAGGTCAGATGTATGTCGGCGGTCTGGGTCTGACCCTGGTCTTGCTGTGGCTCGATTCCAGCCTGCCAGGCTGGTTATTGATACCACTGGCGATGCTGGGCAGTGCAGCCTTTGGTGCAGCATGGGCTTATTTGCCAGGCTACCTTCAAGCAAAGCGCGGCAGCCATGTGGTGGTGACCACCATCATGTTCAACTTCATCGCTGCCAGTTTGATGAACTATGTGATTGTCAGTTTCCTCATCCCTGCAGGTCAGCAAAATACGGCCAGCCGTATGTTTGCCGATGCATCCTGGTTGCCCAAGCTGAACGGCATTTTGCCAATACTGGGTGAAACGCCTTTGAACATCAGTTTTGTATTGGCGCTAGTAGCCCTGGTGATTTATGGCATGGTGGTCTGGCGGACAACCTGGGGTTACCAATTACGCGCCACTGGCCTGAACCAGCATGCGGCCCATTATGCCGGTATCTCTATCAGCAAGACCATTATCATCACGATGATGATATCCGGCGCGCTGGCGGGCCTGGCAGCGGTGAATTCCGTCATGGGTTCTACTCACTACCTGAATCTGAACTTCCCTGCCGGTGCCGGTTTTATCGGTATCGCGATTGCCCTGATGGGACGTCAGCATCCGCTTGGTATTTTGCTGTCGTCAATTTTGTTTGGCGCGCTGATACAGGGTGGCTTCGACTTGTCGCTGGAAAAAGCCAATATCCCGCCAGAGACGTTTATCTTTATCCAGGGTCTGATCATTCTGTTCTGTGGCGCAATGGAAAACCTGTATGCTCCTGCCCTGTCTGCCCTGCTCAAGCGTAAGGAAAAATGATGTTTGATGATTTCCAATTTTCCAGCATCCTGGTATCGACCATACGCAATGCGCCAGTGCTGATGTTTGCTGCCATGGCTGGCCTGTTTGCAGAACGCAGTGGTGTGGTTGACCTGGCACTCGAAGGCAAGATGCTGGCTGCCGCCTTTGTATCTGCTGCAGTGGCGTTTGCGACCAAGAGCCCCTGGTTGGGTATTTTGGCTGGCCTGGGTATCTCCGTCGCCATTGCTCTGCTACAGGGCTTTGTCAGTATCACGCAAAAGGGTAATCAGCTAGTCGCAGGTATTGCCATCAATATCGCCTTAAGTGGTTTGACTTTTGTGATCGCACAATACCTGTTCCAGCAAGGTGGCCGTACCCCTGATCTGGGTGATGCGCGCCTGTTTGATATTGTTTTTCCTGGCTCTGACGCTGTTGCCGGCATCCCCGTCCTTGGCTGGTTGTATACCAAGCTCATTGGTGGCCATAGTGCCCTCGTGTATCTGGCATTTGCCTTGATACCTCTGGTTCACTGGATCTTGTACCACACCAGCTTTGGCCTGCGCCTGCGTGCCGTCGGTGAAAACCCACATGCGGCTGATGCAGCAGGTATTAATGTAGAACGCACCCGCTTCATGGCCATGCTGTGCGCCGGTGTATTGTGTTCATTTTCTGGTGCCTATTTATCCATCGTGCAAAGCGGTTTCTTCTTGCGCGATATGTCAGCCGGTAATGGTTACCTGGCTTTGACAGCATTGGTATTTGGTAACTGGCGTCCGCTATACACTGCCATGGGCTGCCTGATGTTCGGCTTCTTCGCTGCGTTGCAGGTACAGATAGAAGGTGTGGTTTTTCCAGGAATAGGAAAGGTACCAGGCTCCCTGATACAGATGATTCCTTACGTCGTGACCGTAATCGTATTGGCAGGCTTGATGGCAAAATCCGTCGCCCCGAAAGCGATAGGTCAGCCGTTTGTGAAGTCACGGTAATTTAAAAAACATAAGACCTCTCACCACAGAGGCACGGAGACACAGAGGGGCACAGAGAAAAGTGAGTGAAGAGCCGAAGTGTTAGCTTATTCGTAGGTTGGGCTACGGTTTATCAGCCCAACACTCAGCCTACAATTGACGAATACATTATTGAAACGCCGAGTGTTGGGCTGATAAACCGTAGCCCAACCTACACTATTGCAACCTACACGGCTTTTCTCATGCCTCTCTCTGTGTCTCTGTGGTAAAGCTTTTCGGCCTAACAATATTTCGACCTCCTTGAACCGGGTCAACTGCAACAATTCACATCGCGACTGGGTTCTGCCCAATGGCCAGCCGGTGTAATTTTGGAGAGCATCCACATGTCAACAAAACATAAAGTCATATTTGATACTGATCCAGGCGTCGATGATGCAATGGCCTTGTACTTTGCACTGGCCCATCCGGATATCGACGTGGTCGGCATTACCACTACCTTTGGTAACGTTCACGTAGAACAGGCAACCACTAATGCACTGTACCTGACGCGCATTGCTGGTCGTTCCATTCCGGTAGCACAGGGTGTACCTGTACCTTTCGCCAAAGCGCCTGGCACGCCGCCAGATTTCATCCACGGTGCTGACGGTTTGGGTAACCTGAACAGCCGTATTGAAGTCGGTGGCAAGGCAGAAGTAGAAAGTGCAGCTGAATTCATCGTCAAGATGGCACGTCAGCATCCAGGCGAAATCACTCTGGTCGCGGTTGGCCCATTGGGCAACCTGGGCCTGGCATTGAAGATGGAACCACAACTACCCAAGCTGTTGAAGCAGGTTGTGCTGATGGCGGGTACGGTTGATGAACCAGGTAATGTCTCGCCCGTGGCAGAGGCGAATGTCTGGAATGATCCAGATGCCGCTGACCTGGTATTCACCGCAGGTTGGGACCTGACCATGGTAGGCCTGGATGTCACGCATCGCGTGGTCTTGCCTTCCACTTTCTTTGCACGCCTGGCAGAACAGCATAAACACGTGGCGATGGATACCCTGTCGCATGCGGTGAACTTCTATGCCAACTTCTACCAAAGCATACGCCCTGATCTGGGTCATGCCTGCTACGGCCATGATGTACTGGCTTTTGTCTGGCTGGTGGCACCACAGATTTTCGAAACCAACTCTGGCCGTGTACGCGTTGCCAAAGAAGGCATAGGCAATGGACAGACCATGATGGCAAAACTGCCTATTCCCTATCCACAAGCAGGTTGGGAAGCCAGCAAACCGGAAACACGCGTCTGTATGAAAGTGGATGCAGAAGCATGTAAGCAATTGATCGACGCAACGCTGTCGTCAGGTTGGTTGCAGGCACCATTGGCTAAATAAAGGGGGCACATCATGTTTATCGAACCAGTTGATTATCGCGCGCCCGACGCAGCGATAAAATTCACCGAAAGCCTGCACCGTACCGGCTTTGGTGTATTGACCAATCATCCTCTGTCGCAAAGCTTGCTGGAAACCATTTACAAGGAGTGGTATGATTTTTTCCAGACCGATGCAAAAAACAAGTATGACTTTGATCCCGAGAAAATGGATGGCTATTTCTCGCCAAAAATTTCAGAAACAGCCAAGGGCCAGACCAAGCGTGATCTGAAAGAGTTTTATCATATCTACCCAACGGGTCGTTATCCATCTGAAGTGTCGGATGCAGCCCGCAAGTATTACGACGATGGTGCCAAATTGGCAGCAGAGTTGTTGCAATGGGTAGAAGATCACTCACCTGCTGACATCAAGGCCAAGTATTCCATGCCCCTGTCAGATATGATCACCGACAGCGATCTGACCCTGCTGCGCGTTTTGCATTACCCGCCACTGCGCGGCGATGAAGAACCTGATGCAGTGCGTGCCGCCGCCCACGGCGACATCAACCTGTTGACCCTGTTGCCAGCCGCAACACAAGCTGGCTTACAAGTGCAAGGCAAGGATAATGCATGGCATGATGTGCCCTGCGACTTTGGCATGCTGATTGTGAATATCGGCGATATGCTGGATGAAGCTTCTGAAGGTTACTATCCATCGACTATCCATCGCGTACTGAACCCTACCGGTGAAGAAGCGAAAAAATCACGTATCTCGCTGCCGCTGTTCCTGCATCCACGTCCTGACGTGGTATTGTCCGAGCGTCATACTTCGGGCAGTTATCTGCAAGAACGTTTGCGTGAACTGGGCGTGAAGAAATAAGTTTTTATACCAGGTTCGCAAATAAAAAGCGCGCATCAGTTTCCTGATGCGCGCTTTTTTGTTGGGTGCGCCACGCGCACCATTTCCCCATGCCGGAAATATAAGAACGGTGCGCATGGCGCACCATACTAGAACTCATTTCATAAATAGGGATGAGTGCGAGCAAGGCGATTCGGGATGCAGTGCAAGGCGTAAGGTGTTTACCCTGCGCAGCTAAGGCTGGTGCCTTAGCAAGCGGCGCAACGTAGCAATGCGCCCGAATCGCCAGCTCCCGGAGGGTTTGCCTCATAACGCGTGCTGGACTGCGTTGGACTCGTTATCAATAGACCCGCTATTGACTGCCTCGTCCCCTTGCAGGGCGCATGTGCGCTGGTAAGCGCACATCGTACGCAGGCGTGCAGCATGCTGCACGAAACCCCTGCTTTACCCTTGCCAGCCCACGTTATGAGGCAAACGCATCTCACCCCTATTTATGAAATGAGTTCTAATATCAGGCTACCTTTTGGGCCGCTGATGCCGTGGGCTTGGCCAGACTGACCGTATCCCCAGCAGGTATCCCCTCAGATTTCCAGCGCGCAAATTCTGTGCGTATCGTATCCAGAGTTTGCTTGCTGATATCGGGCAAGCTGCCACCCAGAATATCTGCCGCCTCTTTAAAGCCCTGCTCAACTGCAGCACTGATCTTGTCCAGCTTGCCCGGGTCATTGCCAATTGCCGCCTTGGCAAAACTCAGTATGCGTTCGGCAGTTTTTTGCACGCTGAATTCGCCGCCATCGGCAACTGCGGCCTGGGCTGCCTTGATGGCTTCTGGGTTGGCCGAAATTTTCTGCTCGCCACTGACCACCTTGGATAAATCCAGCCCCTGCTGTTGAACCAGCGGCTTGATCAGATTGATAATTTCCTGCGCCTTGCGATCAGATTCTTCTAGCAACGCCTGCAAATCAGGCGCTGCTGCCTTGTTCAGGCGAGGATCAGCATACACAGCAGTATCGTCGTTGCCACTTTGCAGGTTAACGGTCGTGCTATCCGTAGTACCGTTTGTCAATACTACGGTATTGCTATTATTGCCGCTGGTGTCAGCTGTCTTTGGTGTGTTGGTTTGTGCCGTCTGATAGGTCCGGACGTATAAGTTCTGTGCAGAAATGCCGATACGCATTTTATTTCCCTCTGGCAAAGGTCAGGAATGGATTATTCCTCTTTTGTTATGGACTAAAAATCGGGAAATTACAATGACAAAAGCAACTCATCACTGAAGATTGAATGTGATTCTTGACCAGCAACAATAACAGGGCCAAATCGTTTTCTTTACGGAAAGTATCATTTCTGGCATGGTTTACTACTACAATGTCATCTGTCACAACGAAAGAACACCATGCTCAATCAAGACCAATTATTGCAAGCTGCAAATACTGCACGCGAATTCGCCTATGCCCCCTATTCCAAATTCAAGGTTGGTGCTGCCGTACTGACCAAAGATGGTAAAGTTTTCCATGGCTGTAATGTAGAAAACGCATCTTATGGCTTATGCAATTGTGCCGAGCGTACCGCCTTGTTCAGTGCGGTTGCCAGCGGTTACCGCCCTGGTGATTTCGCCGCGATTGCCGTCACCGGTGATACCGAAGGCCCAATCGCCCCTTGTGGTGCCTGTCGTCAAGTCATCATTGAACTCGGCGGCCCTGATTTGCCGGTACTGCTGACCAATTTAAAAGGTGACGTGAAAACCACCACAGCAGGTGCGCAATTGCCTGATGCGTTTTACCTCAAACCTGAATAAACCTGTACTGGGTCAGAGCTGGCTTAGCCAGCTCTGACCACTATCACTTATTCTTCTCACTTTGATTTTTTGCGCAAACCCATCTGCATGTCCAAATCCATACTGATTATCGAAGATGAAATCAGCATCGCAGAAAACCTTGCGTATGCGCTACGCACAGATGGTTTCGTGCCCACACACGTCAGTCTTGGTCTGGAGGCACTGAACATATTGCGGCAGGCCAGCATCACCCCAGCCTTGATCGTGCTGGATATCGGCCTGCCCGATATCAGTGGCTTTGATGTCTGTCGGCAGTTACGTCAATTTTCAGATACGCCGGTACTTTTTCTGACGGCGCGCAATGATGAAATTGATCGCATCGTCGGTCTGGAAATCGGTGCAGATGATTATGTAAGCAAGCCATTCTCTCCGCGCGAAGTAGTGGCCCGCATACGCGCCATATTACGACGCCAGCAAGGCAATCATCAGGCCAATACTGGCAATGCCACCAATACCGTCAAACGCTTTGAATTACGCCAAGATGAAGCACGCATTCTGCATTACGGACAGGTACTTAACCTGACGCGGTATGAATATTTGTTACTCAAAACCCTGGTAGAACGACCGGGGCATTTGTTCTCACGGGCACAACTGATGGAAATAGTCTGGACCAATGCACCTGAAACACTGGAACGTACGGTCGATGCTCACGTCAAATCTCTGCGTGCGAAGTTGCGGCAAACACGCTTCGCTCATGCAGAAATACCAGATACACAAACGGCAGACAGTAGCGATGAAGGCATACAGACCCATCGCGGCATGGGTTACAGCCTGAGCCTCACATGAAAATAGGCCTGCGCATACTGCTTGGATATTTTCTGATTCTGGGCCTGACTGCCTGGCTGGTGCTGAATGTAGTAGTCGAAGAAATCAAACCAGGTGTGCGGGCGACGCTCGAAGATACCCTGATCGATACCGCGCAAATGCTGGCAACACTGGTGGCGGAAGATGTGGCAACTGGCAATGTGTCTGACAGCACCTTGATGAAACGCCTGCAAAATTATGCGCAACGCAGTGTCGATGTCAACATCAGCGGCATACGAAAAAACAGCCTGGACTACCGCGTCTACATCACGAACAACAAGGGCGTGGTCGTCTTCGATAGCGATGGCAAGGATGTCGGCAAGGATTACTCACGCTGGAATGATGTCTACCTCACGTTGCAAGGTCAATATGGCGCTCGCAGTACCCGCGCAGACCCTGGTGATGATGCCAGCAGTATCATGCATGTGGCGGCCCCGATTATGGACCATGGTCGTATCATAGGCTCATTGACAGTCGCCAAGGCCATTTCCACCATCACCCCCTTTGTCGTGCGCAGCCAGCGCAAGATACTGCAGCGTAGTGGCTGGATGTTATTGGCTTCTTTATTGATAGGTATTGCATTTTCATGGTGGTTGAACCAGGCCCTGCGCAAGTTACAGCGCTACGCCAGCAGTGTGGAAAAAGGTGAAAAAGCAAAGCTGCCAAACTTGGGTAATAATGAAATTGGCCTGCTGGGCCGGGCTCTGGAATCCATGCGTAACCGGCTGGAAGGCAAGCAATATGTGGAACAACTGATGCACACCCTGGCACATGAACTGAAGAGCCCGATAGCATCCATACAGGGTTCTGCCGAGTTGATGCGTGAAGACATGCCCGCAGCGGACAGGCAACGTTTCCTGCAAAACATATTGGAACAAAACCAGCGCCAAAGACAATTGATCGACAAACTGCTGGCCTTGGTGAAACTGGAAAAGCAGCAAAGCCTGGAGCATCCCGAAACCATCCAGGTAGTGACGCTGCTACAGCAATGTGTGCAAGACGTACAGGCCAGTTTGCTGGCTAAAAACCTGGATCTGGAGATTGACTCCACAGGGATCGGTGCCGCCACATCCATCATGGGCGACGCCCTGCTCTTGCGCCAGGCCATAGGCAATTTGCTGGACAATGCCATAGACTTTGCCCCCACTGGCAGCAAAATATACGTTCAAGCAAAAGAATCAGAACAGCAACTGCAGATCAGCATACTGGATCAGGGGCCGGGCATACCCGATTACGCGCAAGATAAAATCTTCGACCGTTTTTATTCTCTGCCCCGGCCGGCTGCCGCTAAAAGTACGGGACTGGGCTTGCCCTTCGTGCGCGAAGTCGCTCTGCTACATCAGGGTAGCATCAGTGTCAGCAACCTGCATCAAGGGGGCACCTGTGCCTGCCTGATTCTGCCTTTGTGATTCAACATGGTGCTGAATCACTTCACACAAAACACATCAACAACGCATACAAGTTATTTACATTGATGACTCCTTATCTACGGAGTCTGTCATGCAAAAGAGTTTGCTGTTCAAAACCATCATCATCGGCCTGCTGGCGATAGTTATCTACGTTCCCCTGATGATGATTCAATCCACCATTTGGGAACGCATGCGTTACCGGGATGAAGCCGTGCGCAGCATTACCGCCGATTCGGTCAGTGAGCAGGTGGTCATAGGGCCGGTCCTTGTGATACCTTATACAGAAACCTGGGAAGAACAAACGGTTGATGCCACAACCCAAAAAACCACCAAGCACCTGGTCTCGAATAACCACAAGTACTATGTGTATCCGAATGATTTGACAGTAAAAGGCACGATCGATACCGACCAGCGTTATCGCGGTATTCATAAGGTGCTGGTATATACCGGCAACCATCAAATCTCTGGTGATTTCATGTTGCCCGATATTGCCAGCCTGGCGTCCAAAGACAAAACCAATACCAGCATCACCCAAACCGAAGCCCCCTATGTATCGATAGGTCTGAGTGATACCCGTGGTCTGCAAAATTTTCCTAAACTGCAGTGGGGTGATCAAAGTTTTGAATTCAGGCAGGGTAGTAAGCTGACGACCTTTCAGCGTGGTATTCACGCCAGGCTCGACGGCATGCAAACGGCTAAGGCAGGTCAGGTCAAATTCAAAATGGATTTGATACTGGATGGTGTTGAACGCCTGAGCTTTGCCCCTGTTGCCAAAAATAACCAGATCACCCTGTCGTCAAACTGGCCGCATCCACAATATGGCGGCCGCTTCCTGCCGTCACCCAAAGGAAGAATACACAACGACAACGGCTTTAGTGCCAATTGGAATATTTCCGCTCTATCGAGCAATGCACAACAACAGCTGAGTAATCTGGAAAGCGCGAGTAATGCTGTCAATCCGGTCAATGCGGCGCTGGCACCGCGAGCACCGGAAGAAAGCACCGCTGCATCAGCACCAATTGATGTTTTCAGCGTGTCGTTTATCGAGCCGGTCAATATTTATTCCCAGGCTGATCGTGCAGTCAAATATGGTCTGATGTTTGTTGCTCTGACGTTCGCAGCTTTCTTTTTGTTTGAAGTGCTGAAACAATTGCCTATCCATCCTATTCAATACACGTTGGTTGGTCTCGCATTGGCCTTGTTTTTCCTGCTACTGGTCAGCCTGTCGGAAAAAATCAGTTTCATTCTGGCATATATGCTGGCCAGTGTTGCCTGTATTCTGCTGATAGGTTTTTATCTGTCCTACGTTTTACGCGACTGGAAACGTGGCTTCGGTTTTGGCTGCGCCCTGACTGTGTTATATGGTATCTTGTTTGGCCTGCTGCAATCAGAAAGTAATGCACTGGTCATGGGAAGCTTGCTGCTGTTTGCCGTGCTGTCCGCCATCATGGTCATCACACGCAAGGTCGACTGGTATCAATTGGGTAAAGCTGCGCCGACGGCACCCGTTATCGCAAACTGAAACAATCTGCCTGTCTGAAGCGGAGGTGGATTTGAAAAATACTCAAATCCACCCTGCTTTTATCTACAAATCGTGCCCGACAATAGCAGCCGGTATTACTTCCGCAAAAATTGAGGATAAGCCAGTATTTTGGCTTGCAGGCGCTGTGCGAGCTTGGCGTCGGCAGTATGCAGTATGCAATTCATCATGAATCAATTGCGCTTCATCACGATAAGCCAGTATTTTTTCATTACCCCAATAATGCGGTGGGTGATATAAATTAGTGATGCGGTCAGCCATCTTGACCATCCAGATCTCTCTGGGCTGCTGTCGGATACGGTCCAGACTATCACGCATTTGTGCGGCCTTGTCAGGAAGCGCAGTGTTCTTTGATAATGCATCAACACCATCAGCAACAGGCTTGCCAAATTCACTCAGCAACAGTTCATAGGTGGTGCTGGTGTCCTCTATCGTGTCATGCAGCAAGGCACACTGTACCGCCAGTGCGCCATCAGCATCATCATTAGACTGTAGCGCCCATATCACTTCCATGGCAACGCTGGCGACATGGTTGATGTACTCAACTCGCTCCCCCTCCACCTTGCCACCATAGGTCTGCCCACTGTGCTGACGGGATGAAAAATACCAGGCCTTTTCATAATTATCAGGTGTCCATTTATTCATTTGTTCATCCTTAATTAAATTCACTTATCCGGCAAAGATTTCGCGATACCTACGTCGCAGTCCCTCTGGCGCTGCGCCTTCTGTCGCGGAAAGTATGCAAGGCAGCATTCACCATTCCTTCCGGGCTGCCGGATTCCTGGTATTGCTGGCGCAGATATTGCGCATCATTGCCGGTCCGGGCAGCTTCACGCAGATGGTTGAATGCTGGCAAGGCATCCAGGTTTTCGGCATAAGGTTTTAGCCTGTCAAAGCTGGCTAATATGTCGTCACGCAATGCCGTGCTTTCATAGGTTTGAGGATGAACGGTAACGCCATCCAGACCAAAGCGACACGCCTGGAAACGATTATAGTTATATACGAGGTAATCATCTTCAGATGGCGGCGGTTCACGCCGTTCCAGCAGATAGGCGCACAAGACTTGCAGATAGGCCGCCAGTGCAGCTGCCTTTTCCACCGTCAGCGGCGTGTCACAAACGCGCAATTCTATGGTGCCGTATTCTGGCTTGGGACGAATGTCCCAGTAAAAATCCTTCATGCTTTTGACAACACCGGTTTTTTCCATTTTACTGAAGTAGCCATTGGCAAATTCATCCCAGTTCAACAAAAATGGTGCACGCCCCGACAACGGAAAAGCAAATACAGAATTGAGACGGGCGGAATTGAACAAGGTATCACCACCTTGCACATAGGGTGAAGAAGCAGACAGTGCAATAAAATGCGGTACATAGCGGCTAAGGGAATGCAACAGAAACATGGCATCATCGCCAGATGTACAACCTATGTGCACATGTTGACCAAAGATCGTGAACTGCTTTGCCAGATAACCGTACAGGGCAGACACTTCCTTGAAGCGCGGCTTGGAAAATATTTTGCGGTCTGTCCATTTTTGAAAAGGATGGGTCCCGCCACCACAAATACCAATATTTAAAATATCGGCCCCATGTACCAGGGTATCGCGAATCTCCTGCAATTGTCCCAGCACACCCTGATACCTGGTTTGCACATCAGTGCAAATCTCTATCATGCTCTGGGTAATTTCCGGCGTCACATTGCCAGGAAAAGGGCGCTTTGCCAGTAAATGTAAAAGGTCCGGGCTAGCCGCGGCGAGATCAAAATCTGACAGGCTGACGAGTTGCAGTTCCAGTTCCACACCGACCGAAAGTGCATCTGAATTTTTGAAATCTTCGAGCGGCATATTATTGCTCCCTTTCTTCGGGTGTTTCTTTGGCAGCGTACAAAGCCAGCTGTGTCAGGATAGGGCCTAGCACTTCCAGCATCAGCGTCATCGCAACCAGGGCAAACCATTCGGCAGTCACGACCATGCCAAAGTTGCGTGGCTGCTCCAGACTTAGCAACAAGAAGACCGAAACTGGTGCGAGGCCAACACCACTGAGCAAACCCTTGCGCAAAGATATGCCGCTGAATGGTGCCAGGGCCGTCGTAACCAAGATTTTGCTACCCAAGCGCATGACCAGCAATACTGCACCAAGAAGCGCACCCGCCCAAACCTGTTGCCATGCCAGTGTAGACGCCGCGAATACGAATAATACAACCGTCAACAGTTCACCCAATACACCAAAATTTCTCTGCGTGCGACCGAGGCTGATACGTCGGTGTCTTGCTACCAGACCAAAAGCGAGGGTAGCCAATACCGGCGACAAACCACTGGCATAGCTAAGCGACACCAATATAATGACTGCGAAGGCAAACCCAAGTGTTGCATCTTCTGCCTGGCGACCACGCCAGCGCAATACGATGGGCAGCAATATACCAAATACGATCCCTGCTATCAGTGACGCCAACGCTGCCATCATGACATGCAGGCTTTGTGCAGATGCCTGCAACAGGTCGCCCGACGTCTGCATTACCCAATACATCAGGATGATCTTGAATGCAAATACCGCCAGCACAGAATTAATAGCCGTCAGGTGCAGGATGCGTTCACTGACTTGACCAGAACTACGTTGCTCGTTGATGATACGTAATACCGCAGTAGGTGAAGATGACATCGCCAGTGCTGCCAGCAGCAGAGACATTAATTGCGAGCTGCTATGCCATAGCGCCACAAAATACACCGCCGCAAAAGTGGCCCCCGCTTCCACCAAACCTGTTATGGCAACCCAAGGGTTGAGGCTAAGCCAGCGCAAATTGATGCGATAAGCAAATTCAAAAAGAATGAGGCCGAAAGCGATATTGGCCACAAGGATAAGACTATGGTTATCCAGCGGCGAAAGATAAGCCGGGAACAAGTTAACCAGCGCGAAGCCCGTCAGGGCATAGATACTGATACGCGGCAGATGTAACCAGCGATGCCCCATGTCTCCCAACAACCAGGCCAGTGCAATGATGCAGGGCCAGGCCATTTCACTGATATCAATGGAAAACTCTGTCATGCTGTCTCCTGTCATGAGTGCCACGGCTTGAAACTGAAGAGATGAAAAATACTGTCACTTGTGATGCTGCATTTCCTTTTGATGATAGGCAGCGAACCCGGCCAATTTTCAAAATCGTGTTTCTCTGGCTGCGCGCAGAAAACTGTCGAGTATAGGTGTGCAATCCAGCAAATCGCTTTGCCCTGTCAGATGAAATTCTGGATGCCATTGCAAGCCAACGACAAATTTCGCTTTTTGATAGCGTATAGCTTCAACGATGTTGTCTGCAGGTGAGATGGCCTCTATCGTGATATCCTTGCCCAGATTTTTGATGGATTGATGATGTATGGAATTGACCTTGGCAGTGACCGATGGTGAAAACAATTGCGCTAGTGTGGATTGTGCTGTGAACTGCAATTCATGCCCATGCTGGTCATACAAATCATTCACATGAGCGATGGCATTCGGCACTTCGGTAGCGATGTCCTGATACAGGCTGCCACCAAAAGCCACATTCAATAACTGACAGCCACGACAGATACCCAGCAAAGGTTTATCCGCTTCGATAAACTCATGCAAAAGTTCCAGTTCATACATGTCACGAGTACGGTCACCATTCCATTCTGGACGTGTTGATTGTTGAGAATAGCTTTGTGGTGCGACATCGGCGCCGCCCTGCAATACCAGGCCATCGAGATGCCTCGCATAGTCACGCAGACGTATATTGCTGGGGCGGATCAGACCATTGGTATTGACTGAAGGGATCATGAACACCATGACATCGCGGGCCATTACCCATTGTGCAATCGACTCTTCCAGATACTGCAAGGTCTTACTGGATAAACCTTTGGCACCAGCCTGGGGATGGAATATTCTGGCAGATACACCTATTTTCAAAGTACGTTGGGTTATACCTTTGGCAGTGCGTAGAGAAGTTGCGCGCAAACGGGCAGAAACAACGCGTACAAGGGTGCGCCACGGGGATTCACCAATCTGATAAGCAGCCTGATAAGCAGTCTGGTGATCTTGCTTGTCTGCAGCAGGATTTTGTGCTTGCGGCACAGCGTCGCCGACAGGTGACACCAGCAACTGATTTGCCATTGCGGCACCTTCAACTACATTCACTTGCACAGCAGTTGGCCCGGTATCTGCACTGGCTGATTCTTGCTTGTCTTTTTCATCTGGCATGATATTCATCCATTTCTGATAAAGCGAAAATCATGAGCACTCTTCTTCATCAGCAAACTGAGAAACAGCTTCCGATTTTTTTAAAATTGGGCTTACCCAAAATTGTCCCAGCAAGGCTATCGCTTTTAAGAAACCTCCCTTAAAGGGAGGTTCGTTCCGTCGGCAGACAGCATGCTGTCTGAAACCCCGACTACACCTATCGCTTTTAAGAAACCTCCCTTAAAGGGGAGGTTCGTTCCGTCGGCAGACAGCATGCTGTCTGAAACCCCGACTACACCGTAGCGACGAAGACAGTACGAATAGTACGCGGCTCCTAGGAGAGGAGCTGCAACGCAGCTGGGGCGGTTTTGCGTAAGTCCTATAAAAACAATGCTATACCCGACACATCTATGCCACTTACCCTCTGATTTTATTATTGTTGCCAGGAAAATGACGCTGGCCGGTTTCTGTCAAAAAGACGGTTATCACTTCACGGGCCGAATCGTATCCTGCAATGGAGACACTGATTTTCTTGCCGTCTTGCACAAATCACGCAGATGCATGATGCGCCAGTTGTGTGTCGCACTGGTGTTGCGTATTTCCACGTTCTGCATCGCAGCGCTATTAGAACACTTTCGCGGGATTGCGTCTGTCAGACAATGCCTACGTCAGGACTATACCTGTGCATTCCACATTTCTAGTATAGTTCAAAACGCGTCTTTTTAAACTTGTCCGTCACCTTTTCGGCCGTATTTGCAAATGCTTACATCTTGCTGGTCTGAATTTGAACCACATTAAAAGTCAACTGACTGGCGAAAGATGTCAAATAAAATTCACAGAAAAAATATCACTGCCGCCACTACCGTCGGTGGTAACGCGCCCAGCAGCAAACCCAAGGCACCGATGGATTCGTCATTGAAGCCGCGCTTCAATAAGGCCACCCCTGCGGGATTGGGTGCATTCGCAATGACAGTCAGGCCGCCACCAGCGACTGCGCCGGCTACAAGCAGATATTTGGCCTGTTCACTCAGACCCGCTATCAACGAACCAAGATACGTCAATGCAGCATTATCAGTTATCGCCGTCAAACCAAGCGCGGCAAAAAACAGCGTGTGCGGTTTCAGACTGGACACAATGGGTTGCAACCACCATTGCTGCATTCCCCCCAACACTACCAGACCAGCGAGGAAGAAACCAACCAGCAAACCTTCTTTTAAAATCAAAGGGCTCTGGTGGCGCTCGTAGGCCTGAGTGAAGCCCAGGAAAAACAAGAACAAACCAAGGAAAAGCACAGCGTGATGCGCCAGCAGCACCACACCAGCCAGGAAAATCAAATGGATCAGGCTAACGATCATCGGCACGGGTACATCCGGCGAGGTTGCATCACTGCCACCAGTGTCTGCAACGTGCTTACGTATGAGAAAAGTGACTACACTGGCATTGAACAAGACCACCAAAGCCGCTTTCCAACCAAAATTTGCCAGCATGAAGGCACCATCCCATTGCCAGGCAGATGCCACCATCAACACAGGTGGGGCTGCATACGATGTCAGCGTACCACCAATAGAAATATTCACAAACAGCACACCCAGTGCAGCATATTTTTTCCATTCCGGCATGCCATGGCGGAACACTAATGGAGCTAGCATGAGGGCAGCCAATGTCATCGCCGCCGGTTCAGTGATCAAAGAACCAAGCAAGGGTACCGCTGCAAGGCCAAACCAGACCATGACCAGTGCATTCCGGAATGGCGTCACATGTGCTATACCATTGAGCATACGTCCGACTATCTCCAGTACAGGTCGAGAAGCTGCCACTACCATGACAACAAATACAAACAAGGGTTCGGTATATTGACGTGACTCTGCATACGTAATGGCGGCTTCGCCGCCGGATACCATTGCCATGACCATAATGAGCACAAACGCCCAAAAACCAAATACAACTTCAACTTCGCCCAGCAGATGCAGCAAGCCCGCATGTTTGCCATTTTTACGTGCCAGCATTTCAAAGTATTTGGCGCTGAAAGTATGTAACAAGGCCAAACCAAAGATTGCAGCACCAAGGCTTTCCATTAAAGTCATCACTGTTTTCTTTCCGCAAATTTGGATACATATATTACACGAGCTTACCCTGGTTTTCGAGATAAACCGGGATAAGACAGGTCGATGCATTCTCATCATCAGCGTAATACACTCATCCGCAAAACGGAAGGCCCCAAATTCAAACGCACTACAATATGGAAGCGTGAGAATATTGATGAAGCAAAAGATAAATATCTGGAGCGCGAAATAGAAAAACAGCGACAGCTTTATATTTCTTTAAAAAAATAACTGGAATTCATTCCATCAATTACTCTTCACCGCATGCACAAGCCAGTCCCTGAAATAGCGCGCCTCATCTCTGAGCAATGTCCCGGATGGGTAGACCAGATAGTAAGCAATACCTGTCCTGATGGCGGTCTTGAAGGGCATGATCAATTCGCGATTTTTCAACTCCTGCCTGACCAGGGCTTTTCTTGTCAGTGCGATGCCATAGCCTCTTTTCGCAGCTTCGATAGCACCATTCGAATCGGCAAATACAGTTCCGCTATCCCACTCAACTCCTTTTGCTGATGTCGCCTCAAGCCACAGACGCCAGTCTTGTTGTTGCTCATCATGTAACAGGGTAAAGGCTTTCAATTCATCTGGCGACGTGAGCTGTTTTTTGTTCTTCAACACACGGGGACTGCATACCGGCTGCAAGGGGTCATCCACCAACATTTCAGACTCCAGCCCGGCATAACGGCCAAGACCATGCCTGACCGCAATATCCACTTCATCGCGGGTAAAATCTGCCAGTCGATTGGTGGTGCTGATCCGCACATCAATAGACGGATGAATCGCCTGAAACGCTGGCAACTGCGGCAACAGCCATTGCATGGCAAACCCGGGTGTACAACTTACCGTAATCTTAGGTAGCGCACGCTGCTCTTGCAGGCGTCTTGTTGCTTCTTCCATTTGCCGGAACGCCGTACGTATTCCCAAGAAATAGCGCTCGCCATCTGCAGTCAATGCGATACCACGCTGGTCTTTCCTGAACAGGGCAATCTGCAATGTATCTGCCAACTTGCTGAGTTGCTGACTGACTGCTGCCGGCGTCACATGCAATTCTGCCGCTGCATGCTTGACACTCAGGTGACGGCTTACTGATTCAAAATATTGCAAAGCTTTCAGTGATGGCAAGCGTGTCATGACAGTTTAGTTTTTCTAAATTAAATGCATAAAAGATGAATTGCCACTCAAACGCATGGAATGGTTTAATTCTGTAAGTGACGCAATAAAGTACAAGAATATCTTAACTTAAAATGTAATCGGCATCTCGCGCCAGATCTATGCCAGCGAATATCAATAAAGGAAATAATCTTGAAAACCAAAGATATCATCCGGCTTATCAGCCTTGCCGCCATCTGGGGTGCCAGTTTTTTATTCATGCGGATTATCGTATCTACGCTGGGTGCAATGCCCACTGCTTTTTTTCGTGTACTGTTTGGTACGGCAGGGCTGGTGATCATCCTGCTGATCATGCGCGTGCGTTGGGATTTTAAAAACAAGCTGGGTACTGCCATGGTACTGGGAATCATCAATTCGGGTATTCCATTTGTCATGTTCAGTCTGGCGGCAAAAGTACTGCCTGCCGGTTATTCTGCCATTTTGAATGCCACTACGCCGCTGATGGGTGTCGTCATTGGTGCCCTGTTTTTCTCTGAACGACCAGGCCTTTACAAGGTGGCGGGTGTAGTCATAGGTATTGCCGGCGTGGCGGTGCTGACCTCTACCGGCCCCTTACAGTTCAACACGGACCTGATTATTGCCGCCGCTGAATGCATGGTAGCCACCACCTGTTACGGTTTGGCCAGCTTTCTCACCAAGAAATGGATATCTGCCAAAGGTGGACTGGATAGCCGTCTCGTGGCTTTTGGCAGCCAACTGGGCGCGATCACACTGTTATTGCCATTCTTTGGCTACAGTGCCATGACGCAAGCCCCGACATCCTGGGGTGACAGCACACTCTGGCTGACACTGGCAGCCCTGGGCTTGATTTGCACCGCACTGGCTTACATTCTGTATTTCAGATTGATCGCCGATATCGGCCCGGTCAAGTCGCTGACGGTCACTTTTTTAATTCCTCCATTTGGCGTCTTGTGGGGAGCCTTGTTTCTGAATGAGCGCATTACCTTGGCGCATCTGTTGGGTGGCGCATTGATCGGTGTCGCGGTCTGGCTGGTCTTGCGACCTGAGAAAATGCGCTCAGTCTGAAATCAAGTACCGCCACAGACTATTAGCTTTTAAATAATTTCCTTGTGCTATCATTTACGCGTAGTCATTCCAATGAATGGCCATACTTGAAACCTCAAGGAATAGTATGAAATCTGCTCAACTGCTCATACTCAGCATGTTCTGCACCATCGCACATAACAGCCATGCAGAGGCATTGTGTGCCTCCGAGAAAAATACACAGGAAGACAGGCTATGCATGGCCGGCGAGGTGGCCAGGGCAGACAAAAAACTGGAAACCTATCTGCAAGCTGCCAAACTCCGTCTCCAAAAAGACGGAGACAGCAAGCTGAATCTGGATTTCGCTCATAACGCTTGGACACAATATCGCACTACTCATTGCGGCAATGTCTATACCTATTGGGAACAGGGCAGCATACGTTACCGCCAGTCGGCACAATGCCAGCTTGATCTCATACAAAGCCGTATGCATGATATCTGGAAAGCCTACCTGACTTACGCTGACAGCACGCCACCGGTTCTGCCAGAGCCGTAAGCCATATCTGCGATAACTTCCGTTACAAGTCAGTTCCAAGAATCGGTTGTACAATTCATTGCTGTTTTGCCCGGGGTTTCATGTACCTGATTGTACCAACGCGTACCAACGCGCATCAACAAATACAGATAGGAGAACACCATGCAGTATCGCGAAGATTTTAATAGCCTGGTTGGCGGCAAAGAAGATAACACCACAGTCAACCGTCGCAGTTTCATGCAAACAGCGGTTGGTGTGGGCTTTGCCGCAGCAGTAGCACCGGTTTGCGCGCAAACCATGATCAAGACTGACCGTGCCGGTTTGACGGATGGCGTGACCAAGTTAAACGTGGCCGGTGCGGATGTGCCCATGTATTTTGCCAAGCCAGAAGGTAAGAGTAATTTGCCGGTGATACTGGTGATTTCCGAAATTTTTGGTGTACATGAACATATCGCCGATGTAGCCCGCCGTTTTGCCAAGCAGGGTTACCTGGCCCTAGCACCTGAATTATTCGTGCGTCAAGGCGATGCCAAGAATGCGCCCAGCATGGCTGAACTGATGAAAGAAATCATTTCCAAAGTGCCGGATGCACAAGTCATGGGTGACCTGGATGCAGCAGTCGCCTGGGCCAGCAGCAACGGTGGCGACACCAAGCGCCTGGGCATCACTGGTTTTTGCTGGGGAGGACGCATTACCTGGCTGTATTCTGCCCACAACCCCAATGTCAAAGCTGGTGTGGCCTGGTATGGCCGCCTGCAGGGCGAGGCAACAGCATTGACACCAAAACACCCTATCGATATCGCTGCCGGTCTGAAAACGCCAGTGTTGGGCTTGTATGGCGCAAAAGATCAGGGTATTCCAGTTGAGTCGGTCATCAAGATGGAAGCCGAACTCAAAAAAGGTAATAGCAAATCAGAATTCAAGATATATGAAAATTCTGGTCATGCCTTTAATGCCGACTATCGCCCCAGCTACAATGAAGCAGATGCCAAAGATGGCTGGAACCGTTGCCTGGCCTGGTTCAAGGCCAATGGTGTAGTTTGAACGCGTAGTCTGACTTTCCTGCAGCATAGGATCGGGCAGATTTCGTTGATGCGAATCTGCCTGACACCCTTATCACGGTATCTCAAGGACCATCATGCATACGTACGACTATGATTTATTCACAATAGGCGGCGGTTCTGGTGGTGTACGTGCCAGCCGCTTTGCAGCGCAATTTGGTGCGCGGGTGGCGTTGGCAGAGGCAGGCCCACTGGGCGGTACTTGCGTGAACGCCGGTTGCATCCCTAAAAAATTGATGTCCTATGCGTCGCATTACCACGCCGATTTTGAAGAGGCTGTGGGCTTTGGCTGGAGCCTGGGGGAACAGCGCTTCGACTGGCCCACCCTGATAGCCAACAAGGACAAAGAAATTGCCAGGCTCAACGCCATCTATAGCCAGATACTGACAACGGCCAATGTTGATGTCATTGCCGGCCATGCGCAGATACTGGATGCGCACACTGTCGTCGTCAATGGGCAAAGCTATCGCGCCCACCATATCCTGATTGCCACTGGCGGTCACCCTGTACGACCAGAATTACCAGGCAGCGAACTGGGCATCACCTCAGATGAATTCTTTCACTTGCCGGCCCTGCCACGTCATGCCATCGTACAAGGTGGCGGCTATATCGCGGTGGAACTGGCATCCATATTAAATGGCCTGGGTTGCAAGGTCACAATGGTACAGCGTGGCATGCAGATCTTGCGCTCCATGGATCATGATCTTGGTCATTTCCTGATCAATGAAATGACCAAGAAAGGGGTAGAGATAGCACTGGATACCAAAATCCTGTCCATCACTGCTAACGGCGACAGCAAGCGCGTTGAACTCAGCGATGGCCGCACGCTCGATAGTGATTGCGTGCTGTTTGCCACCGGCCGCCAACCCAATGTCAAAGACCTGGGGCTGGAAAATGCTGGTGTGCAGGTACGCGAGAACAACTCCATCATCGTCAACGAACACTTCGCCACCAACGTGGACAATATCTATGCGATAGGTGATGTCATCGACCGCGTAGCCCTGACACCGGTCGCACTGGCCGAAGGCATGATCGTTGCCGCCAACCTGTTCCAGCATGGACACAAGCTGATGTCCTATGAAAATATTCCGACGGCGGTATTCAGCCACCCCAATGTGGCAACCCTGGGCCTGAGTGAAACCAGGGCACGGGAAAAACATACCCACGTCATAATCTTCAAGAGTGAGTTCAAGGCACTCAAGCATACGATGTCAGGTTCAACCGAACGCTGCCTGATGAAGATGGTCGTCGATGGGGATACCGACCGCGTACTGGGTATGCACATGGTGGGTGCAGATGCTGGTGAAATCATCCAGGGCTTTGCCGTGGCGATGCAATGTGGCGTCACCAAAGCACAAATGGATGCCACGATAGGCGTGCATCCTACAGTGGCGGAAGAATTTGTGACCATGCGGACGGCAGTGACGTAGAGCTCATTGCTCCAATCTTGATTTGCAGAAAACCCCGCAATATGCTTTAATTTGCAACCTGGTTGCAAATTCCTGAGGCTTAAAATTCATTCCACGCTGTTATCCATTCTGTTTGCCACCACCGTTGCCGGTGTTTTAAGCATCACGGCTGCTGCCATTTTCTCGTTTTCTCTCTTGTCCAAAGTGGTAGAGCGCATGGTCAGCCTGTCGGTGGGCATCATGTTGTCCACGTCTTTGCTGCATGCACTGCCAGAGGCGTTTGAATCCGGTGCTGACACCCACACCCTGTTTGCGTGCTTGCTGGGAGGCTTGCTGGCTTTCTTCTTGCTGGAAAAATTTGCGATACTGCGTCATTCTCATCACCATGAAGGTGATGGTCACCATCATGAACACGGACACGATGCCCATGAAGCAGGTCGTGCTGGCTGGATGATACTGGTCGGTGACGGAATGCATAATTTCACCGACGGTATTTTAATTGCAGCGGCTTTCCTGGCTAATCCCAAGCTTGGGCTGGTCACTGGCCTGGCGATTATTGCACATGAAATACCGCAGGAGATAGGTGACTTTATCGTCTTGCTAAATGCAGGGTTCAGCCGTGCGCGTGCTTATATGTATAACCTGATCTGCAGTATGATGGGTGTGGTTGGTGGCGTGATAGGTTATTTCACATTGGAAAACGCCAGTGGCATGATCCCCTACGTGCTGGTGTTTGCATCTTCTGGCTTTATCTATATCGCAGTCAGCGACTTGATGCCGCAAATGCAGCGGCGAGCGACACTGAAAGAAACCATACCACAGATTATTCTGGTGTCATTGGGGGTGGTGCTGGTGTTGTTTGTGACCAGTCACAGGTAGGCATTGAAAATTCACACCTTTCCGTAGGTTGGGCCGGGCCTCGCTAGGCTACGGGGTATCAGCCCAACACTCAACGTTTAAATAACGTATACGTTTGTTGAGGCCCAGTGTTGGGCTGGTAAACCGCAGCCTAGCGAGGCCCGGCCCAACCTACGGAATATCATCTACCTAGAACTCAACGCTCCACTGGTCGCGACGCATCTGCACACCACTCGCTCCACGATCCCGGATACAAAGCCGCACCGTGCATGCCTGCCACTTCCAGCGCCAGCAGATTATGGCAAGCCGTCACGCCCGATCCACATTGCATGATGGCCTGGCTGGCATCGCTGACAATGGCGGACCATTCTTGTCGCAATTGATCAGCAGGTTTGAAACGGCCATCAGCTTGCAGATTATCTTTGAAGAAGCGGTTTTTGGCACCGGGGATGTGACCACCTACCGGGTCCATGGTTTCGTTCTCGCCACGGAAACGGTCAGCAGCACGGGCATCCACGACTGTCCTGGTTGGCTTGCTGATATTTGCCAAAACCTGACTGACTTCTACAGAACCAACCAAAGCTGGTTTGTCACTAATATTGCCGCAACCTATGGCAGGCACGGCAGTGCTTACCGGCAAGCCTGCGGCCTGCCATGCTGGTAAACCGCCATCCAGCACGGCGACGGCTGTATGCCCTACCCAGCGTAACATCCACCACAAACGCGCCGCAAACATACCACCGTGGGCGTCATATACAACCACCTGACTGTCATCATTCACACCCAGATTGCGCAGACTGGAAATAAAATCGCCTTTTTCCGGCAAAGGGTGGCGTCCACGAAAAACGCCATCCGGCCCGACTTTGGCAGCCGACAGTCGCTGGTCAAGATGGACAAACTGTGCACCAGGAATATGGCCAAGGTCGTAGGCAGCTTGCCCTGCATTGGTATCCATCAAATCATGGCGGCAATCCAGCACGACCCAGTTACTGCGTTCAATATGGGGGGCCAGATCTGTTGCACTGATCAAAGTCGTGTACATCTTTATCTCCTGAAAAATAAGTCTTGCAAACTATCGCAAAGAAATCACAGCCATTTTATTCCGAACTGATGGCATCACTGGGAATAGAGACGGTAGTTGTTCTGGCATTATAAAAGGTGGCGATCAGGCCACTGCATAAAATTACGGCAATGCCAAGCCAACTTAACCAGGCCAGGCTTTCCTCCCAGATCAGCACATCCCACAGACTGGAAAACACAATACCCACATATTGCAGATTAGCCGTGACCAGCGTATTCCCCAGGCGATAGGCTCGCGTCATGGCCATCTGTGCCATCGCCGCTGTTAAACCTATGGCCAGCAACAACAGGATACCTCTGGTATCGAGGTGATGCCAGACGATGTTTTGTGTATTGTTGCTCATGGCATCGATGGATTTACTGAGCACGGTGCCAGCCAGACCGGCCACAGCACAGGTCATGGAAAAATAAAACACCACACGATATTCGGGCTCGCCCATCAAACCCATCTGCCTGACCTGCATATAAGCCCAGGCAGCCAACATACCGGATATCAGGGCGATGACACCGCCGATGATCTGGTCCGCATGGATACTGGGGCGCAACAACAAAACAACGCCAACAAAACCCATGAGGATGGCGGCTACCGGTTGCCAGGTCAGGCCATGCTGTTTTCTCCACCATGCCGCACCCAGCAAAATAGCCGCGATCCATATTGGCGACATGTAGTTCAGCGTCACAGCCATTGCCAGCGGCAATTTGCCTATGGCATAAAACCACATCCACAGTGCGATGACGCCAATCAGACCGCGCCCCAAATGGTGGTAAGGCATACGCGTGCGCAAGGTTCCCCCCTGCCAGCGCACCAGTGTGGCTATCATCAGCATCCCGATGACGCCGCGATACACCACAATTTCAGAGGTTGAATAATCAACCGACGCCAGCTTGACGCACACACCCATGATGGAAAACAGAAAGCTGGCAACCAGCATCCATAAAGACTGCATAAATCCTTGCTCCAAAAGATAAGGGAGGCACGCGCCTCCCCTATTGAGTTACATCAAATTGCGATTTTTCTTCGATACCATTCATGGAAGTGCTGCATGCCGTCTTCCATGGGGGATTGATAAGGCCCGACTTCACTGACGCCACGATCGAGCAAAATCTTGCGACCAGCATCCATGCGCAAACCGATTTCATCATCCTCAACACAAGTTTCCATATAGGCTGCGCGTTCAGCCTCTATGAACTCGCGTTCAAACAGGACGATTTCTTCAGGATAATAAAACTCGACCACATTACGCGTCTTGCCGGTAGCTGTTGGCCATAAGGTCGAGACCACCAACACATGCGGATACCATTCAACCATGATATTGGGATACAGGGTCAACCAGATCGCGCCATATTTAGGCGTTTCACCATTGCGGAACTTCAGCACCTGCTCTTGCCAGCGCTGATAAGTGGCTGAGCCGGACTTCAGCAAACCCTTGTTGACGCCCACAGTCTGCACGCTGTAATCCTCACCAAATTCCCACCGCAAATCATCGCAAGTGACAAAGCTGCCCAAGCCGGGATGGAAAGGTTCGACGTGATAATCCTCCAGATAGACTTCAATAAAAGTCTTCCAGTTGTAATCACATTCATGTACTTCGACATGGTCGAGCATGTAATCGCTAAAATCCAGGTCTTTGGTGACGGTGAGATTAGCCATGCGTTCCATGACGTTATAGCCGTTTTGCTCGAATAGCAGGCCATTCCAGTTTTGCAAGGGCGTGCGTTGCAAATTCAGGCAAGGCGTGTCGGCAAAATGTGGCGCGCCAATCAGCTCACCTTTCAGGTCATAGGTCCAGCGATGCAGCGGACAAACAATATTATTGGTATTGCCACGGCCATTGAACATCAATGCCTGTCGGTGACGACAGACATTCGACATCAGTTCTATGCCCTGAGCGCTGCGTACCAGCATGCGGCCTTCATTTTCAGATGCCAGCGTAGCAAAGTCGCCAACATTAGGCACCATCAGTTCATGACCGACATAACGCGGACCAGACTGGAATAATTCCTTGATTTCGCGCTGCAAAAGCGTTTCATCAAAATACACGTAAACCGGAAGTTGCGCGTCAGAACGCGCGAGTATAGACAAAGAAGCCAGATCGGACATCCCCACCCCCCAAATTAATTTGCACCAACCTAAGAGAGAAAGAATCCACAAAAACCTGTTTCGGCAGGACTTTCAATCCCGACGAAAATTCAAACGATCAAACGACTTGAAGAGGAAATTTTGGACAGAACCGGGAATTATACCCGAATTAAAATATTTTATGCCAATTACTTGTCATGCCATCATGAAAACATGATCAGATGGCAATCCCATACACATGTTTTCTCGTCCTATAAATCAGCAAAAAATTTGAAAAACAGCAAAAATCCTGCAGCCTGCCAGACTGGGCAACTTTCTATACAATGAGCGCCTGACGCCCACCAATGAGAGCAAGTGATGACACACCTGATTTATGTCGCCGACCCCATGTGTTCATGGTGCTATGGCTTTGGCCCGGAATTGCAAGCCCTGCTCGATACCTTACCCGGTAGCCAGCTTGACCTGGTACTGGGCGGCTTGCGGGCCTATAACAAGCAGGTGTTGGATGACACCACCCGAACGACCATTCTTAGCCATTGGAAACATGTGGAAGAAAGAAGCGGCCTGCCCTTCAGCAACAAGGCCATGTCACATCCAGGCTTCATCTATGACACTGAACCTGCTTGCCGTGCAGTGGTTGCCGCCCGCACCCTGGTAGATGAAGCATCCAGCGATACCGTCCTTAAAGTGTTTCATGCCATACAGCACGGCTTTTATGCCGAAGGCAAAGACGTGACTGATATTGGCGTGTTGTCCGGGATTGCCGTTACAGCCCTGAATGCCGCGGAAGGTGCTGACAGCTATGACACCACCAGCTTTCACGAAACCATGTTATCCCCCATGACCATGTCTGACGCGAGGCAAGACTTTGAACAAAGCCAGCGCTGGGGCATACGTGGCTTCCCGGCCTTGTTACTGGTACATCAGGATGCGCTGCATATGATCGCATCTGGATACACGACACGTGATGACCTGATAGCGACACTCAAACAAGTACAACAGACATAAACCTGCATTTCCATCATAAAAACCGGCCATCCATGACGACCACCCATACAAAGATCGACAGCCCACGCCAGCAAGTTGCGCCGGCTGGCCCTGAATTTTCCCGTATCGTGCTTGGTCTGTGGCGCCTGGGCCACTGGCAAATGACAGCGGAACAGAGAGTGGACTTTCTTGAGCAGGCACTGGCGCTGGGTATCACTACGATAGACCAGGCCGACATCTATGGCAACTACCAAAGCGAAACCTTGCTGGGTGAAGCGCTGGCAATTGCACCGCACCTCCGTCGCCAATTGCAGTTTGTCAGCAAATGCGGCATCAAGCTGGTGTCGGAGCAACGTCCCAGCCACGGCATCCAGCATTACGATACCGGTGCCAGCCACATCATTGCATCTGCCGAGCAATCTTTGCGCGCCATGCAGATAGAACAGCTAGATCTGCTGCTGATCCATCGCCCAGACCCGCTGATGAATGCAGATGAAATGGCTGAAGCATTTCGCCAACTGCAAGATAGTGGCAAGGTGAAGCATTTTGGCGTATCGAATTTCACTCCAGCACAATTTGATTTGCTGAACTCACGCTTCCCGCTGGCGACCAATCAGATTGAGTTGTCCCTGCTGCATATGCAGCCCCTGACGGATGGCAGCCTGGATCAGTGCCAGCGCCTGCGCATTGCACCCATGATCTGGTCAGCCCTGGGTGGCGGACAATTGATGCTGCCGGCTAATGAACAAACCGAACAGGGCCAACGCGTCAGCCAGGTGTTGCAAGGCATTGGTCAGGAACTGGATGTCTCTCCCAGCGTAGTGGCATTGGCATGGATACTGAAACATCCGGCTTCCCCCATGGTTTTGACCGGTTCTGGCAGAATCGCCGCCATTGCAGAAGCCGTGCAGGCTACCAGCGTACAACTCAGTCGTGAACAATGGTTTGCGCTATGGTGTGCATCCGCCGGCAAAAATGTTGATTGAAAAAAATACATAATAGCGTCATTTAACAGCAGGCAAAAACCAAGCCCTCAAGCTAGGGCTTGAGTTAGCCGTAACCATTCAATCACAGGCTTATTTTTGAGACAGTGTTAGTATGTTTTCAATGTATCAGGGTCTGTTGACTAGTCCCACATAAAAATTGTGCAGCGCATATATTTCCTGATTGACGCGAAAAGTTGGTATAGTATTATTATTCGGCCTGTAAACTGAGCCTGGCTTGCTCTGGGACTGATTTCAGAAGGACAGCATCAATGTCTGTTTTTCAATTCATCCGTAATAATTATTTGCCCCCTCCATCGGCACTGGATGAGACTCATCAGTGGCGTGAACAGGTATTGTCAGCCATTCTGTTCTTTGTACTTGCTCTCGGCACTGCCACAGCCATTCCCAGCATAGTCCTGGCTATCAGCGAAAACTTGTGGTCGGTAGTGGTAGTTGATATCTTTGCCCTGATCTGGGTGACTACCATATGGCGCCTGCCCTTTTTGAATTACCAGCAGCGCGCCTGGAATTTTCTGCTGTTCCTATACCTGCTTGGCGTCTGGTTTTTGATCAAGGTAGGACTGACCGGCCTGATATACCTGATGGCCTTTCCGGTCCTGACATCTCTGCTGTTAAACCTGCGACATGCCATGCAGGCCCTGTTTCTGTCCGCACTCAGCCTGTTGGTAGTCGGTTACCTGGCAGATCCCAACCTGAGTGTATACGGTTTTGATTCCCACCCTTTTTTACGGCTGGTGATCGTCACCATCAATTTCACTTTCATTGCCGCAGTCATGGCCATCTCTTGTGGGGTACTACTGCAAAGACTCGATAGCAGCCTGGAACAACAACGCGTGATTGCTGCATCACTGCAACTGGGACAATCATCCCTGCGCATGGCAAACGAAGAACTGCGGCTTATCGTAGCAGCCGTAGCCAGGCTTAACGACATGGTCATGATCATCCATGTGGATGCCGATGCTGTAGGCAAACGCCGCCTGAAAATCGTCTTTGTGAATGATGCCTTTGTACGCCAGACTGGTTTTGGCAGCATAGATGTTATCGACAGGTCCCCGGTATTTTTGCAGGGGCCGCGTACCCAGCCAGAAGAAATTGATCGTTTGAGCCATGCACTCGCCATCTGCGAATCAGTCCATGTAGAACTAATCTGCTATACCCGTGATGGCAATGAATTCTGGATGGAGGCAGATCTCGTACCGCTGGCCAACGATGCCGGTCAGTATGCTCACTGGGTAGCGACCGGGCGCGATATCAGCGAACGCAAGAAAGCACAGGAACACATACACAGGCTAGCCTATTTTGACGTGCTGACTGGCTTGCCCAACCGCCGCCTGTTGCTGGACAGGATGAGTATCTTGCTGGCGACTGCAAGACGAAGCAATATGTTCAGCGCTGTACTGTTCATAGACCTCGATCACTTCAAGTACATCAATGATGCACGTGGCCATGCGGTCGGTGACGCCCTGCTGATACAGGTAGCGCAAAGGCTGAGCCAGTCCCTGCGTGAAGTCGATACCGTGGCCCACATAGGTGGTGACGAATTTGTCGTATTGCTCTGTCATGTATCGAATGATGTAACGGTAGGTGCCCATGCTGCACAGGCAGTGGCGGAAAAAATCCGCCATGCGATCTCACAATTCTTTGACATCAACGGCATGCAATACAACACCACTTGCAGTATAGGCATTACCCTGCTACCGCGTGAAAACCAGAGCTCGCATGACTTGTTACGTGAAGCTGATACTGCCATGTTCCGCGCTAAATCCTGCGGCAGGAATCAGATTGCCTTCTATGAAACCGGCATGCAGTCGGAAGTGGAACAAAGGCTGACAGTAGAGCGTGAACTCAGCGAAGCCATCTCCGGTGGACAACTGCAAATGCACATACAGCCCCAGGTTGATCATTTTGGCAAACCCGTCGGTGGCGAAATGCTGATGCGCTGGACGCATCCTGAACGCGGCCCCATCTCACCGGCGATCTTTATTCCGGTAGCAGAAGAGTCCGGCGTGATATTGCGTCTTGGAGACTGGGCAATGGAACAGGGTTGCCTGGCGTTGCTGCAACTGAAAGAAGCCGGCCTGGACATGCCATTATCCGTCAACGTAAGTCCCAAACAATTCCGGCAGATCGATTTTGTTGACAAGGTAAAGCTGATATTGAAAAACACTGGTGCACCTCCATCCAGACTGATTCTCGAAGTCACCGAAGGACTGTTGATAGAAAACCTGCATGACACCATCGCCCGCATGGTGGAGTTAACCAAGCTGGGCATACGATTTTCAATTGATGATTTTGGTACTGGCTATTCCAGTCTGGCTTACCTCAAAAAATTGCCACTGTATGAACTGAAAATTGACAAGAGTTTTGTTCAGGATACCCCCGGTGATGCCAATGATACTGCCATCGTGCAATCGATATTATCGATGGCATCACACCTGGGCTTACGCGTAGTAGCAGAAGGTGTAGAGACCAGGGAACAGGCCGATTTCCTGATCGCCAATGGTTGCGTTTCCATGCAAGGCTATTTGTTTGCCCGCCCCATGCCGCTGGATCAATGGATAAGCCTGCAAAAACAAACCAGTCAGCCTTTGCCCGATGTCAGGTCCGACCTTAAACCCGGTATTGAGCCCGATATTATGCCTGCTGATACGTCGCTTGCATCCAGTCAATAAACAACTGCACTTCAGGACGTATATTGGCCTGCGCCTCATGCACCAGATAATATGAATGCGGTGGCGTGGCCAGTTGTGTTTCAAAAACCCTGACCACGTCGCCACGACGTATCATCTCTTGCGCGAAATGCTGGCGTGTCAAGCCTATGCCATGGCCGTGCTTGACCGCTTCCAGCAACAAGCCCAGGTCATCCACGCGCAGGCCCGTTGTAGGTTCTGGCCAATCCAGCCCGGCTACTTCAAACCAGGGCTGCCAGGGTTCCAATGCTGAACGCAATAATTTGGCATGTCGCAAATCAGCCGGTGTCTGCATGGCTGGCAAAGTTTTCAGATACGCCGGGCTGGCCACCGCAAAGCTGGGTTCTACAAATAATTTGCGGGTCACCAGGTTGGGGTATTCACCTGCACCAAACCGCACTTCCACATCACTTTCAGACAGGCTGAGATCATATAGTGGCACAAACAAAAACACTTCAATTTCAATTTCCGGATACTGCCTGGTAAAACTGGCCAGCCTGGGCATGAACATGTAACGGGCAAACGTAGGTGGTACCGTCACCTTCACCCGCAACTGATTTTGTGCAACCTTGTTTGGCAAAGGGAAATCAGACAGCGTACGCAAGGCACCCCGCACCACATCCAGGTAGCGGCGACCAAACTCAGTCAAGGTGACGCTGCGCCCTTCCCTGACAAACACACGCTCACACAAATGCTCTTCCAGCAAACGAATGCGGTGGGACAAGGCAGATGGTGTAATACAAAGTTCTTCAGCCGCTACAGCAAACGAACTGTAACGGGCAGCGGCCTCAAAAGCCGAAAGTGCATGTACTGGCGGGAGACGTGTTGCCATTCGTGTTCCAAATAAGTAATTGGTTTAAAGCAGATCAAACCGGGCCGGCGATCCTATATGGACCAGCCCTGCCCCACAAAATTCCTCAATAGACTGCAATAAAATAAATGCCCTGATACAACGCAAGCAACTTCATTGCACATAAATCCCTGCATTCTGCATCATAAAATAAAGCAGAAAATTCGGCATCTGTAGTACTACTGAAGTTGCTCAGATAAACATGTCATCCAGCAAATTATGCATTCCAGGCAACAACCTTTCCCGGGTTTAATATATTCCTGGGGTCAAAAGCCTGCTTCAGCATACGCATCATATGAATGGCATCTGCCCCATGCTCTTCAATCAGGAAAGCCATCTTGTGTATGCCCACCCCATGCTCACCAGTACAAGTACCATCCATGGCAATCGCACGGCTGACCATGCGCTGGTTAATCGCTTCAGCAGTGGCAATTTCTTCACTGTTGGCCGGATCAACCAGCATCAATACATGGAAGTTACCATCACCGACATGACCAATGATCGAATACAAAATGCCATGATTTTCGCAATCGATCTGGGTTTCACTGATACATTCGGCCAGACGTGAAATCGGCACACAACAATCAGTAGAAATCGCCCGTGAACCTGGTCGCAATTGTAACAGGGCAAAATAGGCGTTATGCCTGGCTGCCCATAAACGCGAACGCTCTTCCGGTTTGGTCGCCCATTCAAAATCGCCGGCGCCATTGGCAGCGGCGATTTCCTGCACCAGCTCAGCCTGTTCCTTGACGCCATGCTCGCTGCCATGAAATTCAAACAGCAGCAAAGGCTTCACAGGCAAGTTCAGCTTATCGTGCGCATTGATGGCTCGCACACCATTCGCATCCAAAAATTCTACCCGCGCAATCGGCACCCCCATCTGTATGGTCTGGATGACTGTATTCACCGCGTCGGCATTATCCGGAAAACTGCATACCGCCGCCGAAATTGCCTCTGGCAAGGGATACAGCCTGACCGTTACTTCGGTAATAATACCCAGCGTGCCTTCACTACCGACAAAGATGCGCGTCAGATCATAACCAGCAGACGACTTCTTGGCACGTGAACCGGTACGGATAATACGCCCGTCTGCCGTCACCACCGTCAGTGCCAATACATTTTCACGCATGGTGCCATAACGCACGGCATTCGTCCCCGAAGCCCGGGTTGCCGCCATGCCACCCAGACTGGCGTCAGCACCGGGATCGATAGGGAAAAACAGACCGGTATCGCGAATCTCAACATTCAACTGCTTGCGCGTGACACCTGCCTGTACTGTAGCAGTCAAGTCTTCAGCATGTACGGCCACCATCTTGTTCATTTGCGACAAATCAATAGTGATGCCGCCATGCAATGCCAGAATGTGGCCTTCCAGCGACGACCCCGCACCGTACGGTATCACCGGCACGCCTTGCGCATGACAAAGCTTGACGATAGCCGCCACCTCTTCCGTAGTCTGGGCAAATGCCACCCCTTCTGGCGGCATAGGGTCATATGAAGACTCGTCACGACCATGATGCAAACGCACTGCCTGGGCGATGCTGAACCGGTCTTCCAGCAGATTTTGCAAGGCTTGCAGCAAGCTCGCGGGCAAAGGTGTTCTGACACTTGCGATAGGGGCGGGATGGTTCATAATGCAGTCCAGACTAGTCGTAATGCACTCTATTATGCTGTGTCCGGCCAGAATTTGCCGTATCCTTTCCAACTTCTCATCTTATTTCATGTGCCATGGGTAATCGACTCTCAAAAATTGCAACACGGACCGGCGATGCCGGCACCACCGGCCTGGGTGATGGCAGCCGCATCGCCAAAGACGCCCTGCGCGTGCACGCCATGGGTGACGTAGACGAACTCAACTCACAGATCGGCGTCTTGCTGTGCGAAGACATGCCCGACCAGATGAAACATGAACTGGTTTCCATCCAGCATGACCTGTTCGACATGGGCGGCGAACTATGCATCCCCGGCTACACCATGATCACCGAAGCCCAGGTGACGAGACTGGACGCCCTGCTGGAAAAATACAATGCCGACCTGCCACCACTCAAAGATTTCATCCTGCCCGGCGGCTCACGCGCTGCAGCCATCGCCAACGTCTGCCGCACAGTCTGCCGCCGCGCAGAACGCGCCATCGTCAGCGTCGGTGCTGCCGAAACAATTAATGAAGCCCCAAGGCAGTATATGAACAGGCTGTCGGATTTACTGTTTGTGTTGTCGCGGGTGTTGAACCGTTATGCGGGGGGGAGTGATGTGTTGTGGGAGAAGGAAAGGGAGCGATAAGCGGTAAAAGGAGTCCTGAGTAAGCTAAGCGTGGCGCGATTTCGGGCCTGTTGTTTAAGCGAAATGTCGTACAGCTACGCTTATTAACCCAACCGCCATCGCCTGACTTACTACATGCCAACCATCACCGAACTATGTAATCAGCTGGCAGACGCTTATGAAGCAAAAGGGATCGCTGTACGAGAAAACCTGCGACCCGGTCTTACCACGACAGAAATTCTGGAAATTGTGGCTCCCTTGAACATCATTGTGCCGGATGATGTCATTGAGCTTTATCAGTGGAGAAACGGGCATATCAACGAATTTGATCCCGATCTTCATCGGAACTTTAGTTTTCGCGACAATGACTTTATCTCTTTGGAAGAAGCGGTAGAAGAATACAAAAGTATCCAGGAAAGTTACGGCATCTATTCTTCACTGGAACAAGACCACGTAGATCTCAAGGCTTGTTTGCCCATTTCTGCGTTCCAAGGATCATGGGATGTCGTCGCTTGCGGCGCGCATCTTTTCGGCGCATCGATGGAACATCCCGTCATCCGCGTATTTCAAGGCATCGATATGTATTTTCATTCGATAACATCGATGCTTGAAACATGCATAGAATGGGTTTCTTCGCCAAACTGGCAACCCTTGAGTGGGTTACCAATTAAAGAGGAGATGGAAATCTGGAAACGGTATAATCCAGATATATTCAGCGACAAATCATAGTTTTGTTGTTGAATCCGAACTTCGTGCTTTATCTCAGAAAATACTTCAATCCAAACACCAACGTCAGCATACCCGTCAGCAATTGCACCATCCCGAAAAATTGTATGACTTCACTAAAGTATCGACCTTCCCGCATGATTATATTTTGAAGCCGGGTTGATAATTTTGCAGCTGTAGTAAATACAAATGCAGATACCAGTGCGATTAACTGGAAAATACCAAGTTCAGCGCGATGATTAAGAGATGGTGCATCAAGAAAGAACAGCACATTCCATATGAGTATGATGGCGATAAGCACGCTCCAGCGCACGGGCAAACCACGCGGTCTTGCACAAGCTTTACCACTGGCTTGAAAACCACATTCTGCAAAGCTATTCAGTACGTTACCGCGCCGCCCGGGATACCAGAAAATGATCGTACCGGGATAATCAAGGCGATTATGGTTGATGCGTATGCCACTGTAGATGACAGGGATTACACCATAGGGTTCAAATGAAACGACTTGATCGGGGCTGAATTCATATTTCCCGATAGTCGTCAGCACAATTTTTTGTCGCGAAATACTCAGCTTGGCAAACGGCCACGAAGCATTGACCCAGCCAATACGAGCGCCACCGGTAAAAGATATTTCTTGCATGAAGCAGCTTCCTTTCCAGATCGTTCGATCCATTTCTGCATAAGCCATTCACAAATTATTTCTTTGAAATCATGGCAGCAGTTCAAAAGATATTGCCTCTTTCTGCAAGATCATGACAATCATATTGTATCGTTCAGGTGTCACCCTATTGAGTGTCAGGCAGTCAATGCGGACATTTCTACAGCACGCGAAGACTGGCACTTCATTTCGTCGCGTTAAACGCAGTTTTCAGGTTTGAAGGCCATTGTCCAGGTTTCAGTGTGCAAATATTCCAACGTGTGAGGTTGCGTCACAAGGTTGTATTCTACGGTGACCTTCGAATCTGAGCAGCCTTGCATTTTGCCGTGGCAATAGCTTTGTCTGGTCATGTTTTTCAACAATTCTTTTTCTTCATCTGTCAGCTCTTTCCTGGCCACTGTTTGCCATACACTTTTACTACATTGTTTGCATATTCGATCTTGTCGAACTGGACGCGACCACCAACTATTATAGGTAGTTCGCCTTTGGTCTTTTCCACTGCAGCAGCAATACTACGTTCTTTCTTTTCGTCTTTGACCGTTTTCATCACTGACTAAGCAAGCAACTTCCCCAAGACAACGATGACGACAATAATGATAAGGATAAGCCGCATGCCTGTCTCACTAAATTAGTTGTTGATTGAACTGGATTGCCAGTCTATCAAAATAGCGGACTTTTCACTTTGATTGAAGGAAATTTTTTACTCCGATGTCGCAATTTGCCTTGTGCCATTTGTGATTGCACGCATTGCCCGACCTGAGGTGTCACTGTCGCCTATTTTGATTTAATCGGGCGAGTGCTTTCACGGACGACAATGTCTGCCTCAAAAACAAACTGCTCTGTTTTCAGCGGAGCAGAATCCTCTACATGGCTAAGCAAAATGTCCATGGCAGACAACGACATATCTAACACCGGAGAGTGCACACTGGTTAGTGGGGGAATGCAATAGTCGTCGTACTGCATATTGTCAAAGCCAACCACGCTCACTTCGTCAGGAATGTTGATACCCAGATCATGAAGTCCTTTCAGTGCGCCCAAGGCCATGCGATCACTGGCAAAAATTAATGCGTCGGGCCGACTTTTCTTTGAACACAATTGCTGAGCAATGCTATACCCACTGGCAAATGACCAGTCACCAGTCTGCATCCATTTGCGTTCAAGCCGTAAGCCATTTTTTTTCATCGCATCGCTGTACCCTGCAATACGTTCATTGACGTCTTGATTCGTTTTGCCATTGCGTGCACCAGAAATAAAGGCAATCCGTCGGCACCCACCTGCATACAGATGATCCACAATTTTTCCTGTGACATCGTAATTCGACTGGGTCACATTGGGAAAAGATGGATCGCGGGTCCCAAAAACAACAAACGGCATCCCATCTTGCTGCAGTTGCAGTAAGACAGGATGTGAAGTGTTTTCCACAATCGCGATCATTGCGTCTATTCGCCCTGAATTGAACATCTCCCGAATTTCAGCCAGCATGGATGCGTCATCACCTGATTGATGGCGTTGCAGCAAAGTATAGCCCTTTGAATCGGCAACTCTGCCAAGCATTTGGACCACACTATTCCAATACGTATCCTGAACCTGAAAAATCCGGTCATCGTAAGAGGCTCGCTCGCCAAAAAACATACAGCCCAAGGTTTTAGTCCGGATTTGCCGCATCGAACGGGCAGCCATGCTTGGGGAAAAATTGACGGACTGGATGACGGCCTGCACCCGTTTCAATGTTTTTTCAGCAACTTTTTCCGGATGGTTGATAACGAGCGAAACTGTTTGAAAGCTGACACCTGCCAGTTGCGCAACATCTTTGATGGTCAGGCGATCGGTTCTTTTTACCATATCCGTTGAATATAATTAGTTGGTGGATTTTGTTTTATAAAGGGGCATGTTGTCTATAGATACTTGATGAATTCAAACTTTCAAAGCTTCTTAAACCACCCCGGAAATTCACTTGCTGTCATATTTTAGTCACAATTCGACTGTAAAGTGCTTGAAATTAGAACGTTCTAATTATAGAGTTCACTAAATTAGAACGTTCTAATTTATATTGGTTTTTCATAAAAATATATTCTAATTACTCAGATTTCCCTATTTTTCGAAAAATTTTACTGGCCTCTTCAGCGCCGCTCGCTAAAAGTATTTTTTATTTCTTTCTATCTAAGGACCATGATGATGGGTTTTCCTTCTCCAGCACAACAGGCTTTCGCAATAAACTATCGACTCAAACCAATTGCGCTGGCAATACTGCTGCTGGCCAACATGGCGGCACGTGCGGAAGACAAGGTAGATACGGGTCAGGGCAATAATTCTGACAGCCGCACTGAAGTCGCCTCAGCGCCCGCTATCAGTACTGTGAGTCTTACCGGAATACGTTCCTCAATCAAAAGAAATATCGCGGCGAAACGTGACTCTACGCTGACAATGGACACAACCGCATCCGACGACATAGGCAAACTACCAGATTTCAATGTAGGTGACGCCTTAAAACGGGTCACGGGTGTTAATACTTTGCTGTACCAGGGGGAGCCACGCTTTGTTATTGTCCGTGGCCTCAATGCGAACTATAACGCGACGCAAATAGATGGCTACAGTCTGGCCAGTGCAGATGTCGGCGGCCGCCAAATGCTGATGGAACTTTTTCCTTCCAACTTTGTTAACAGAATTGACGTAATCAAAAGCTTCATTCCGCAAGTCGACGGTGCAGCCGTTGGTGGTGTTGTGAATATGGTGACAGCGAGTGGCTTAAATTTGCCGGATAACACATTTAATGTTTCCGGGAAGCTGGGTGCCAATCTGATGGATTCAGCACATGGAGGTAAGACGCCTGTAGGTGAAGCACAGGCTGTATGGGCCAAACGAATAGGGTCATCAAATGATCTGGGTTTTATCTTGACGGGAAGTTACTGGAGTCGGGATATGAATGTTCCCCAGATTGAACACGGCGGTGCCTTAAACTGGTACAACAGTGCAGGTACACTTGTCTCTACCCCATACTCAGGGACCGGAATTGCAGTTCCTACTGAGCGGCGTTGGTACAACTACGATAACAGCCGCAATCGCGCAGGTTTGACAGCACGCATAGACTGGGAACCTGAAGGGCCTTTGAGTGGACACGCGAGTACTTATTATTTTAAGCAGCGTGAAATCTCCAATCGCAACATGCAACTTGCGTCCGTGAACAGTAGTTCGACGGACTCAAATCAAACATCAACCAGTGGTACGCTCAACTCTGTCAATCAGATCGTAGAGCTCGGTCAATTGCGCTTCGATAGAGCATTGTTTGGCATAAATGGTGAACTCAAGTACGACATATCCCCGCAAATGATCGCAGATGTGCGGGGTAGTGCTTCTCGCTCAACAGTGAATAATCCACAAACCTGGGATCGTTTTCAACAAACAAATCTTGGATATAACTATGATTGGAGTTCTCCTCTGGTCACTTTCACTCCGGTCAATTCCGCTAACGCCAGTAACATCTCGAAATACGCGCTTGTCTATCATCGCGACGAGAACATGTCTGACTATGCAGAAAATGTACGCGATGTGCAATCCAATCTGCGCTTCAACATGGGGGAGTCCAGCCGGGGCTGGGGGTTCTCTGCTGGGGTACGATTGGTTTCTACTGATTCGGATACCGTACTCACGCGCACCACTTATGCAGGGATGCCTTACAACTTATCCAATGTAGTCAGCAGCGCAAATAATTGTGGGTTGAATTGTAATTCCCCACTGATCATGATTGATCAAAACAAAGCAGGAGATACCTTCAATCAAAACCGTGGGGTAGCGACTGCGACGGTAGATACGACTGGACAGTATGGTGGCACTTACGGCATCCGTGAAGATGTCAAAGCGGCATATATGCAAAGTCAATATAAAACCGATCAATTGATGGTGGCAGGCGGTGTCCGCATAGAGCAAACTAACTTTAGTTCAACCGGATATCAATCGGCAGGTGGTGTATTTTCCCCTACCAGTTCAGAGCAGTCTTATCGCAACGTGTTGCCTTCACTTGCTGCCACTTATGAAACATCTGCCACGAGCAAGTTCAGATTGGGGCTTTCTCAAACTATAGGTCGCCCGCGCTTCGACCAAATGGCTACCCATGGCGGTGCGTTGGTCAGCAATGGTTCCAGCTTTACTTTATCTCAGGGCAATCCTGATTTGAAACCGCGACAGTCGAATAATTTTGATATTGGGCATGAATGGTATCTGGATGGCGAGCGGGGCATTTTTTCCGTAGCTGCTTTTTATAAACAAATTCGCGACGAAATATTTACCTATGGCCAAACTGAAACGGTATCTATCAATGGCGTGCCAACTTCTGTACTGGTGACGAAAGCACGAAATGCATCAGGCATGGCGAATTTGGCTGGTGTGGAAATAGGTTTATCCAAGGATCTCGACTTTATCTCCCCCTTACTCAGTGGTTTTGGCATTAGCGCCAATGCGACATTCAGCCGTGCAAGCTTTCCTGTGACCTTGAGTGATGGCTCTACACGAACACTAGGTGTTTTACCTGAGCAACCAAAAGAGATTTGGAATATTGCTATTTTTTATGAAAAAGGTTCCGTGCATGCAAAACTGGCCTGGAATCACCTCGGCAAACTCTGGGACGACAGATTTTCCAATTTCACGCCAGCCGGTTTTTACGCCAATCGCTATCAGCAATCAACAAATAACGTAGATTTACAAACCAGCTATGACATTAGCAAGAAGCTGTCTATATCACTGAATGTACTCAATATCACAGGTAATGGTATCCAGGATAATTACGGGAATTCGCAGGAATATGTGCAATCCGCCATCAAATATTCACCAACTGTTCTGTTTGGATTGAACTACAAAATGTAGCACCGACATCCACTCCAACAGCTAATTCCTGGAAAAGAATAATGAAAGAAAATATGAATATAGTGACACGCAGGCAGTTTCTTGGTGCTACCGGATCTATCGCACTTGCTTTGCAGGCTACATCCAGTCTTGCATACAACGCAGATAATGCTGCAAGGGATTCATCTGGCCAGATGCCAAAAGATGTAAATAGAAAATTTCACGAAGACGGCACGGTCGAGCACTTCGCGGGTAATACTTTTATTGGACATATTGAACAACAGGGAAAAGGATTCGAGGGATTCGATACCTTGTTGACTGCATACCGGAATTTTCCCAAATACTCTTTCAAAGACAAAATAGCTTTATTACCGCCTTCCAGCTATCACATCACCGTATTTGTCGGTGTCAATGATGAAGACCGGACCACGGCCAGATGGCATCATGACCTGGATAGAGCCACCCCCATTGATAAAATCACAGACGAAATGACAAAGGTGTTGCAAGGATTGACGAAGAAGCAGTATGCTCCATTCGAATTTGTCGTTGATGAAGTTCCTTCACTAAAAAAAGAAGGGACATTACACATTCCATTCAAGCCGGCGGACAAAGCAACTGAGCTGCGTTTGCGAACGATAAGGGATGAGCTATCAGAAATAACTGGTATTCGTGACAAGGACCACGATCGTTATCAATACCATATGACCTTAGGCTATATTCATCATTATTTATCGGCCACCGAAGCAGAGCAGTTACAGCAGCTGACCAAAGAGTGCATGCAAAAAATAGCCGGGTTGAAACGTAAGATTCAAATACCCACGGTAGAATTTTGCCGATTCAATGATATGTACGCGTTTGAAGTGTTGCACAGGCTGTAAAGTAAGTGAACGGGCTGGCAAAAACTGTGCTTTTTTACAATGAGATTGCATATGCACTTGTCGATGATGGAAATATAATCGAACCAGGAGCATCAAGGTAAGTGCAGTATCCAGGTTTTGTGCCGGTAAACAATGTGAGGAAAAATAGATGTGAATACCAGGCTTGCCTTGCCATACTTTTTTTCCTCCTTATTCATAGGTGTTTTTTTACCGTTTCTTGCTCTATTTTTGCAAGCCAGGGGCTTTACACCGTGGCAGATCGGTGTGGCGATCTCTTCATTTGTTGGCCCGAGAGTGATTGCACCTCTTTTTTGGGGCTGGCTGGCTGACAAATACCGATGCACGGCCAGGCTCATTTTTTTCACCTACCTCGGGAGCTTGGGTTGCCTGATTTTTATTGGTGGTCAATTTGACCTGGCGGGTGTTAGTCTGATCTTATTTTTGATGAGTTTTTTCTGGAGTGGCGTAACCCCGCTTTTGGATGCCTTGACCATCCAGCAACTGGAAAACCAAACATCATTTTATGGGCGTGTCAGATTGTGGGGATCGATCGGTTACTTGTTTGCAGTGACAATCGCAGGTACTTTGCTGGAAACATATAACGCCGGCAACCTGGTGTATGTCTGGATAGTGACGCAGGTGATTGGACTGGTTAGCTTCTATCGCATTGAAAATGCTCCAGGTTATTCGCTTGCGCAACTTCACCCTGACTCTCAAAAAATCTTCCTGTGGAAAGAACTTTGGAGAAAGCCAGATATTATTCTGGTTCTTGGCGCTACTTTTCTGATGGCAGCGGCACACAGTACTTACGGGGCATACTATTCACTGTATCTTCATGATTTCGGTTACCGAAGTCAAATGATAGGTTTTTTATTTGCGACAGCGGTTATTACTGAAATTGCAGTTCTTTTCTACATGTCGAGGTTGATAAAGTATTTCACCTTGAAGCAGATGCTACTATTTAGCTTTGGTGTCGCGATATTGAGGTATATGCTTATCGGATACTGCGCATCATCTCTGTTGGTCCTGATCTGTGCGCAATTAATGCATGGGGCTACTTTCGGGATGTATCATGCAAGCGCTGTCCATCTTATTTCCAAGTTGTTTCCAAAGAATGCTACCGCAAAAGGGCAAGCCATTTATACCGTCGTATCATTTGGATTGGGAGGTGTTTTTGGTAGTGCCTTGGCAGGGTATGTGTGGCAACTACAGGGAGGACAGGCCGTATTTTTAACACTTTCCGGCTTTGCTTTTTCAGGGATGATTTTACTGATTATCTCGTTTAGATATTCTTGACAAAGGAATCTATGTCACCTGGAGCAGGCGATTAATACTGATGACTGGCAGTGAGTGCTGGCCAGAACCGCCACAAATTGTTACCCGGCTGATTTCTTTTGGTTCAGCCCTCATTGCTGGCAAATGAAAATGGCATTCAAAGCATTCTAATAAATTGTATCCATTGGCCGAGACATTTTTATCGTCAACTTGGCTTGTATATTGCCTTTTATAAGACTTACAGACCAACCAGCCCTATACGTCAAGCGTTCATGAACATCAAACTTTGCATCGCCGCTATTGTTGCTCTGCTTTTTATCAATGCTGTACATGCCAGTGATGCGGGTAGCAATATAACGCCCCCCGAAATTGTTCACTTTGAAAACCAGGGACTGGTGCTGGGTGGAGAATTGTACAAGCCTGCTGGCAACGGTCCCTTCCCTGCTGTTCTGTATAACCACGGCAGCGCATCCGGCATGTGGAGCAGCGAAGCCAGCAAGATACTTGGTCCCTTGTTTGTCAGCCGTGGCTGGGTCTTTTTCATGCCGTATCGCCGGGGCCAGGGTTTGAGCGCCAAAGCAGGCCCCTACATCAGCGATGAAATCGCCGCAGCACAACGCCGAGGCGGTATGAGTGAAGCTGTAGCAACCATGATGCGTCTGCAAACAACGGATCATTTGCAAGACCAGTTGGCCGCCTTGCAGTGGCTAAAAGCGCAATCCTTTGTGCAAGTGAATCAGATTGCAGTAGCTGGCCAATCCTTTGGCGGAATACAGACGGTGCTTGGTGTCGCAGCTTACCCGTATTGTGCGGCAGTTGATGCCGCTGGTGGGGCAGAAAGCTGGAGCAAGGCGACTGCCTTGCAAGATGTCATGAAGACCGCAGTCAAATCAGCCCAGGCCCCCCTATTCTTTTTTCAGGCAGAGAACGACTATGATCTTGCCCCCAGCAAAGTGCTGTACGCAGAAATGCAGCAGGCGGGTAAAACTGCTGAAATGAAAATCTACCCCGCCTTTGGCAAATCAGAAAAGGACGGCCATAGCTTTTCATATCGGGGCAGTGATATCTGGTTTGAAGATGTGTTTGCGTTTATAAGCAAACATTGCCGGAAATAATCAGGGCAGCCACCAGGACACATTGCCATGCACCAGTGCAGCCACAAACAAACTCTGCCGTTCTCTGTGCCTCAGTGTCTCTGTGGTGAGCCTTTTGGTCCTAAGCAAACATTAATCACCAAACCGTGCCCGCACTGACCGCTCTATACCCGCTGCATCCAGCCCGCATTGCGCCAGCAGCAAACCCGGGTCGCCATGGTCAACAAATTTGTCGGGCAAACCCAGTATCTGCAAGGGTTTGGTGATGCCAGCTTCGGCCAGTGCTTCTGCCACGGCAGAACCTGCGCCGCCCATGGTACAGCCCTCTTCTACGGTCACCAGTATGTCATGGCTGGCAGCCAGGGATGTAACCAGTTCCACATCCAGCGGCTTGATGAAACGCATATTCGCCAGCGTGGCGTCGAGTTGTTCTGCCGCTTTTAATGCCGGGTGAACCATGGAGCCAAACGCCAGGATGGCAATGCGTTTGCCCTGGCGTTTGATTTCGCCTTTGCCCAAGGGGATGGTGTTCAAATCTTTATCAGTCGGCACACCTATGCCCGCACCACGCGGATAACGCACGGCGGCAGGGCCAGGGTATTGATAGGCCGTGCTGAGCATCTGGCGGCATTCGTTTTCATCTGAGGCGGCCATGACCACCATATTGGGGATGCAGCGCAGGTAGGCCATGTCATAGTTACCGGCATGGGTGGCACCGTCGGCACCTACCAGGCCAGCACGGTCCAGTGCAAAGGTAACATCCAGATTTTGCAGGGCGACATCGTGGATCAGTTGATCATAAGCACGCTGCAAGAAAGTAGAATAAATGGCGACGACGGGCTTCAAACCTTCACAAGCCAGGCCACCGGCAAATGTGACCGAATGCTGTTCGGCAATGCCAACATCGTAATAGCGCTTGGGAAATTGTTTTTCAAATTCCACCATGCCTGAACCTTCACGCATGGCAGGCGTAATGCCAACCAGTTTGTCGTCAGCCGCAGCCATATCGCACAGCCATTGCCCAAACACCTGGGTGTAGCTTTGCTTGGCTGGCGCAGCAGCAGGCTTGATGCCTTCTGCCGGATTGAACTTGCCCGGGCCGTGGTACAAAACCGGATCAGCTTCTGCCAGTTTATAGCCCTGGCCTTTTTTGGTGACCACATGCAAAAACTGCGGGCCTTTGAGGTTCTTGATGTTTTGCAGCGTCGGTATTAAGGAATCAAGATCATGACCATCGATAGGGCCGATGTAATTGAAACCGAATTCTTCAAACATGGTGGCCGGCACGATCATGCCCTTGGCATGTTCTTCAAAACGCTTGGCCAGTTCCAGCACCGGAGATGGCAGGACGGATTTGCCGACATTGCGCGCAGTCGCATAAAACTTGCCGGACATCAGACGGGCCAGATAACGGTTCAATGCGCCTACCGGCGGCGAGATGGACATGTCATTGTCATTCAGCACGACCAGCAGGTTGATGTCATCATTCACACCGGCATTGTTCATGGCTTCAAAGGCCATGCCTGCAGTCATCGAACCATCGCCGATGATGGCCACCGCATGACGGTCTTCACCCTTGGTGCGGGCGGCCACGGCCATGCCCAGCGCGGCGGAAATGGAAGTCGATGAATGGGCGGTACCAAAGGTGTCGTATTCGCTTTCGACGCGACGCGGGAAGCCGGATATGCCATTCAACTGGCGCAGGCTGTGCATCTGGTCGCGACGACCGGTGAGTATTTTGTGCGGATAGGTTTGATGACCAACATCCCACACCAACCGGTCTTCAGGCGTGTTGAAAACATAGTGCAGGGCAATGGTTAACTCCACCGTCCCAAGGTTGGACGATAAATGGCCGCCCGTCTTGGAAACGGAATCGAGCACATACTGGCGCAATTCATCAGCCAGCGGCTTGAGTTGCTGACGTGACAGACCACGCAGGTCAGCAGGGGAATTAATGGTGTTCAATAAAGTCGTCATTGTTATTTTCGTTACTTGGCTAAACAAGTCTGATCATTCATTATGTCAAAAACTTAACGATGGTCAGAACAGTTATCGCATTCTTCTATTCAGGACTTACACAAAACCGCCTCATGTACTACCCGTAGGGTGTGCTGTCCACACCGCTTGCTTTATTCAATCGATTGACCCGGTGCGCATGGCGCACCCTACACTACTGCAAATTACTCACATTTCAGGACAGTGCCAATTTTCACCGGCTTACATTAAAACTCTTGCCAGACCCGTAGAGTGCGCCACGCGCACCGTTCGATGTGATAAGTTGTCTTCAAGCCTGGCGCTGTACGATCAGGTCTGCCAGTTCATGCAAGAGCCTTGCTTTTTCACCAAAATCGGCCAGTGCAGCATGCGCATCATGGCACAGTTGCGTTGCAAGTGCGCGTGAGGCATCCAAGCCCATGAGGCTGACAAAGGTGGGCTTGTTGTCTGCTGCATCCTTGCCTGCAGTCTTGCCCAGAGTAACTGAATCAGCAGTCGCATCCAGTACATCATCCACCACCTGAAAGGCCAGACCTATGGCAGCAGCGTACTGATCCAGTGCCTGATTTTCTTGTGGCGACAGGGCTTTACCACTCATCGCGCCAAGCAACACAGAGGCTCGCAGCAAGGCACCGGTTTTTAACCTGTGCATTTGCTCCAGCTGTTCACGGTTCAGGGCAATACCTACGCTGGCCAGATCAATCGCCTGACCGCCGCACATGCCGATAGAGCCAGCAGCTGTTGCCAGCAAGCGCATCATGGCCAGCCGGTTGGTGGCATCACCGTCAACACCTTCGGACAAAACCAAAAACGCCTGTGCTTGCAGGGCGTCGCCTACCAGCAGCGCGGTTGCTTCGTCATATTTGACGTGTACGGTGGGCTTGCCACGGCGCAGGGCATCGTCATCCATGCAAGGCATGTCGTCATGCACTAGCGAATAGGCATGGATCATTTCGACCGCAGCAGCGGCCCGGCTCAACAGATCTGCAGGCCCGTCAAACAACTGCCCGGCGGCATGGACCAGCAATGGGCGCACGCGCTTGCCACCATCCAGTGTGGCGTAGCGCATGGCTGCATGCAATTGTTGCGGGACAGTGTTTTCGTCAGGCAGAAAACGCGCCAGACTGGTTTCACATTCGGCCTGGGTTTGTCGCATCCAGTTGCGAAAATCCTCACTCATGCCACATCCTCTGTGCCATCAATGCTCAAAGGCTTGAGCATTCCAGCTTCCAGCACCTTGACTTGCTGTTCTACCTTGTCAAGTTGGGCTGCACAGTATTTAATCAATTCAGAGCCGCGTTGGTAAGCACTTACAGAAGCCTCGAGGGGTAATTCACCCGCTTCCATACTGGCAACCAGTGCCGTCAATTCGGTCATCGCAGCTTCAAATGTCATGCCAGCTGGTACAGATGCTTCCAAATGATTTGCAGTTGCTTGTTTTTTTGTCATAAAGAAATGTTTTGCATGCGCCGTTAAGGAAATAAAGTGAAACCAAAAGTAAAAAACGGCGTTTGAAATAGGGTAAACCCGGCTAAGCCTGCTATTTTAGAGCAAACTTGAGAAAAGTATGTGTTTAGTATATTTCTGACAAGCAATTTTAGGGAGTATTCTCAAACAGGATTCTTTTTTAGCAGTGCGCCACAAGATATACATTAAAAATGTCGCAGAAATTGCGTTTCAAACATTTCCATGTGGAAATTAACGGTATATAGTGGAACTACATTACCAAAAATGCCTGTCTGAATTATGAGCCTGAAATCTTAATCAGGTGGTAATAAAGTGTTTCCGTTGAACTGCTTAGTTTTTGTGCATCTGTTTGAAGCCTGTAAGCTTGCCATATTCGTTTCCTGGGCCTGCAGACTTTGCTAGGAATCCTGCTGACTGCAGATTTTTCCTGGCTTTTGCTGTTTTTTAATTCAAGTATTAGCAAAACAACCTTGATTTTATCGCTACCATGTCGAATTCCGTCAACAAGCCTGTATCTACCGGACCTGCCCTGCAGTCCCGGGACGAGGTCTTGCGCGGTTTAATTCCACTGGCTACGCATTTGGTCGTGTCGCAACTGGATGCCTTTTCAGCACGCTTGTCAAACGCCTTTCTGGCCCTGTCTGAACACAGTATGGATCCGCGTGAAGCCAATTTGAGCTTCAATGCTGGTCAATTACTAAAGAAGAATTCCTACGCCTTTTATTACCTGACTTCTTGCAGCTTTGAGAAAAGCTTCCGCAAAGAAATCGATGCCCTGCTACAGGGTGTGCGCGCTGTTGCATCACCCGTTGATATCGCCCTGAGCCTGGTGACGTATGAAGAAATGGATAAGAAGCTGGCCTTGAGCCGCGCTAGCCGCACACTGGAACTGGACAGCGCCGAGCAATATGCTGCACTAAACATGCGCTTTGCCCATTTGATGGACAATGAAGCGCTAAGCATTGCACAAAACCCTTTCCGTCCTGAAGTTTTCCTGCACACCATTTATGCAGCCTGGTGTGAATTTGATCCAGAAATTAATACCCACGAACTGGTATTGCCATTGCTTCGCGCCGAAATTCTGTTTGATCTTGAACCTATATTAAACATGGTGAATGAAGCGTTGGTCGCCAAGGGTATCTTGCCGGACTTGCACGAGTCTTTCCGCATACGCCGCAGTCGCAGCAATGTTGAACGACGCAAAGAAGTATCTCCCGTAGCAGCAACCCCTGGTGATGTTGCACAAAAGCTGCGTAGCTTCTTGTCTGGTGGTAACCAAGGCGCTGCCAATGATGGTAGTGCTCAATTTAACCAGGGCGGTGGTAACGGAGGTGGCGGCTCAGGTGCTGGTGGTGGCATGAGTGGCTCTGGTGGCATGGGTAGTGGCCAAGGTGGCATGGCTGGCGACGGTGCAGGCATGTCTGCCGGTGATCACGGAGCAACACCCTATTCTGGTTTTGCAACTGGTGGCGAACAACAGGTGGCAGCGCGTGCCCAGATGTTCCAGAAACTGGCTGATTTGCAAAAGAGCGTCAAGCTGCAGCAATTGATGGCTGGTGCGCAAGATGTATTGCGCCTGTCGCAAATGCGCGAGCAAATGCCCGAACTGGCCAATACCGGTGTAGAAAAAAATACCCTTGATTTGTTGTCGCAGGTGTTTGATAGCGTCTTCCGCAATCAGGCCATCCCGACGCAGATCAAGGAACTGATTTCTGTTTTACAGATACCTGTACTGAAAGCAGCGCTGCTGGACAAGGAATTCTTTTTCCAGGAAGACCATCCTGCGCGTCGCTTGATTGAATTATTGTCGCGTTACAGCTTGGCATGGGATCAGAAGAAGGGTCAGCAAGATCCGCTGTTCCAGACCATGCAGCGTAATGTACATCGCGTACAGCAAGAGTTTGACCAGGAAATCGCGCTCTTCGATGAAGTTGTCAACGACCTCGAATCTTTCATCAAGAAAGAGGAAGAAGAAGCATCCCAGGCTTTACAGGCACCGATCAACACGGCGCTGAAAAAAGAAAAGGTTAAACAGGCCAATATAGCGGCCACCCATGAAGTGGCGTTGCGCGTTGGTACCGGAGAAGTGGTCGCCTTTGTGGAAACCTTTTTGGAAAGCCGCTGGACCAAGGTGTTGACCCTGGCCTACAGCGTCAAGGAAGAAAAACCTTATGCCGTTGAAGACGCCATTAAAACCATGGATGACTTGATCTGGAGCGTCAAACCCAAGATCACTCTGCAACAGCGCCAGGAATTGTTGAACCGCCTGCCCGCCATCCTGGCACGCCTGAACAAATGGCTGAGCCTGATCAAGTGGGAAGATGTCGACCGTGTGCAATTCTTTGCCGAACTGGCCGAATGCCACGCCTCCATCGTACGTGCACCGCTGGATCTGTCACCAGAGCGTCAGCTTGAAATCGCCGTCGAAGTTGCGCAACAAGCTGCCGAACGTCGCCTGGCAAAACGCGCCGAAGCTGAAAGCAAGGTCGAACAAGAGCCACCACCACCTGCTGACGAACATGTGGACACTGTCACCGAACTGGAACGCGGTGTGTGGCTGGAATTTACAAAAAAATCCGGCGGTACCAACAAAGTCAAACTGGCATGGGTCAGCCCCATGCGCAGCCTGTACATCTTCACCACGGGTGACAAGGACAAGACTTTCCAGGTTTCTGCTGAAGAGCTTGAGCAAACCTTCCGCGAAAAACGTGCCAAGATTTTGGTACTCGACAAGGTTGTTGACCGCGCCCTGATGGAAGCACTGGAAAACGTGCCCGAAGAAGAACAAGCTGAAGAACTCAGCCTGGCTTGATTTTTAGTTTTACTTACCTCTTCAATCCCAGACACAAATTTGCACTCACTTGAACCTACGGCGTTCGCCTGTAGGTTTACTGCCTTCGTTCGAAGCATACAAAATATGACCAGTTATACACAATAACCAACACATTTAAGCAAATTAATAAGCGAAGAAGACCAATTGCAATAACTGCATTTCTTACAGTAGCACCGGATAGACGTAATTCAAATAACAATTCTTACAAAGATATTCATTAATAACGCATTTCGACTTCAAATTAATATCACGTTGCGAATTAGCATGCCCGCACCCAAATATTCTCCATATATTTTCGTTGTAATTAGCGATCTGCACCAATTCATTTAACTCGCGTTATTTTCAAATTCCGATTATTATTTTATTAATAACCAAGGAAACGCATGAAGTTGCCTGATCCACTAACCGTAGATAGTTTAGAAACCGCGTATGCAGATTGGGATCCTGTAAGCGATCCACTGTTGCAATTGCCAACTACCCTGCCTACCCTCCTTCCATTTTGCGTTGAGGCAACCTTACTGCAACTTATTGCGTCTGCCTCTCGTATTGCAGGGGAAACATTTTCTGTATGCTTAGAAGGCCTTGCTAAAGATAGTGACGGTTACGAATTTTCTCTGCTGAATACGCTCGGAAATATGCACATCTTATGCGGCTGGATTATGGCCGCTCACGTATTAGATACAAAAGGGGTAGTAATTCCTAAATCTGAGAGCTTTGTTTTTTCTCGGTATTTGGACGCTATGGACTCTTATGAGTTTTTGCAAACACACGCTTCTCCACAAATGAGAGCAAATTTAGTTTGCGTGCAAGGTGCCAAGCGTGAGTTCATTCAACCGCTCTATCATGAAGTCAAAGGAAAAATGGTGGTCCGGCCTTATCCGGATGTACGTTTATTCGTGCAAGACATCTTGTCTCAATTAGCGCCCAAATGGACAGGGAAACGCCTACGAGAAATCTCTGCACCTCTTGCCCAACTCGTAAAAGAACTTATGGAAAATGCAGATTGGTGGGCTAGAACAGACGAAAGAGGAACGCAATACCGTCGAGGAAAAAGTTTTCGCGTTTTGAGTTTTCGTTTAGTAGACATAGACGATGACAATGCAGCAAATTTTGGTGGATCAAATCATCATCTGCAAAATTACTTACAGACCACTTTACTTGAGCATGGTGAATCCGATGGCGGGGCCTCAAGTTCACGCAAACGTTCAATTAAGCGAAATACCTTTATTGAACTTTCAGTTGTCGATGCTGGCCCCGGCCTAGCAAGGCGCTGGCTAGCTTCTAGTGAACAAGAAAGAAAATTCATCAGCAAGCTAGATCAAATTACATTGAAAGAAGAAGAGGATGCCATCGTCGACTGTTTTAAAAAATGGGCAACGTCTTCACATAGTACTATTCGAGGCATTGGCCTTTTTTCAGTCGCTCGCATGCTGAAAGAAAAAAATGGATTTATGAGACTGAGAACTGGTCGTCTCGCCTATCTATTTGGGACTCAGTCGGCAATCAGGGATGTTGAACAGAAATCGAAAGGCTTGGGGAAAACGGGTAAAGCAATGCAACATACGCTTGATGATGGCACCCATGTTTTTACTGAAGACAGCGATGTTGCATTTTTCCTTCGTCCTTGGAGCAAAGAACCGCTTAGCGCAGTTGAAGGAACATCCTACTCAATTCTCCTGCCAGTCTAACAAAAATATGCACGTATTTTCTTTCGAAAATCACCCCTTACAAACCGTCCTAAATACGGATTGTGTTGTTATATTTCTTGGTCTAGACACACCTGATGCTAGCTCAATAGATGACGCATATGTGAGCTGGATGGAATCCAATGTTCCCCCGCCCACTACTTTAATTGTTGGGCACGCTGATGCCATGAAAGAATTTTATGATACCTTGACTACTGTCAACGATGGGTACATATCGAAGTTAGACAGACTATATGGCCCTGGTGGGCAAGGTGAAGTTATATTAGCAGGCTTCGATCTTACCGGCCGCATAGTCAAGATAAATAATAAAAATACAGAAGTAGTTGACCTAACCGAATTTTTCTACAGTGCAGTACAAGCTTATATAGAATTTCAAATTGAAGAAAGCGATGTCATTATTCCTGCGCCACCTGGCACATACTTCGATAAACTATCCACTCGATTCTCGAGTCATTTCATAAGAGCCGAAGCACTTCTTCAGTCAACGACTTGCATCGAAATGCTTGCTTTACGTTTGCTAAAACCATTTCACGATTGGTGTGAGAGTTCGACAATACTCGAATCGGGTGCAGTAACTATTTACCTGGATACGATGAGTGTTTGGCCGATAGCAGAAAAATTACGTCAACTTCATTCGATAAATAACAACAACTCAATCCTGTATAGAATCGAGAGTTTCAAGTCTTACGACGGACTTAAACAATGGAATCCGCCCAGACGTCCGGCATTTGTAATAATCTCAGCTTCAACCTCTGGAGGGTTAGCAGAAAAAATAATAAAGAAAATCGGTACACCAAAAACTGAAATTTGGACGTTACTAAAACTAACGCCCTCCGATAAGGAGGCGGCTACACAATTTAACAACTCGAAGAGCGTTTCATTGGTGCCGCGTCAGTTAAAAGGGCGTCCCGCGCTTAACGGTCTACGCGACCAATTTCAAACTGATATTTCGTCAATTCCACCAGGTACGGAAACAATTAGCATCGTGGGAGAGCGTTTTTTAAGCCAACCTGCAAAACCCAAACGTGTTCGATTAGCTCACAAAACATTAGATGAAACGGCAAAGAAGACGTTAACTAGAATTGCAAAAAAACACGTTGTAAAGATCGCACGAGGTAGATTTGATGCTCGCTCACGATGGTCAATTTCGTTTGATTTTCAAAAGTTAATCGACATGGCGTGTATTCCAGAAGAGTCGAACACAGACTCGCTATTGAAGAGCTGGCTAAAAAATTATAGCTCCCCGTCACCTATCGCTGTCATTTACCCGTCTCCAGACGGCCCTTCGGCGATAGAAACTACTCAGGCAGCAAAATATCTCGCGGAACGTACATTAGATATACTAAAAGAAATTACTCCAAGCGCGGAAGTAATTGTATTAAGCAGTGACGCTTTAGCTAGGTCAAGCCAACCAATCCAGCAAGACTTAAAGCAATGCAGCATTATTGTTATAGCGCCAATTATCGGCAATGGATTTATCCTAAAACAGATCAGTGCACTTTTACGGCATAAGCAACCCAAAGGTCCACGTCTATTTCTAGCACTTGCTGTACTACCTGAATCTCAGGCGCATTTGACCCAATTGAAAAGCGACATAGCGTCGGTTGCAACAGCTGATAGCCGCTACGAGTTCAAGTTTCAATTTGCCTTACCCATTGGCAGACTGGACACGACCATGCAATGGTCAACCGAACTTGATATCCTTCATGAGTTAGATATCGTAATGCAGGAAAGATGTATAAACGTGACAGCGATAGCTAACCGAACTCGCTTACTAGAGGACTGCAAAACTCTCGATGAAGAGTCCGTTTTTTTACCATCTGCTCAAGAAAAACCATTGCCCTTGTCAACAGGTTTTTTTCTCTGGACTGGTAGTAACGAAATCGAAGGAAACAATTTTGGGGGTTCCGTCCTACTTTCAATTGCAGCTTTGCTTCAAGCCTCCCGAACAGCGGCATCAAAAGCAGATGAAACGAGTCTACAAACTGGCTTATTTCAACATGCGCTGATTTGCCCCGAAACATTCACCCGATATAATGATCCCGTCATACAAGCGGCAATACTACGTGCCGCATATCCAACAGAATTGAACTACAGTGTTAGTCCAGAAATGAGCCATGATATGGAACGATTACTTTTGAAATGGCTAAAATATCATAATGACCCTGCTGGAGCTGCAGCTGGAGAATTTTTGCTTGCTATGGCTACAGGAAAATTGCGACTTAGAAAAGAAAATATGCACACGGTACTAACGTGCGCAAAAACTTGTACGGGCTGGATAAGTTGCCTCGCTGATATAGCCGAAAATCGATCATTAGACATTACTTAAATATTTATTACCAACCAAATCAAGAGTCCCCTACAAAATACAAATTCTCCACTTGCTCACTCATACCGTTCAAGTATCAATTGATGAACAGAATTGCCCTCCATTTGGTATTCATCTCAGCACTCAGATGCAAAACGACCCCGCATCATTCATAAGCTGGCAAACGCCGCTGCTCGTCTGCGCTAAAAAACTGATTGCGCACCTGCTGCAGAGCGCCCTGCTTTTCTGATTCGCTGTGAAAAGCCATTTCTGTATTCAGTCGATTTTTCTGGTCCAGGTATTGTTGTATGCGTGATTTCCAGGCTGCTTCTTCCTTGTCGACCTCTGCCAGTCTGGTTGCCGCTTCGGGGGAAGTGGCGGCTGCGCGCATACGGAAAACATCTTCATCGCTGGCACCGCTGGCGCGCAGGTTTTGCGCCTGCTCTTCCAGCCGCACCACCTGGTAAGGTGCATTCTTTTCTTCCTTCAAAGCGGCAGGCAAAGCATCATCCAATGCTTTCAGCTGGGCCTTTCTCTGCTCCGCAGACAGGCTGCTATTTTCTGCGATGTCCATTCTTGCCAGGGCATCCTGGTCATAGGCATCATCAAAACCAAACATGGCCAGGTTTTCGCGGTCACTGAAATAGCGTTGGCGCAATTGCTGCATGGCGGTCCAGCGCTGTCTTGCGGCAGCACCCATGCCGGTTTTTCCCGGGCTGATATTTTGCACATTGCTTTCCACTGTCAACAATGCCTGCTTGTACTGAATATAGCGCGCCAGTAAATCTTTCGCTTGCTGGGCCGCCTTGCTACCCAGTTTCTGGGTCAGCACCCTTTCAATTTCTACCTGAATTTCATCCAGCTTTTTTTCGCCGATGGCGGCCAGGTAATAATCAAACAGCAGCCTTAGTTCGGCATTGATCTGCAAATCACCGGCAGCATCCTGACTGACTCTGCCATCACCAGTCGTACCTTCCATCGAGCGGACAAAGTCAAAACTGTGATCTGCCTTGCGCAGTTTGATGGGTTCTGGATTGGACTCGTTTTTTAAAGCAGTAAAAACAAAAAATGCAGCGACGCACAATGTCGTCGCGCCTGCAAATGCAAGATTACTTGTTCTCATTGAGCACCGCTCCTATGCATATCATTTAGTCATTTTTTGCCAGTACCAGGCAATGGCGCCGTATCACTACACCATTGTCCGGTATGCTTAAGCATCAAAGCCCTGCGACTACAGCCCCTGATTTTTCAAACGATTTGCATGCTGCCTGTATATCGTAACCGGATTGGTTTCAAAAATGTTGACCAATCCAATAGTCTGGTTGACTTCATCCAAATGGTTCATCGCATAGTCATCACGAATCACCTTGCCCAGATGAGCAGAACAACTGGCAACCAGTCCATCATTTTTTTCAGATCCAAAAGCCAGTGAAGTCAGGGCCAGTGCCGGATCGATGATATCCAGTACATTGGTATAAGGTTTGGCACCACTCCAGGAAAAATATGCCACGCCTTTGGCCGTATAAGCGCCTTCACCACAAGCAGTGGTAGGGACGCCTTCCGGATACTTGGCATTGAACTTCAGTGAACCGGCCGTGCTCAGTGAATTGGCAGCAGCCAGCGAATCTTGCGACATGGTTGGTTGACCGGACAAGAAACTGATGATCTGCGCCAGACCGTTGGTGATGGACACCAGCACGGTATTGGATAATGAACCTGCCGGTGCAACACCCAGCAATACATCCGCCACTTTGGAACCACGATTCACACCGCCCACCGATGTCGCCGAGGCCACCAGGTCAGGTCTGATGGAAGCCACATAGCGGATGGTAGGTCCGCCATGACTATGACCAATCAGATTGACCTTGCTGGCACCAGTCACAGCCAGTATCTGTTTGACCTGGGTCAGCAATTGCTCACCTCTGACTTCTGTGCTGTTGGCCGCCGCGACCTGGGTGACATATACCTTGGCACCGTCGCTGCGCAAAGCAGAAGGAATCCCATACCAATAATCGACAGGACCGATGTTGTCGAATCCAAACAGGCCATGCACCAGCACAATCGAATATTTTGTTTCCGTATAACCTGATGCCCAAGATGGTGCCGGTAGCAACATCAGGGCGACTACACACATTACCAACTTCTTCATCATGCTTTTCTTCATTTTGTCTCCTTCTTTGTTATCGTTGAAATGAAACTCAGCGGTGCCAATGGCTCAGCTTCTGTGAGCTGATACCTGTTTGTTATGGCAGTCTCAGGCTAGGTTCAGTAGCCCGAATTAGCAAGTTGCCATGCAACATAAAAAGAGATGGGAAAAGCCGGTTGTTGGAAAATTCCGACGATAGATAAGGTATAAAAATGAGTTAAATCATTTTTATCCACTCTAAGAAAGTTTGCAGCCAGAGCGGGCGTACAGTGTTTTAGATGAAATTCACTAAAGTGAAGTCTTGCATCGTCAACAGCAAAGTATTGTCTGTTAGTCACAACATGGGAATAGATGTTCTTTGCCTACAGTTCTCACTGGAGCAAATAAGTTGCGCAGACAGATTGGCAGGGGGTATCAGGCCGGGTACAGTGCACCCAGGATGCGTGCGCCAGCAGCGCCGGTCACATCTGCCAAATTACCCGGCAGGCGCAAGGTGAATTGCCTGGCCAGCCAGGCAAAGGCCAGTGCTTCTACCTGTTCCGGGGCGACTCCCAGGTCTGCCGTGCTGCTAACAAGTGCCAGGCAACCCTGTGCCGCCAGCAAGCTCTGCAAGCGCTGCATCAGATTATGATTAAAGGCGCCGCCACCGCAGACATACACATGGCTGGCTTGTGCTGCATGCCGCACGATGTCATCGGCCAAGGTCTGGGCAGTGAATTCACACAGGCTGGCTTGTACATCGACTGCCGACGCCTGGGTAAAATTGCGCAGTTTGTCTTGCAACCAAGCCATATGGAATAAATCACGCCCGGTACTTTTCGGGGCAGGCAATTGCAGATAGGCTTCGGACATCAATAGTTGCAGCAAAGCGGGGATGACTTGCCCCTGCGCAGCCCAGGTACCATCCTGATCGTAACTTTTGCCGTGATGTTTTTGTATCCAGGCATCCATCAGTACATTACCAGGGCCAGTATCAAAACCCAGAGTATGGCCATCTTCCGCCAGGATGCTGATATTGCTGATGCCGCCAATATTGGCCACCATGCGGCAACTGCCTGGCTTGCCAAAGACAGCACGATGGAATGCCGGCACCAGAGGTGCCCCCTGCCCGCCGGCAGCTACGTCACGGCTGCGAAAATCAGCAATCACATCCACGCCAGTCAGTTCGGCCAGCAAGGCAGGATTATTGGTCTGGCGGGTATAGCCCAGTTCGGGCCGGTGGCGTATGGTTTGTCCGTGTGCGCCGATGGCGCGTATGCGGCTGGCTGGTGATTTGGTCTGCAAGGCATGAACGCAGGCCGCATAACAACGCGCCAGCGCGTTGGCCAGCAAGGCTTCTTGATGAATTTCATTATCACCTGGCTGTTGCAAGACCATGGCCTGCTGCCGCAGAGAATCGTCAAAAGGCACATAGGCGCTGGCGATAATCTGCATGGCATCACCGGTGCCAGCATCGTCAGGAAAGCGAACCAGCACGCCGTCAACGCCATCCAGACTGGTACCGGACATCAGCCCCAGATAGACGGGTGCACTGTTTTCTGGATTGCCTGGCATGTTTGTACTCGCTTTGATAGTAAAACGGGAATTTGCTAAAGATTACAGCATTTTGGAAAAAATTCTGTTCTCGATTTTCTCTTCCCCCATCTGGAAGATGCTGACAGCAGTCTCTTGATAAGCCGCCTTGGGGTAAAACTGCAAGGCGCGGGCGTTACCTACCCAGACCGACAGCCAGGCTTGCTGTATCCCTTGGGCATGCAGAGCCTGCTCCGCATCTGCCAGCAATCTGCGTCCTATACCCAGCCCGAAAAACCGGGGATGTACATACAGATGATCCACTTCCGCCTGCGCAGCATCGGGCATCGACGATTGTGAGCAGGGCTTGCCTGTCGTGGTCTGGCAATAGCCGACCAGATGCTGATCAAGCTCGGCCAGCAAAATATGGGTATTGGCTTGCGCCAGATAAGCACTGGTTCTGGCCAGCGTCAGTTCTTCCAGCACATAATCAGCAATGGCCGGACGTATGCCTTGCACGGCATAGGTATCCAGCCAGACCTGCATGATCAAGACTGTCAGCGCAGGCGCATCTGCTGCCTCCGCCTTACGCACTGTAAATGAAAAATGCCCGCTCATGCTGTCAGCACGCATGTGACAGATCGAGCGGGCAAAAACGAAGCGGGCAAATGCGAAACGTGCAAGTGCTTACCGCATCGCCAGTTTCATGGTTTCAGCCGCGCGCTCAGGATGCAAGAGATTGAACCTGTGGCTCATATCACCAGCAAAACCCTTGAAGCGGTTCATTTCATTCGCAGCTAATGGAGCGGCTTCCGTCATGTTGATGGACATGGGGTCACGTGCCTCATTATTGACGCGGAACTCATAATGCAGATGCGGGCCAGTGGACCAACCAGTGGTACCGACATAACCAATGACATCACCCTGGCTAACCTTGCTACCCTTGTGTATGCCCGCAGCAAAGCGGCTCATATGGGCATAGGCTGTGCTGTAGTTATTCCAGTGCCTGAGTACAACCAGGTTGCCATAGCCGTTGCTGGGAGCCGCTGAATCAACCACACCATCAGCAGAAGCACGGATAGGCGTACCAATCGCTGCCGCAAAGTCGACCCCCTTATGTTGCTTCCACTGACCAGAAATGGGATGCACGCGCATGGAGAAACCAGAAGACACGCGGGTAAATTCTATCGGCGACTTGAGGAAAGCTTTTTTCAGGGATTTGCCGTCAAAGGTATAGTAACCACCCTTGCCGCCAGTTTCTTCAAACCAGGCCGCCTGATACAGCTTGCCTGAATTGCTGAATTCACCTGCCAGCACACGACCAGTACGTACGCGCTCGCCGTTTTGCCAAAAGCTTTCATACACAATATTGAAATAATCACCCTTTTGCAGGCGCTGATAATCAACATTGGTCTCGAACATGGACTTGATCTGTTCGGTGACGTTATACGGAATCAAGGCTTCATCAGCAGCAGGGTAAAACGCCGTGCGGATATAAGCTGTTGCCATTTCCACTCGTCGCTCCAGGCTGGCCGTGATGTCGGAGGATGCCAATTTACCATTGGCATCACGCTTGATGACGATATTTCTGACGGGCTTGTCAGGGCCATCTGAGACGGTTGTCTGCAACCACAACAGTTCACCTTCATCATCCGTTTTGACTGCAACGGTTTTGTCTGCCCGGAACTGCAACATGCTACGGGCAATACTGTCTGATTTGATAAACTGGCTTGCTTCGTCATCGTCAACACCGATGCGTTGCAAGAATGTACTCAATGGTTCACTGCTCTTGAAGGTGGCTTCCCTGGTGAATTGTTGCTCACTCGTTTCGAGTGCAGCAACCTGGTCTTCCAGTTTTGGCAGGGACAGTTCTTCGGTAATTCTCTTGACCGGCAAGTCCGAGGCATCAGGTGCCAACGGTGCTACGCCCACTGCGCCAAATGCGCAGACAGCAAAGAAAAGAGCGGAAACAGAGATGATGCGCGATGCGCGTGTGGTGCCGAATAACAGTCTGCTACCAGAAGCTAAACGAAGTAATTTATCTGTTGGACGCATGCAATAAGTTAAAATTGACTGTTTTTATCGAAAATTCAGGCTTGTTGCAGTGACTTGAAGGTGCACACAAGATGCACAACATAGCAAGACTGCAAGGCCAAGGATGGGATTATAAAGTATTCACAACAACCGCCTGAAAATCACTTAGCAAGTAAAATTGCAAGTATCCGGTGGATTGTGAGACTTATGATTAATAATCCCGGCATTTTAACCAACACCCAGAATTTGGCAAAGGCTGATTATGGATTCAGATTTTGAATTCGACCAGCGGTGTTACAAAAAATTTGATGCAATTTTATTATGACTTCTGTACAAAATTCAAACTCTACTGATAACGCTGCGCAGACCAGCAAAATTCTGCCACTTTCTGATGCGGTGCAACACGCATTGGCAGTGACCAAACGCGGTGTTGATGAACTTTTAATCGAGTCTGAGTTCGCACAAAAACTGGCTCGTAGTGAACAAAGCGGCAAGCCCCTGCGCATCAAGTTGGGCTTGGACCCGACTGCACCAGATTTGCACCTGGGCCACACAGTGGTACTCAACAAGATGCGCCAGCTGCAAGATCTGGGCCATACCGTTATCTTTTTGATCGGTGATTTTACGTCCATGATCGGCGACCCATCTGGTCGCAATGTTACCCGACCACCGCTGACCCGTGAGCAGATTGAAGAAAACGCCCAGACTTACTTCAAGCAGGCTTCCCTGGTGCTGGATGCCAGCAAGACCGAGATCCGCTACAACTCGGAATGGTCAGACCCGCTGGGTGCACGTGGCATGATTCAGTTGTCATCCAAGTACACGGTAGCCCGTATGATGGAACGCGACGATTTCACCAAACGCTTCAAGGCTGGCACGCCCATTTCGGTGCATGAATTTTTGTACCCGCTGATGCAGGGTTATGACTCTGTTGCCTTGAAATCCGACCTGGAACTGGGTGGCACTGATCAAAAATTCAACTTGCTGGTTGGTCGTGAATTACAAAAAGATTATGGCCAGGAACCGCAATGTATTTTGACCATGCCCCTGCTGGAAGGTCTGGACGGCGTGGAAAAAATGTCCAAGTCCAAGAACAACTACATCGCCATCACGGAACCAGCCAATACCATGTTCGCCAAGATCATGAGCATCTCGGACACCATGATGTGGCGCTATTACGAGCTGCTGTCTTTCTGTTCACTGGAGCAGATCGCTGCTTACAAAAAAGCCGTGGCCGAAGGTCAGAACCCGCGTGACATCAAGGTTGCCATCGCCCAGGAAATCGTGACCCGTTTCCACAACAAGCAAGCAGCAGAAGATGCGCTGGCGGATTTCGTCAATCGGTCCAAAGGCGGCATCCCGGATGACGTAGAAGAAATCAGTTTGAGCGGCGCACCATTGAGCATAGGTCAGTTGCTGAAACAAACCAATTTGTGTGCATCAACTGGTGAAGGCATGCGTATGGTGGAGCAGGGTGGCGTGCGTATAGATTCCGTCGTTATCAGCGACAAGGGCTTGAAAGTCGAAGCAGGTACATTTGTGGTACAAGTTGGTCGTCGCAAGTTTGCAAAAGTAACGTTGACGGCTTGATGTTCTGAGCATCGTAGGTTGGGCCGGGCCCCGCTGGGCTGCGGTTTACCAGCCCAACACTGGGCATTTCAATCACGTATACGTTTATTTGAGGCCCAGTGTTGGGCTGTTGAGACGTAGCCCAGCGGGGCCCGGCCCAACCTACGAAGCCCGGCCCAGCCTGCGAGTTTTCACGCTCTTCACCCCACACCAAGCAACAATTCCAAAGCCCCCCATGATCGCCCTACTACAAAGAGTCACCGAAGCCAAAGTCGTCGTCGATGGCAACACGATCGGTTCCATCAATGCAGGCCTGATGGTCCTGGTCTGCGCCGAACGCGAAGATACCGAAAAACAGGCCGATGCCTTACTGACCAAGCTTTTGTCTTATCGTGTTTTTTCTGACGATGCAGGCAAGATGAACCGCAGCGTCACCGATGTACAAGGTGGCTTGCTGCTGGTGCCGCAATTCACATTGGCGGCCGATACCAATTCTGGCACCCGCCCCTCTTTCACACCAGCTGCACCACCAGAACTGGGCAAGCAATTGTTTGATTATTTTGTCACCCAGGCACGCAGCAAACATGCACAGGTAGAAACTGGCAGCTTTGGTGCAGACATGAAAGTATCGCTGACGAATGACGGCCCCGTAACCTTCTGGTTAAAAACAAAATAAGCAAATGAAAGCCACAGAAATTATATTGATACGCCACGGCGAAACTGCCTGGAATGCAGAACGCCGTTTGCAAGGTCACCTCGATATCCCTTTGAATGCAGAAGGCACTCGTCAGGCCAAGGCGCTGGCCTGGGCACTGCAAAACGAAAAGCTACATGCTATCGTTTCCAGCGACTTGCAGCGTGCCGTACAGACAGCCGGTGAAATCGCCCGCCTGCAAGGCATCAGCACCCGCATCGACAAAGGCTTGCGTGAGCGCTGCTTTGGCGGTTTTGAAGGCAAACTGTATAGCGAACTACCCAGCCTGTACCGCAAAGAATATAACGCCTGGCAAGCACATGAGCCCGATGCGGAATTCCCGCCAGGTGAAAACCAGGGCGAAACCATCAGGCAATTCCATCGTCGCGTGATGGAACATGTGCTGCACTACGCCAAGCAATTTGAAGGCAAAAAAATCGCCCTGGTCGCCCACGGTGGCGTACTGGAATGCGCCTACCGTGCTGCCAAAGGTTTGCCACTGAATGCCCCTCGCGAAGTGACCATTTATAACGCCAGCATCAATCGCTTTGAAGTCACAGGTAAAGATATCAAGCTCGTGCAATGGGGCGATGTCGCGCATCTGGATGCGGATGGGCTGGATGAGATTAATCAGACTAAGGTTGAGAAACACTAAATGCCTGGAACTCATTTCATCAATAGGAATGCGTTCTAGATAAATTCTACGGAGCCCTCTCCCGCAAGGCCCGGATGCAACCTGGCTAATGCTCCATGCGTGTTAATGGTGCATCACGTGGGAATTTACTTGCTGTTGCCAGTGATTCATCCCCGCCATTGTTGCCTCTCGTTAAAATTCTCAAATGACATTCAATCAAATTAACGCAACCAATTAGTTGCATTTTAAACGAACACCATCCATAATAAATACGCAGCCATTTGGTTGCATATAAACTATCCACGGAGGTGCATCATGAAAAATTATCAACGCAACTTGATCATCAAAGCCAGCCCCGAAGCCACCTACGCAGCATTGACAACCATCCCGGGCCTGCGCGCCTGGTGGTCCAAGGATTGCGAAGGCGGCACTGAAATTGGCAAGACCCTGTATTTCCGCTTTGGCGCCTGCTACAAAGACATGCGTATAGAGCAATTGGACCCAGGTAGCACCGTACGCTGGTTATGCACCCGCGCCCACATCGTGGCAGAATCAGTCAGCCGGCCTGACGAATGGGTCGGCACCCAGATCGTATTTCGTCTGAGCGATGCCGGGCAAGGCAAAACGCGTCTGGACTTCGAGCATATTGGCCTGTTGCCATCCTTGGAGTGTTATGCTCTCTGCCAAAATGGCTGGCAGCATTTCCTGGGCAGCCTGCAACAATATCTGGAAACCGGTACAGGCACACCTTTTACACTCGCAGCCAATTCGTAAGGCCTGGCATACCTCATCAAGGAAAAGGAGAAAGTCAGCATGACTACCGTAGCAGACACAGACAGCATAGAACGCAGCATCATCATCAATGCATCACGCGAGCGCGTATGGCGCGCCCTGAGCAACGCGGAGGAGTTTGGGGCATGGTTTGGCACCGACCTCTCTGGTCAGGTGTTCCAACCAGGCGTGCGGGCACGCGGCCCGTTTACTCACCCAGGTTGCGAAGGCCTGTACTTCGATGCCGTCATCCAGCACATCCAGCCGCAAGATGCCATGTCCTTTCATTGGCACCCTTATGCTGTGGATACCACCGTAGATTACGCAGATGAACAGCCGACACTGGTGAGTTTTAGTCTTCGTAATGCTGCAGGTAAAGCCACCTTGTTGACTGTCGTTGAATCGGGCTTCGACAAGGTGCCGCCACATCGCCGCCGCAAAGCCTTCGAGATGAATTCAAACGGCTGGGAAATGCAATTGCAAAATCTTTTCAACCATGTCAGCAAGTAAGCCCATCAGCAAGCCAGCGGTGCATGACATGGCCAGTGAATCAATAGCAGTAAGCGTCGCATCCAACGACGCACTGGCCCATGTCTTCGCCGCGCTGGGAGATCCTACGCGTCTGAAGCTGGTGGAAGTACTCTGCGCTGGTGACGCATTCTCAATTTCACACCTGACCCAAACCACGGCAATCAGCCGCCAGGGTGTCACCAAACACCTGAACGTCCTGGCAGACGCAGGCGTAGTGCGCGACATCAAAATCGGCCGCGAGCGCCTGTGGCAACTGGAACCCGGCAAAATAGACGAAGCCAAACGCACACTGGAATCCATAGGCCGTGAATGGGAAATGGCGCTGGGAAGACTGAAGAGGTTTGTGGAGAAGGATGATTAGACTGCCTGACAGCGAAGTTGCTTACCAAGGTCGGGAGGTCCTTTAAACAGGCATCCATCACCAGAGACACCACTTTAAATGTGCGTACATAAAAAACTGATCCGACTGCATGTGGTTATGATGCACTGAAATACCCAAAACAATATTTCCAGACACATTGATTGACCAACACAAGAGAATTGGTGATACTGATATTGTTGAATAATTGCAAGCTTTACATGGCCCTGACTACCATCAACTGACTACTGCATTTTAAATTTGAGGACTGAATTCGTGCGCGTCTTTTATCAATTCGATTTTGATACGCTGTCTCGCGGCGTCAAAAAACAATTATTAAAGTCTGTTTCCAATCCTGATTACCTGGTGTATGCCGATACGAAATCAAACAGGATTTTGTTTGGCCTGAATGCATTATTTATCATTGTTTGCAGTTTTTTATTATGGCTGGTGACATTTTCTGAATTAACGCATCCGGTCAGCTTGCTATGGGACGGCCAAAGGGTAATTGTCTGGTACACGTTGTCACTGACTGGTGTTTTGTACGGTGCCATCGAAGTCTGGCAACGCATACAGCTCAACAAAAAATTTTACTTTCTTCCTGGGTGCTATCTTTTTCCATTGGCAATTGTTGATGCAAGATCCAGAAAAATTGGCGTATATGACCTCGCACAACTGCGCAAACTGGACGTCACCCACAATGTAGTGAATGGCAGGTACAGAAAAACCCTGTTCACATTCAACTTCTACGACGGTTCAGCAAAAATCCTGACGATCAGAGATAAAAATAAAGCTGAAATTGTTTTAAACAATTTCAATTTATCACAAGGCGTTGCGCGCACGGCATTTCAAAACAGGGATACAAAAACGCTCAATGGCTTTGATCCTTTTCTTGAAATACGAAAAGCCAAATGGGCGGGGGCATTAAATGAAACCAAAGCCAGTACAGGAAAAGAACTGCTGGACTTCGTGATCGATTTGAAACTACCACTGGTGTTGGTCGCTACAGTGCTGGCAATGCTGTTTTGGTATGGTAAAAATGCAGCTTAAGATATCGGGCAGCATGCGCCAGGGCGTGAAGAAACAATGTCAGCAACATCGCTTCAGACATTCTCAGGTGCAGGACATTTAATTTTGAATTGAACAGTCATTAACATGGTGCACCAGGTTTGTATGCACGATCTTGCAGAGTCTTGCCTTGCAAGGCAAGACTCCATCTACCAAATAATCAATGCAACTTGATACGCGGATTACGCACCCTGTCTATGGTCTCTGCCCAGGTCGACAGCCAGGTATGGAATAAACCATTCACTGCAACCTGATGATGCTTGTGCAGTGACCAGTACATCCATTTCGCCAGGGTACCTTCAATGAAGACCGAGCCGCTGGCGATAGCCCCCATCAGGCTACCGACCGTGCTGTAATTGCCCAGCGACACCAGCGAGCCATGATCCTTGTAGGTAAATTCCAGCAGCGACTTGCCTTGTAACTGACGTGTCAGCGACTTGGCCAGCAGGCTGGCTTGCTGATGTGCAGATTGAGCGCGTGGTGGCACATTCGGTAACCCCTCACCCTGAGGGCAGGCACAGCAATCACCCAGCGCAAAGATGGAAGGATCACGGGTGGTTTGCAAGGACTGGTTGACGACCAGCTGGTTGATGCGATTGCATTCCAGGCCATCAAGATCTTTTAAAAACTCTGGTGCCTTGATACCTGCTGCCCATACGACAATACCACTGGGGATGAATTTACCACCGGCCATTTGCACACCGGCTTTGGATACTTCAACCACTTTTTCATTGGTATGAATTTCGACGGCAATACTGCGCAATTCACGCGCCACGGCTTCCGACAAACGTTCAGGCAGCATTTGCAGCAAACGCGGTGCAGCATCGACGATGACGATCTTCAAGTCTTTTTCTGGATGGAAATTCACCAGCCCATAACTGGACAGGATTTTGGTAGTCATATGCAATTCTGCTGCCAGCTCGACGCCTGTGGCACCACCACCGATGATGGTGACGGTAAAGCGCCCTTCCCCCGCAGCCTGAGCCTGGGTTTGTGCACGCAGGCAGCAATTGATAAGTTTTTGATGAAAGCGCTCTGCCGCGGCCAGAGAATCCAGCATGATGCTATTCTCGCGCGCACCCGGCGTACCAAAGTCATTGGTCTGGCTACCCAATGCGATCACCAGATTGTCATAAGGGATGGCCTGACGTGGCAATAACTCCATGCCATTTTCATCCAGAGTTGGCGCAAGGTAAATTTCTTTCTTGTCGCGTGACAGGCCATCCATACGGCCCAGTCGAAATTCAAAATGATTTGATCTTGCCAAGGCAAAATATTCGCGTTCGTCAGCATGGCTGTCAAGGGTGCCAGCGGCAACCTGATGCAATAAAGGTTTCCACAAATGAGTACGGCTGGCATCTACCAGCGTAATAACAGCCTTGCCGCACTTGCCTAATTTCTTGCCCAGACGGACTGCCAGTTCCAGACCGCCTGCACCACCGCCAACGATGGTAATTCTATGTACTGCCTCCTTGTTTTGCGTGTTCACGACAACTCCCTTAATATAAAAAATGTATTCCCTTGACGACGATCATTAAATCAAAGCCATGGGAATGCACTTTTGTCAGGAGCCTGTAAGACAAATAGTGATTAGAGTATACACATAAGTGCCGCTGCACAGGTTGGTATACCGGATACGATAGTAATTTAGAAATGTAAGTCTAAAGGACTGACGATTTCGCTAGATTTATACTATTAAGTGAGCAGGCCATATAAATAAAAATATTCCCGACGAACGGTGACGATTTTGCCGAATATTTAGGCAGGATTCAGGTAGAATAGCGCTTCTTCGAATTTCCCCTTCCCTGATCGTGCAAATCGGCTCTTACGTGCTGCGTAATAATATTTTTGTTGCTCCCATGGCTGGTGTGACTGACAGACCTTTCCGTCAGTTATGCAAGGAACTGGGGGCTGGTTATGCTGTATCGGAAATGGCGGCATCCAATCCCAAGTTGTGGGAAACAGAAAAATCCACGCGCCGTACCAACCATGAAGGCGAAATGGAACCCAAGGCCGTGCAGATCGCTGGTGCGGACCCGCAAATGCTGGCAGAATGCGCCAAACATAATGTTGATAAAGGTGCGCAAATCATCGATATCAATATGGGTTGCCCAGTGAAAAAAGTCTGCAATGCATGGTGTGGTTCTGCCTTGTTGCAACATGAAAGCCTGGTCGGACAGATACTGGATGCAGTCGTTGGTGCAGTGGATGTACCGGTGACGCTGAAGTTTCGTACCGGCTGGGACAGAGCAAATAAAAATGCCCTGAACATTGCCCGCATGGCAGAATCGGCTGGCATACAAATGTTGACCCTGCATGGACGCACCCGTGCGGATGGCTACAAAGGTGATGCCGAATATGACACCATTGCTGCCGTCAAGGCTGCAGTCAATATTCCCGTAGTTGCCAATGGCGACATCACAACACCGGAAAAGGCCAAATATGTTTTGCAGGTCACCGGTGCCGACGCCATCATGATAGGCCGGGCGGCGCAAGGCCGACCGTGGATCTTTCGCGAGATCGCCCACTTTCTCAATACCGGACAGTATTTACCTGCGCCCCTGATTTCTGAAGTTCGTGAACTCATGGATGCCCATTTGAAAGCACACTATGCCTTCTATGGTGACTATCTCGGTGTACGAACGGCACGCAAACACATAGGCTGGTATATGCAGGACCTGGTAGGTGGGGAAGAATTCCGGCAGCAAATGAACTTACTGACAGACTGTGATGAACAACTCGCCGCCGTCAGCAGTTTTTTTGATCACATGGCTGGGGAGCGGTTACAATACCGCCCCTTTGAAGAAAAACTGGCAGCGTAAGGCGAATATCCTTTTGTCTTCTCGTCCGTCATCCACGGACAACACGTAGCCTGGCATAACCGAACAGTGATAAAAACAGCATGAGCAAAGATAGCATTCAAGACGCCGTCCACAAGAATCTGGAAAAATATTTCCGTGACCTGGGCGAGCAACCCGCATCCAATATTTACGACATGGTCGTGTTAGCCGTTGAAAAACCGATGTTAGAAATGGTCATGACGCGGGCATCAAGCAACCAGTCCCAAGCCGCCGATATGTTAGGTATTAACCGGAATACTTTGCGCAAGAAATTGCAGCAACACGGTTTGCTTTAATCCATCCGCAAGGCTTGACACCGATTTCCTTACTCATATCAAAAATCATGATCAAACAAGCCCTCATTTCTGTCTCCGACAAGACCGGCGTGCTCGAATTTGCACGTGAATTGTCTGCGCTCGGTGTCAAGCTGCTGTCTACGGGCGGTACTGCCAAACTGCTGGCAGACAATGGCCTGCCTGTTACTGAAGTGGCAGATTACACCGGCTTTCCTGAGATGCTCGATGGCCGTGTCAAGACCCTGCACCCTAAGGTACATGGCGGCATTTTGGCACGCCGCGATTTTCCTGAACACATGGCTGCGCTGGAACAACATGGGATTCCAACCATCGACATGGTGGTGGTGAATCTGTACCCATTCCAGCAAACTGTGGCCAAGGGTGAATGCTCACTGGAAGATGCGATAGAAAATATCGACATCGGCGGTCCAACCATGTTGCGTTCTTCTGCCAAAAATCACAAAGACGTGACCGTCATTGTTGACCCGGCTGATTACGCAGTCGTGCTGGCGGAGATGAAGGCGAATCAAAACGTCGTCAGCTATGAAACCAAGTTCACACTGGCGAAAAAAGTATTTGCTCACACGGCGCAATACGATGGTGCCATCACCAACTACCTGACCAGCCTGGGTGAAGATAAGGCGCACGCAACACGCAGCGCTTATCCGCAAACCCTGAACCTGCATTTTGAAAAAGTGCAGGAAATGCGCTACGGTGAAAACCCACATCAGTCTGCGGCGTTCTATCGTGACCTGAAATCCCTGGAAGGTTCGCTGGCCAACTACAAGCAATTGCAGGGCAAGGAACTGTCTTACAACAATATCGCCGATGCTGATGCGGCATGGGAATGCGTGAAGTCTTTCGCTGAATCTGCCTGCGTCATCGTCAAGCATGCCAATCCTTGCGGCGTAGCCCTTGGTGCGACACCGCTTGAAGCCTATAGCAAGGCATTGCAGACTGACCCTACTTCTGCCTTTGGTGGCATCATCGCCTTCAATCGTGAACTTGATGGCAAGGCTGCTGCAGAAGTCGTCAAGCAGTTCGTCGAAGTGTTGATCGCTCCTTCTTTCACAGAAGAAGCAAAGCAGATTTTCGCAGCCAGACAAAATGTCCGCCTGCTGGAAATTTCATTGGGTAAGGGCATCAATCAATACGACGTAAAACGTGTCGGTGGTGGTTTGCTGGTACAGGCACCAGACTCCAAAAACGTCTTGCAGGAAGAATTGCGCGTCGTCTCGAAATTGCAGCCTACTCCACAACAAATGGCTGACATGATGTTCGCCTGGCGTGTGGCGAAGTATGTGAAATCCAATGCCATCGTCTTCTGCGGCAATGGCATGACCCTGGGTGTTGGTGCTGGCCAGATGAGTCGTATTGATTCTGCTCGCATCGCCTCCATCAAGGCACAGAATGCCGGCCTGACACTGGCCGGCTCTGCCGTAGCGTCTGATGCCTTCTTCCCCTTCCGTGACGGCCTGGATGTCGTAGTGGATGCCGGTGCCACTTGCGTCATCCACCCGGGCGGTTCCATGCGTGACCAGGAAGTGATTGATGCTGCGGATGAACGTGGTGTCGTTATGGTGTATACCGGTACGCGTCATTTCCGTCATTGATATAGGATTTACGCATTAGTTGATGTATGTGCGGCCCTGATTATTCAGGGCCGTTTTTCATTGCAAGTTCCTTATTATTTGCGACATCGAATGCATGTTTTCCATAGCTTATCGGAAATAGTCGTATGCGATAATACAGCCTCATTCAACACGGCTACAAGGCAACGCTATATTCCCACGTTGAAAATCTCCCACAGGATGCATGACCGATGATTTGTCTGAGCAAGACTACACTGACCACCATAAGTTGTGCTGTGCTGATGGCCCTGAGTCTGTGGCCTGTTGGGCATGCATCGGCCTCAGAGCCAGGCACTACTACAGTTACCAAACAGAATTCCAGTTCTGACTTGATAGAAACGACCAGACTTGCTGAAGAAGGTGATGCTACTTCTCAAGTCAAGTTGGCTGGCATCTATTTTGAGGGACGGCGCGTGGTGAAAGACTTGCAGCAAGCCGCTCATTGGTTCCGCAAAGCGGCAGATCAAGGAAATACCAATGCACAGTACAACCTTGGCTGGATGTATGAGAATGGCAGTGGATTACCCAAAGATGTGCAACAGGCTGCCGAATGGTATCTGAAGGCCGCGCAGCAGGGAAATGCGAATGCCCAGAATAATCTGGGCATGCTTTACCGAACTGGCAAAGGTGTGGGCAAGGACGACCAGCAGGCAGCCGACTGGTACCAGAAAGCCGCCGATCAGGGAAACACAAGGGCGATGCACAACTTGGGCTGGATGTATGAGATTGGCAAAGGCGTGTCCAAAGATATGCAGCAAGCTGCCCATTGGTATCTGCAGGCTGCACAACAGGGAAATGCGAATGCGCAAAACAATTTGGGCACACTCTACCTGACTGGTCAGGGTGCGCCTAAAGATGAACAGCAAGCCTTGAACTGGTACCACAAGGCAGCAGAGCAAGGAGAAATTAATGCACAGTACAACCTCGGTTGGATGTATGAGAATGGCAAGGGTTTACCTAAAGATGTGCAACAAGCTGCCAATTGGTATCTGAAGGCCGCGCAGCAGGGAAATGCGAATGCGCAGAATAGTTTGGGCATCATTTACCAATATGGCCAGGCTGGAGTGAAAAAGGATGAGCAGCAAGCAGTGCGCTGGTACCGCAAAGCAGCCGATCAAGGAAACGTCATAGCACAATACAACTTAGGCTTTATTTATCATACTGCCATTGACTTGCCCAAGGATACGCAACAGGCTGTCGAGTGGTATCTGAAAGCGGCGCAGCAGGGAAATGCAAGTGCGCAGAATAATCTAGGTGTCATCTACCAAAATGGTCTGGATGGAGTAAAAAAAGACGAGAAGCAAGCTCTGGTCTGGTACCGCAAAGCGGCGGACCAAGGGCATTCATCTGCACAGACCAGCATGGGTTTTATGTATTTCGAAGGCCGTGGTGTACCCAGAGACCACCAGCAGGCGGCCCAATGGTATCAGAAAGCAGCAGACCAGGGAAATGCCAGAGCGCAATCTAGTCTGGGCTGGATGTACCAGACTGGCGATGGCGTGACCAAAGATGTGCAACAAGCAGCCTTTTGGTATCTGAAAGCCGCGCAGCAAGGAAATGCTGGCGCACAAAATAATCTGGCCGGGCTTTATCAATATGGACTGGGCGTAGCAAAGGATGAACAAGAAGCTGCAAAGTGGTATCGCAAAGCGGCCGATCAAGGGGGTGCCGATGCACAGTTGAGTCTGGGCGAAATGTATGCCACGGGCCAAGGGGTCCCCAAAGATGAGCAGCAAGCTGTGAACTGGTACCGCAAAGCAGCCGATCAGGGAAATACCAAGGCGCAATATGGTCTGGGCTGGATCTATCACGCTGGCTTTTTTGTGACCAAGGATGAACAACAGGCAGTACACTGGTTTCGGAAGGCTGCCTTGCAGGAGATGTCCATGGCGCAAGCGATGTTGGGTGGCATGTACCTGGTAGGCGTGGGTGTACCAGAAAATTTATCACAAGCTGTATTCTGGTTTCGCCAGGCTGCCAACCAAGGGGTAGCAGATGCAGAGTGCATCCTGGGAGTGATGTATATCCTTGGCAAAGGCGTGCCAGAAGACTGGCGGCAAGGGGTGATCTGGCTGCGCCGCGCTGCAGAACATAACTATTCCAATACGCAGCACGTGCTGGCGTTGCTGTATCTCTCTCGCAAAGAATCGCCCGATGACGAAGAGCAAGCCCTTTACTGGCTGCGCATGGCGGCAGAGCGCGGCGATGCAAATGCACAACTCGATCTGGGTATGATCTATGCCAGCGGCAAAATCTTGAATGCAGGCAGCAGCGTTGCAGCAATCACCCTAGCCGGTCCACTTAGCCAGGCCTTGGACAAGGCACAAAAAGACCTTGTGGTGACGATTGGTGAAGTGGCAGGTGTAGCCAGGGATGAACAGTCAGCCTATTTCTGGACCATGCTGTCTCTTGCCAATGGCAATAAAGCTGCACGTGGTCACCTCACCCCGCTGGAAGCAGTATTGTCAGCAGAGAGAAAAAGCAAAATCGAAGCCGAAGTCAAAGCCTGGAAACCAGTGAAATAATGGCTGGCATCCACAAAAGTAATTACCCACTCACCTAGCTATCAACATAACTCCAAGATCGATACGTTATACTCGTTAGCGATAATTCCTGTAACTGCACCACATCTATTACATACTCAGAAGCCCTCATGAAAATCCTAGGCATAGACCCCGGCTTGCGTACCACTGGTTTTGGTATCATTCATAAACAGGGCAGCAAGCTGACGTATATTGCCTCGGGTACCATCAAGACAGTAGATGGTACGTTGCCAGAACGATTGAAGACCATACTATCGGGAGTCTCCGAAATAGTACGCACTTACCAGCCAGATTGCGCAGCGATAGAGAAGGTCTTCGTCAACGTTAATCCGCAATCAACGCTGCTGTTGGGGCAGGCGCGGGGAGCTGCGATTTGCGCTCTGGTGTCAGCCGATCTGGCAGTAGCAGAATATACGGCGTTGCAAGTCAAGCAAGGTGTGGTCGGCCACGGGCGCGCAAAAAAAGAACAGGTACAAGATATGGTGCAGCGCCTGCTGGCCCTGTCCGGCACGCCCGGTTCCGATGCAGCAGACGCGCTGGGTGTTGCCATCTGCCATGCTCATAGTGGCGATGCGCTGGCGACTCTGGGCGCGCTGGCCCCCAGTCTGGCTAAAAAAGGCTTACGTGTTAAAGGTGGTCGCCTGGTGGGCTAAGCTGCTCTGGGTTGAATGTACTTCTATTTTCCCGTCGCGCTGGCAACGCAAAAAATACAGACAGGTAATACCCTTATAAATTACCTGTATTAGCCTCGTCAAACGCGCAAGAATCGTTTACTATCACTGTTTATTCATACAGTATGAAAGCAGTCTCATGATAGGTCGCATTGCTGGCACTCTGATAGAAAAGAATCCTCCGCAATTGCTGGTCGATTGCCAGGGCGTTGGCTATGAAGTCGATGTACCCATGAGTACCTTCTATAATCTTCCACACCTGGGTGAAAAAGTGGTCTTGCTGACCCATCTGGCAATACGCGAAGATGCACATATATTGTTTGGTTTTGGCACAGCAGAAGAACGCAGCACCTTCAAGCAATTGATCAAGATCAGCGGTGTTGGCGCCCGCACGGCCCTGTCAATCTTGTCCGGCATGTCAGTGGCAGACCTGGCACAGGCAATCACCCTGCAGGAAGCTGGGCGCCTGACCCGTGTCCCCGGCATAGGCAAAAAAACTGCTGAGCGACTGTTACTGGAACTGAAAGGCAAGCTGGGAGCTGACCTGGGTACTGCCACTGCTGCACTGGCGGCAGGTGACCATAGTGCAGATATCCTGAATGCCTTGCAGGCACTTGGTTATTCAGACAAAGAAGCTTTGCTGGCAATGAAGTCCGTTCCTGCTGGTAGCGGTGTGTCAGACGGTATCAAACTGGCATTGAAAGCACTGTCCAAAGGCTAAGCGATGACGATACAGACTGATAATCTCTCTTCGAATCACGGTAGCGAAACGCGCATTATTTCCGCGACGCCGGCATCACCCAATGAAGAAGCAATAGAACGTGCTTTGCGCCCCAAGCAGCTGGACGAATATGTGGGTCAGGAAAAAATACGTGGCCAGTTAGAAATCTTTATCACCGCCGCCAGACAGCGTAGTGAAGCACTTGATCACACGCTGTTGTTTGGCCCTCCGGGACTGGGCAAGACTACCCTGGCCCATATTATTGCGCGCGAAATGGGTGTCAACCTGCGCCAGACTTCTGGCCCGGTACTGGAACGTGCCGGTGATTTGGCTGCCCTGCTCACCAACCTGGAAGCCAATGATGTCTTGTTCATCGATGAAATTCACAGGTTGTCGCCGGTCGTAGAAGAAATCTTGTATCCGGCCCTGGAAGATTACCAGATCGATATCATGATTGGTGAAGGCCCGGCGGCTCGCTCAGTCAAACTGGATTTGCAGCCCTTCACTCTGGTCGGCGCAACGACCCGGGCCGGTATGCTGACCAACCCTCTGCGTGACCGTTTTGGCATTGTCGCCAGACTGGAATTTTATACGCCTGAAGAATTAACCAAGATCGTCACCCGCTCTGCATCATTGCTGAACGCGCCGATACAGGCTGATGGTGCCGGTGAAATTGCCAAACGAGCGCGAGGTACACCACGTATTGCCAATCGCCTGTTAAGGCGCGTGCGCGATTATGCCGAAGTCAAAGGCAACGGTGAAATCACTCGTGCCATGGCTGACGCAGCCTTAAAAATGCTGGATGTCGATGCAGTTGGTTTTGACCTGATGGACAGAAAACTACTGGAGGCCATACTCTTCAAATTCGGTGGCGGTCCGGTTGGTCTGGATAATGTTGCCGCTGCCATAGGTGAAGAGCGCGACACCATAGAGGATGTACTGGAACCCTATCTGATACAACAGGGTTTTTTGCAACGCACGCCCAGAGGCAGGATAGCAACCCCGTCCGCCTATGAACATTTTGGCGTGACCATGCCCCGATCGGGCAATAACGGTGAATTATGGGGTGGAGGTTAACACGCCCCATCTGATTTTTTGTGCTCAAACCAACCAAACTTGATGCCATGTCCTTACAAGCCGAACAACACGCCTATACCTTCCTTGAAGCCAGAGCACGTACCCAACCTTTAAGTCCGCTGACTTCACAATTTGACTTAAGCATTCATGATGCCTATGAAATCGCCAAGGCGTCGGATGCCATCCGTATGGCTGAAGGTGAAATACGTATAGGCCGTAAACTGGGATTCACCAATCGTAAGTTATGGTCCAAATATGGCGAAAAGGAAGCTATCCGCGCGCCCATCTGGAGCAGTCTGTTTGACAGCACCGTGCGCTATGTCGAAGAAGCCTTTGTCTATCAAAGCCTGACTGGTGCCTTGCAACCGCGCATAGAACCTGAGGTTGTTTTCAAACTGGGTCGTGCACCTGCATCTGATGCCACCATAGAAGAACTAGCTGATTGCCTGGAATGGATGGCACATGGCATAGAGATCGTCGTCAGCCCTTACCCAGACTGGAAATTTGAAGCAGCTGACGCCATTGCCGCACTGGGTATGCATGGTACTTTACTCATCGGTGAACCGCGTATTTTGTCCAGTGCCAGCCGCCAGCATCTGGCTGAAGTATTGGCCAACGCCAGCGTCTCGCTGTCATGCGACGGTTTTCTTCTTAGCGCCGGCTATGGCAGTGACGTACTGGACAGCCCTTTGCATGCGATCTGGTATTTGCACAGCCTGCTACAGGAACAGCCACAGTTTCCCCCTTTGCAAGCTGGTGAGATTATCACGACTGGTACCTGGACCGACGCCTACCCAGTATTACCCGGCCAAACCTGGGGCACTGCGTTTTCTGGTGTGCCGCTACCAGGTCTCAGTGTCAGCTTCGCATAAATGACAACACCTGCTCTCAAGCTAGTGGCCAAATATTTCATATTAGTCATAAAAAGGGACTGGCTAAATAATTGACAGGTTTTTGATAAAGACGGTTTTTGACAAGACAAACCACAAAATGACAGGTATATGACCTGACTTAATACGCAGACATATCCCTCATAGCGAGGAGCAAAAAAAAAAGCACCCGAAGGTGCTTTTTTTAGTTTTATCATACTAACCCTAAGGTCAGCACAAAATTAGAACATGTGACGGATACCTACGTTCACCAGACGTTCTGTCACGCCGTTACCGGAAGCCAGACCACCTGCATTGGTGTTTGCATCATTCGACAGACGCTCGAAAGATGTGTAGATGTTTGTACGCTTGGACAGGGAATGTGTGTAACCAATAGCGACTTGGTTAGAATTACCAGCTGATACCAAGTTGTTTGTTACACGTGCATATGTACCGACGATTGCGCCAGCAGCACTTACTGGTACTGTTCCACCCAACAACCACATTTTTTGGTCAACAGAGTTATTGTCAGAAGTAACTTTACCGTATGCCAAAGCAGCTTTAACTACTGTGAAGTCATATGTTGCACCAGCGAACAAATGCTTGATTGCTTGTGCATTTGCATCGTTTTCTGTGTGGTAAGCAACTACACCAAGGAATGGGCCGGCAGCAAATTGACCAGATGCGCCAATACCACGGTTTTTAGAGTTGTCACCAGCGGTTTCACCAAATGTGTAAGCAACAGAACCAGTGAAGCCACTCAGATCATTTGTGGAGTAATTGATTGTGTTTGTGGAACGTGGGTTGGTCGCGAAGAACAGATTACCGAAACCAGTTGCACTTGTACTTTGGCCAGCTGTGCCGCCGATGATACCAGTGCTGAATGGATCGATGGAGTCAACAGCATCAAACATTGGCTTGTTTTGACGACCCATTTTAACGGAACCAAAGTCACCAGCCAAACCTACCCAAGCTGCACGACCGAATGCCAGGCCACCTTGAGCAGATGCGCCTGTATCAGCGTTAACGCCCATTTCCAACTTGAAGATGGCTTTCAGACCGCCACCCAGATCTTCAGTACCCTTGAAGCCCAAACGGGAACCGGATTGAACGCCAGAATCCAGAGATGTAACATTGCCAGCGCCCTTTGTACCAGCGCCATTGCTTTCATTTTGCAAAGCCATGTCCAGAACACCGTAGATAGTTACGGAAGATTGTGCTTGTGCTGTACCTGCAACAGCAGCCAAAACGGACAGAGCGATGAGTGATTTTTTCATTGATATTTCTCCAAAGGATTTCACATTGATATGAACTACATTGAGCACATTTAGCGCAAAACAGAGCCAAAATTGATCGCACAAAACGCGCTAATTCTTAAGAACCTGCAAGACTGCTAAAAAGAAGTTAACGTATTTGACCAAAATTGGCCTTGGACAGCCAAGCTAATTCAGCTTTGGAGGAGGATATGGAGGGGATTTGTCTCAAATAAACAACGAAAATTGCCTAAATAACCACATTTATATTATCAAAGATCTAACATTTCTGATGCGCAAGTTTGACTAAAAATGGCTTAAAAATTTAGCTTCTATTATCAAAAAACCAAACTGCAAAGGCCGCCCCAAGGCGACCTTTGCATATACTGCGATCAGCTTACGATCAGAATGCGTGCAAAACACCTACTGCTGTACGTACAGCTGAACTATTGCCTGCACCGATGATACCCAGTGCCAGTGAAACGTCTTGTGCATTAACTGAACCTGCTTTTGCATACGTCAGGGAAGCATAAGCTGTTGTGCGTTTGCTAAATGCGTACTTAGCCAAACCGATATACTGATCTGCTTTGCCATCGATGTCGCCAGAACGTTTGGTGTTGTAATACGCAGCTGTCAGTGTTGTCTGGTCAGACAAACTGAAATCTGCACCCAAACCAATTACAGCAATCTTGCGACCATCTGCACTTGGCAAAGCGTCAATCTTGATAGCACCTTCGACCTTGGTTTGAGCATAAGTGCCGCGCAACATGACGGAGGGAGTAATCTTAAACTTGGCACCAGCGGCAAACCCCGTCAGGCTGGCTGCATTGGCATTGTCTTTCATTTTTGCATAAGACAAAGCTGCACCATTTGTGCCGTCAGTAAAGAAACCAGACAAGCCAGCGTAGCTGCTGGCCGATGTATCGCCAGCTTTTTCACCTAAACCATACATCAACCCACCGCCAAAACCAGACATCAATGGAGAAACATATTTAATGGAGTTATTTTGACGCAGTGCTGTACCACCCTGGTTAGTACCAAAACCACCGAAGAACGCACCTGAGTTCAATGCACTGAACATCACGTTAGGATTCGAACCAGCATGTGCCAGACTTATAGGATCAGCCAGACCAACGGAGTCCACACCCAGAATATTGTTACGACCCAAAGTGACAGCACCGAAATCACCAGACAAACCTACCCATGACAAACGATCAAACAAGGACGTGTTGTTACCAGTCTGGTTAAATACGTTACCACCAAAACCTGCACCAGCTGCACCAGTATCATTTGCCAGCGTACCCTCCAGATTAAAGTTGGCTTTCAAACCACCGCCCAAATCTTCAGAGCCTTTGATACCCCAGCGGGAAGTCAGCAACTGGCCTGCATCCATAGAAATTTTAGAGCCACCTGTCGCGGTTTGGTTAGTAGTTGCTACCACTGCGGCATCAACAATCCCGTAGACGGTAACGGAAGATTGTGCAGACGCTGTCGCTGCAAATGCACTCAGAACTGCGAAAGCCAGTATCGTTTTTTTCATTTAAACAGTCTCCAAAATTATATGTATTTTTACCGACCAGACGTTTTTCGCATGGTCATGCTTTTATATTTAGCCTTGCCAAGACTTCGAAACCTGCTGATTAAGAAGTTAGATTCCATTGGAACAAATTAAAAGATTTAGGGCAAAGAGAATTTGCGAACGATCGTATTTAAGCAAATTTTATGTGGTGTTATCGCAACAAGCATCTTCTTTCTTATTATTAGAAATATAATTTTTCTGAAAGGATTGATGAAAATCATGCCCGGAATCAATCAATCTGAAGCGAGCCTCTTTCTACCCTATAATCCCGGCATTACCGCACCTATCTGACACAACATCTATGAGTACTTTAGCAATCGACCGCCTTATTCTGGGAATTGACCGCGCATTACGCACAGTGAACGGGCAGGCACGCGCCAGACGCAACAACCCTGCGCAGAGCATTGAAGAGGTCAACATGTCAGATCAGGAAAAAGCCCATAGTGCCGGGCTGATGCGTATTAATCACGTGGGTGAAATTTGTGCTCAGGCTTTATATGACGCACAGGGAGCTTTTGCAAAAAAAGAAGAGATTCGTCAGCAATTCCAACATTCAGGTATCGAAGAAGAAGACCATCTGGCCTGGACTGCAGGACGGCTGAAAGAATTGAATTCGCATACCAGCCTGCTCAATCCCTTGTGGTATGCAGGTGCATATGCCCTCGGCGCGCTTGCCGCAAAAAGTGGAGACGAACTCAGCCTGGGTTTTGTGGTGGAAACCGAACGTCAGGTTGAAGCACACCTGGCAAGTCATATGGATAAATTACCAACACAGGATGCCAAGTCGCGCGCCATCGTTGAACAAATGCGGATAGATGAAATTGCTCACGGTACTGCCGCCCAGTCGCTGGGCGCTAGCGAGTTGCCAGCACCAATAAAAATAGGAATGAAGCTGGCGGCCAAAGTCATGACTGCAAGTGCGTACTATATATAGCCCCCCCCTTTTTGTCAGGTGTGTTCTTTTTCTGTTTTAGGTTTTAGAAACGGGGGATCAGCTTCCAGACTCTCTATCGCTAAGTTATCGGTCAAACTATAACAAATCAAATTTTTTAAGCAAATATACTCCCCGTATTCAGTAAGCGAATTTACAAAGTTTTAACTTGGTTTCATGGAGATATGCTAACTTCATTCTTAGCGACTTAACTTCGTACCGAAGAACCAGAAAGGTGGCGCGCAATGCGTAACAATCAACCTGTCAGCGGAAAAGAAGTCGAGATCAGGGATGGTCAATCCATCGTATCCAAAACTGACCTCAAAGGCAAAATCCTATACTGCAATCCCACCTTTATCGAAATAAGCGGTTTTGACCAGTCAGAATTGATTGGTGCCCCACACAATATCGTGCGCCATCCTGACATGCCTATACAAGCATTCGCTGACTTATGGGCCAGCATCAAAGAAGGACATCAATGGGATGGCATAGTAAAAAATCGCTGCAAAAATGGAGACCATTACTGGGTCAGGGCAAATGTCACTCCTGTCATCGAAAATGATCAGATAGTCGGCTATATGTCCGTGCGGACTAAACCGAGCCGCGCAGAAGTGACTGAGGCAGATCAACTGTATCGCCGCATGCGCGATGACAAGGCGGGAATTTTGCAACTGCGTCGCGGGCATCTGGTAAGAATGGATTTACCAGGAAGAATACACAGTGCCTTGCAGTTGTCCGGCACCACCAAACTGGCGTTAGGGATGTTATCAGCCATTGCCGTAATACTGGGCGGCGGCACCGTACGCTGGCTGAGTTCCGGCTTTCAGATCAATGACTTTGCTGCATTATGTGTGGCGGCAGCCATCATCCTCTATCAATGGTTTGCCACATACCGTGGCTATATCAAACCGCTTCAACAAGTGACACATGCCGCCCGCACCATGGCAGGAGGTGATCTGGCAACCATAATAACGAAAGGAGATGGCGGCGAGATGGGCCAGCTCATACAGGCAATGCGTCAGATGAATATCAACTTGGTATCCATCATTGGTGATGTCAGAAGCAATGTTGATTCCATCAACCGCGGCAGCAAGGAAATTGCTGACGGCAATATGGATTTGTCGAACCGTACCGAATCTCAAGCATCCAACCTCGAAGAAACTGCCGCCAGCATGGAAGAATTTGCTTCCACGATCAAACAAAATTCTGACAATGCATCACATGCGAACCAACTGGCAGAAACTGCCTCCCAGGTTGCCACGGCAGGTGGAGACATGGTGAATAAAGTCGGCGACACCATGCGTGACATCAGCGACTCTGCAAAAAGTATAGAAAACATCATCAGTATGATCGACGGCATCGCATTTCAGACCAATATCCTGGCGCTGAACGCTGCGGTAGAAGCTGCACGTGCAGGAGAACAGGGACGCGGTTTCGCCGTTGTTGCCAGCGAAGTGCGCAACCTGGCTCAAAAATCCGCCAGTGCAGCCAAAGAAATCAAAGTACTAATAGAAGATTCTATGAGCAAGGTGAATACCGGTAATCACTTGGTAGAAGAGACCTCAAAAACCATGTCGCAACTAGTCAAGTCCGTACAAAATGTAACCAGTATTATTCATGAAATCAGCAATGCCAGCAGTGAACAGAGTGATGGTGTGGAGCAGATGAATCAGGCTATTTCACAAATGGATGAATTAACCCAACAAAATGCAGCCATGGTTGAGCAGGCAGCAGCATCTGCGGCCAACCTGGCAGAACAAGCCATGCATTTACAGCAGGCTGTCAGCGTATTCAAACTAGGTACAGGCACATTAACGCCGTCAACGTTGCGACCTGCCAATAGGATCAAAGCTGCAACCTCGATAGCTGCAGCAAGGCGACTACAACATAAGCCCGACTGAGGCATATGCCATCAGCATAAGACTGATGGTTAAAGCCATAAGCTAAGGTTGCCTGAAAAAAAGCAACCACGATCAAAAAAACTCTCTGGAAAAAGCACGCAATGCAGCTGCTGCAATATAGTGCAGGGCCTGTTCTGCACCTATCAGATGACAACCTTTATATTTTTTCCAGCTTGGCGATACTCAAATCCAATTCCTTCATGCCGAACTTTCCAAAATTAATTTGAGCTCGCGGGCTGCCACTACCGCCACCGCCATTGATATTCACGATCACACCTTCTCCAAACTTGGCATGCGCAACAGTCTGGCCTATGCGCCAGTTGATCTTGTCGCTATGTGCAGTGAAGCTTTGTGCAATACGGTTAGCGGCATCATCCGGGGCTTCGTCCCATGCAGATTTTTTGTTGCCAAACCAGCTCGCCTGTATTTTGGGTGATAACCACTTGACTGACTCTTCGGGTAATTCTTCCAGGAAACGGGAACGCAAGTTATAACGGGTTTGACCATGCAGCATGCGTGTTTGCGAGAAACTCAGGTACAGGCGTTTGCGCGCGCGGGTAATCGCCACATACATGAGGCGACGCTCTTCTTCGACTCCACTTTCTTCCTGCGCGCTATTCTCGTGAGGGAACAAGCCTTCTTCCAGGCCGGTAATGAAGACCGCATCAAATTCCAGACCCTTGGCTGAATGCACGGTCATCAATTGCATGGCATCCTGCCCAGCCTGTGCCTGGTTATCCCCCGCTTCCAGCGAAGCATGCGACAGGAAAGCTGACAGAGGTGACATCACCGTAGGCAAGGCAGCATCGGCATCAATGATCTGATCACCGTTCTCATTCGCCAGCAAGACAGCAGTACTGCTGGCCGGGCCGGCAAAGGCCGGCGCTTCTTTATTGAAGCCCTCTTCTGACACAAACAGGGTTGCAGCATTCACCAGCTGTTCCAGATTTTCTATGCGGTCTGCGCCTTCCTTCTCGGTCTGATAGTGTGTCAGCAAGGTGCTGACTTCCAGCACAATTTTCACCATCTCGGGTAAAGGCAGGTTCTGTGTTTCGAAGCGCGCACCTTCTATCAATTTGACGAAAGATGCCAACGAAGAACCGGCCTTGCCAGCCACATACGGCACGGCTGCATACATGGAAATATTCTGCAGCCTGGCAACATCCTGCAATTGTTCCAGCGAGCGTGCTCCAATGCCACGTGTAGGGAAGTTCACCACGCGCAGGAAAGCAGAATCATTATGCGGGTTATCCATCAACTGCAAATAGGCTATCGCATGCTTGATCTCGGCCCGTTCAAAAAAACGCTGACCCCCATATACACGATACGGTATGCCAGCCGTGAACAGTGCATGTTCAATCACGCGCGACTGCGCATTCGAACGATATAAAATCGCAATTTCGCTACGCAACGAACCTTCGCGTATCAAATTCTTGGCTTCTTCTATAATCCAGTTGGCTTCTTGTATATCGCTGCTGGCTTCCATGATACGCACTGGTTCACCGTGACCGGCATCGGTCCGCAAGTTCTTGCCAAGGCGCTTGCTATTGTGTTCGATCAACACGTTTGCACTATCCAGGATGTGGCCGTGCGAGCGGTAATTTTGTTCCAGCTTGATTAAATTTTGTACCTGGAATTCTCGCTCGAAGGAGGACATATTACCGACATTGGCACCACGGAAGGCATAGATACTCTGATCATCATCACCAACGGCAAAGACGGCTCCGCCTTTCTTGGTGCCTTCGCCCGCCATCAGTTTCAGCCATTTGTATTGCAGGTCATTGGTATCCTGAAACTCGTCGACGAGGATGTGACGGAACCTGTCCTGATAATGTTCACGCAGAGGCTGGTTACGGCTTAACAATTCATAGGTGCGCAACAGCAGTTCGGCAAAATCGACCACGCCTTCACGCTGGCATTGGGCGTCATACAAATCATACAGGCCAACCAGCTTGCGATTGAAATCATCATAGGCATCCACCTGGGCAGCACGCAAACCCTGGTCTTTGGCACCGTTGATGAAATACATCAGCGTCTTGGGCGGGAATTTTTCATCATCAATATTGTTGGCCTTCAGCAAACGCTTGATGAAGGATAACTGGTCCGCAGAATCGAGTATCTGGAAAGTCGATGGTAAACCGGCATCGCGGTGGTGTGCACGCAAGAGGCGGTTACACAGCCCATGGAAAGTGCCTATCCACATGCCACGTGTATTAATCGGCAACATGGCCGACAAACGCGTCAACATTTCTTTGGCGGCCTTGTTGGTAAAGGTCACCGCCAAAATACCTCCTGGCGACACCTGGCCGGTCTGTATCAGCCAGGCTATCCGGGTCGTCAACACACGCGTCTTGCCAGAACCGGCACCAGCTAAAATCAGGGCAGACTGTGCAGGCAGTGTCACTGCAGCAAGTTGTTCGGGATTTAAGTTATGAAGTAAATTTTGCATACGCGGATTATACGGGACTATGCAATACCTGCTTTATGCCATCCCTGAACAAGCTGAAAATTGTTGTCTGGTATAGTTTCTACCAACTTGACAGGAGATGTCCTGTGCGCAGATAATCATCTTAATCGCTATCTCATTTTCATTATGCAAACTCAAGTCAAAGATCAATTACACACACAAAGCAGCACTGCTTTGTGTATGGTCTTTGCTAAAGCCAAGAAACAGACGCTCATCTGACCGGGGCGTGCTGTCCCGTCAGGTGAGCTGACAGGATGGCAAAAACGGTTTCCTCCCTTTTGCGCTATATGTCATCTCCCTGCGGGTCTTTTTACCGGTCCACAGGAGAACAGGCATGTCCAGCAATATCAGTACCTCTAGCAATACCCAGTTTCAAGCAATGCACACTCAGCAGGCCAGGCGCAAGGATTTTTCCGGCATCTGGGTCGCTCTGGTCACGCCATTTTGTGCCAACACAGAACCAGAAGTGGATTTCCCTGCCTTGCAAGCATTGTCCAGCAAGCTTATCGCTGAAGGTGTTGCGGGCCTGGTTGTCTGCGGTTCGACTGGAGAGGCGGCTGCACTCAGTGCAGAAGAACAGTTGCAGGTGCTGGATGCTGTACTTGCTGTTGTTCCGGCCCATCAAGTCATCATGGGTTTAAGTGGTAATCATATGGGGCAAGTCTTGCACAGACTGGTGCTGACAGGGCAAAGACAGGTCGCCGGAGTGCTGGTCACACCGCCATATTACATACGACCATCACAGGCAGGCATCTTGCACTACTTTCATGAAATTGCCGATGCCTCGGCTGTGCCCGTATTGTTATATAACATACCCTACCGCACCGGCATCAACATGGAACTGCCCACCTTGCAGCAATTGGCCCGACATCCCAACATCGTCGCCATCAAGGATTGTGGTGGCAATCTGCAAGCCACCATGCAACTCATCATGGATGGAGATATTCAGGTGCTGACGGGGGAAGATCATCAGTTGCTTTCTACACTGTGTCTGGGAGGTGCCGGTGGCATACTGGCATCTGCACATTTGCGTCCCGATTTATTCCTGCGCTTGCAGGCACATGTCAATGCAGGTGAACTTGAGCGGGCCAGGGAAATTTTCTATCACTTGCTGCCTGTCATGCAGGCGCTGTTTGAAGAACCTAACCCAGCGCCACTGAAGGCCGTGCTTGCCTCCATATATACCATGCAATCTGGCTTACGTGCGCCAATGCTGATGGCCAGCAGCGCAATGCAGGAAAAGATTTTGCAGGTGTATACACGCCTACAAGATATTGAGTCAACAAACTGAGGTGGCGAGGCACGTCGTCGTACAAGCATATCCTCTGTAAGACTTACCTACCGACAGCTTACCCGGGTTTGTCAGCAAATAAGCTGGCAAATGCCAGCGCGGCCTGTTGCGGCTGTTCTGCCATATACACACTGCTGATTACCGCCACCATGTCAGCCCCCTGAACAAGCAAGGGCTGGCAGTTTTCCAGTGTCATGCCGCCGATGACGACATTCGGCACATCAAATTTTTTTACTGCCTCGGCCACTATGCTGGCAGCGGTGGTCACTGCATATTTCTTGATACGTGAAGGATAGAAGCCACCAAAGGCGATATAACTGGCACCACCTTCAACTGCAGTGCGTGCCAGTTCCAGATCACCATAGCAGGATGCGCCCAGAATTTTATCTGCACCCAACTTTGCCCTGGCATCAGCGACCGACATATCAGTGCCCCCTACATGCAAGCCGTCAGCATCAATTTCGAGGCAGAGTTCCAGATGATCGTTGATGATGAAGGGTTTGTTAAAGCTGCGGCACAATTCCAGTAAGGCCCGCGCCTGAGTTTTTCGCAGTTCCGGGCTGGCGGTTTTGTGGCGATATTGTACGATGTTCGCGCCGCCTGCGAGCGCCTGCTGCGTGATGCTGATTAACTTTTCTGTATCGTCCCAATCAGGTGTGACGACGTACAAACCACGCATTTGATAAGTACTACGCTGATTCATGATTTCTTCCCTATTTTGAAAGCTGTCTGCCGCGCTGGAATAAGCTGGCCAGCAGCGATGGCATAAGCATGTTGCAGGCTATATTGGGTATAGCTTTGTGCTCGTTGCAAAGCATCTGCCAATGTTGCTCCATTCGCCAGTTGCCCGGCTACTGCCGACGCCAGTGTGCAGCCGCTACCGTGGAATTCACCTGGCAGGCGCGGCCATTGCCATTCTTGTGCAGTCTGCCATTGCCCATGCTGGAACCAGATATTTTTCACCTGTGCTTCTGTCGCATGACCACCTTTCAGCAAGACATCGGCATGCGCGTATTCCATCAGGTTTTGCACCTGTGCCTGAAGATCACCTGCCTGAGGTGACAAACGCTTTAGCTCGGGCAGATTTGGGGTGATTAATGTCGCGACTTTCAATAGTGGCTCAATCGCTTCTACCGCATCATCCAGTGACAAACTGTCACCGTGACCGCTACCCAAGACAGGGTCGACGATAACTTGCAGATCCGGATATTGCTGCTTCATCTTTTGAATGAAACTCGCAATCGCCGTCGCATTTTTTTTGTGTGCGACGATGCCCAGCTTGATTACCTTAAACGGTATTTTGGCTGCCAGAGTCATAGCCTGCTGCAAGATGATCTGTACGTCAACGGCATGTACGGCATAGGCGTGGTCATTGTCTTGCACCGTCAATGCGGTAATCACCGGCAAGGCATGTGCGCCCTGCGCGGCTATCGCCTCAATATCAGCCTGAATACCAGCACCACCGCTGGGGTCATGCCCGGCAAACACCAGCACACAGGGACGTGTTGAGATTTTCATCAAACGACCATCAAACAATACGGCCAGCCATAGGGGATGATGGTGAAGCCGCAAACTTGCGTGGCATACGCCCAGCCAGAAAAGCCTCGCGCCCTGCTTCCACCGCTAGCCCCATGGCACGTGCCATGCGTACCGGGTCTTTGGCACCGGCAATCGCCGTATTCATCAACACCCCATCGCAACCCAGTTCCATCGCTATGGCAGCATCAGATGCGGTACCGACACCTGCATCGACCAGCACCGGCACCTTGGCCTGATCGATGATCAGCGACAGATTCCAGGGATTCAATATACCCATGCCTGAACCTATCAATGACGCCAGCGGCATGACGGCAACGCAACCTATGTCTTCCAGCATGCGCGCCTGTATCGGGTCATCGCTGCAATACACCATGACATCAAAACCATCTTGTACCAATGTCCTGGCGGCCTTCAGGGTTTCCGGCATATTCGGAAACAGGGTTTTCTCATCGCCTAACACTTCCAGCTTGCACAGCTTGTGCCCGCCTAACAATTCACGTCCCAATTGCAAGGTATAGACCGCATCTTCTGCGTTATAGCAACCGGCAGAGTTGGGCAGTATGGTGTATTTGCTGGGCGGTACCACATCCAGCAAGCTAGGTGCGTTCGGGTCTTGTCCTATGTTGACACGACGTATCGCCACCGTGATGATCTCAGCACCGCTGGCTTCTGTTGCCAGCCGGGTTTGTTCAAGATCTTTGTATTTACCGCTGCCAACCAGCAGGCGCGAGCGGTAGGTTTTGCCAGCTATGGTTAAGCCTGGCTTGTTTTCTGCGTTCATAAAATTCTTTCAAATTTGTGAGATGCAAGCAATACATCGTAGGTTGGGTTGGGCCTCGTCAGGCTACGCTTCGTCAGCCTTGTAGGTTGGGCTGCGGTTTACCAGCCCAACGCTCGGCGCATAATGAACAAATACAATATTTCATGCACAGCGTTGGGCTGATAATGCGTAGCCCAACCTACAAAAAACGAAGCCCAACCTACAATCAACCGCCACCAATAGCGCGCACAACGTCAACCTTGTCGTCCACTTGCAACCGATATTGTGCCCACTGCGACTTCGGAATAATCTGCCGGTTAACCGCGACCGCAATCGCCTGCTGCGACAGATTTAATTCTGCAATCAAATCTGCCAGCAGCGCGCTCACCAGTTGGCGTTTTTCTCCATTGAGCTGTATATCCATCATGGCTATTGCTTCTTGTAGATTTCCGCGCCGGATTTGATGAATTCAACAGCCTTGACTTCCATACCCTGCTTCAGCGCCTGGATCTCACTGATACCTTGTGCATTGGCATAGTCGCGCACTTCCTGCGTGATCTTCATCGAGCAGAAATGCGGGCCACACATGGAACAGAAATGGGCAACTTTGGCAGAATCCTTGGGCAGGGTTTCATCATGGAATTCGCGCGCTTTGTCAGGGTCAAGGCCGATGTTGAACTGGTCTTCCCAGCGGAATTCAAAGCGTGCCTTGGACAAGGCATTGTCACGTATCTGCGCGCCCGGATGGCCTTTTGCCAAGTCGGCTGCATGGGCAGCGATCTTGTAGGTAATGATGCCATCCTTGACATCCACCTTGTTAGGTAAACCCAGATGTTCTTTTGGTGTTACATAGCACAGCATGGCAGTGCCATACCAGCCGATTTGTGCGGCACCTATGCCGGACGTAATGTGGTCATAACCAGGGGCGATGTCGGTAGTCAATGGGCCCAGCGTATAGAAAGGTGCTTCATGGCATTGCTCAAGTTGCAGGTCCATGTTTTCTTTGATCAAATGCATGGGCACGTGACCGGGGCCTTCTATCATGACTTGTACATCGTGCTTCCAGGCGATCTGGGTCAACTCACCCAGGGTTTTCAATTCACCTAACTGCGCTTCATCATTGGCGTCATAGATAGAACCCGGGCGCAAGCCATCGCCCAGACTGAAGGACACGTCATATGCCTTCATGATTTCGCAGATATCTTCGAAATGCTCGTACAGGAAGCTTTCCTTATGATGTGCCAGGCACCATTTCGCCATGATGGAACCGCCGCGTGACACGATACCTGTGAGGCGCTTGGCTGTCATCGGTACATATTGCAGACGTACCCCGGCGTGGATGGTGAAATAATCGACACCTTGCTCTGCTTGTTCAATGAGTGTGTCGCGGAAGATTTCCCAGGTCAGGTCTTCTGCCTTGCCATTCACTTTTTCCAGCGCCTGATAGATAGGCACAGTACCGATAGGTACCGGTGAATTGCGGATGATCCATTCGCGGGTTTCGTGTATGTGTTTGCCGGTCGACAAATCCATCACATTGTCGCCACCCCAGCGTATCGCCCAGGTCATTTTCTCGACTTCTTCGCCAATGGAAGAAGTCACGGCAGAGTTACCAATATTGGCATTGATCTTGACCAGGAAATTACGGCCTATGATCATCGGCTCGATTTCCGGGTGATTGATATTGGCAGGGATAATGGCGCGACCACGGGCGATTTCTGAACGCACGAATTCTGACGTGATTTCTTCCGGTATCGCCGCACCAAAAGATTGACCCGGATGCTGGCGTCCCATGACTTCTGCCAGCTTGTTGCCCATGGGACCGGAGGCTTTCAGGTTTTCCAGATACTCTTTCCTGCGCAGGTTTTCGCGGATGGCGACAAATTCCATTTCTGGCGTGATGATGCCCTGACGCGCGTAATGCATTTGTGAGACATTTTTGCCCGTCAGCGCACGACGCGGCAAGCGTTTGAGGTTGAAACGCAATTCGGCCAGCTTTGGGTCATGCAGGCGGGCGATGCCATATTCGGATGTCGGACCAGCCAGTTCTTCGGTGTCATTACGCTCGGCTATCCATGCACCGCGTACGGATGCCAGGCCAGAGCGAATATCGATTTTTACTGCGGGATCGGTGTACGGGCCGGAAGTGTCATACACATAGATAGGCGGATTTTTTTCCGAGCCGAACATGGCTGGGGTATCTGACTGGCTGATTTCACGCATCGGTACACGGATATCAGGGCGGCTGCCCTGTATATAGGTTTTGCGGGAATTTGGCAGTGGCTGTATGGCTGCCTCGTCTACCGTGGCAGTAGCGGACAGGAATTGCGGGTTGGCGTTCATTTTGGCTCCTTTGCTTTGTTGGCATGGAGCCAGCAAAGGAGTTTCCAAAGTCGGGATGCACACGCTGAGGGTGGCAAGAAGTCTTCGGCAGCTTCCCTTCGCTGGCATTATCCAGATCAGGTTCGAGGGTATTTCTCACCCGACATCACTATTCATAGTGTGATGGCAGGACCCCTAGCATTTTTTCTTCGGGCCTTAAAAACAAAGCCGCGACGACGTCAGATTATACGACTTTTTTCTATACGAAGTGCTTATTTATCTTCATCGGCTAGTGTAGCCTCCGTTTCCGCTACATATCCGACAACATTGCCGGCGAGCACTTGCACTGGTCCATGTACCTCGGTCAATTCCACCATGCCTGCCTTGATTGCTGCCGATAAATCATGATCCAGCACTGGCAATGCTTCTTCATAGGCAATCAATAATTTGCTGACGCCATAGGCGCGATTACGTCCATTTACCTTGCCCAGATACAGGGCCATGTCGGCAATTTGCAAGGCTTTTTCCCAATTGCACACTGTTTCTGGAATGCCTGAAAACGGCAGACTGATAAAACCGGCCGTCAGGGTAACGGCAATCTTGACGCCACCCACTTCCACTCTATGTTCACCTATACCGCGCAGGATGCGGTCTACCAGGCTCTTCAGTTGCGCCGGATTGGAACGCGGTGAATAAATTAAAAACTCTTCACCACCCCAGCGCAACACCATATCTGTATCACGTACAGTATTGCGCAAACGTTGCGCTACTTCCATCAGCACTGCGTCGCCAGCCGCATGACCATAATTGTCATTGATGTTTTTAAAATGATCGATATCCATCAAGATCAGACAGTCTGGATTTTCCAGACTATCCTCACGGCGCTCCCCTTCCGGCAAGACTACCCTGGCCTTCATCAGATCAACGAAAGAACGGCGATTGTACAAACCCGTCAGAGGATCACGCACTGCGTGAAATTCCAGTTGCTGATTAACTTCTATTAATTTTTCATTAGTTTTACGTACCCGTTGATAGAGGAAAAAAATCACTACGCCTATCATGACTGTCACTACCGCAGCCAGCAATAAAATTATTTGCTGCAACTGGCGATTTTTAATGTCCGCATCTTTAAGCTGATTTTCACGGCCCAATAATTCAATCTGTTTTTGTCTCTGTTGTGCATTGAACTGTTCCTGCAATGTCGCCACTGCACGCGCGCGGTCTGAACGAAACAATTCATCACTGAGTTTTTGTTGCTCACGCACTGTTGCCAATGCCTCTTTATGCATGCCTGCGGTTTCGTACATCGTTCCTATTTCACTCAACAAGCTTTCCATATCCGACTTGGAACCGGTCTCCATGAAAAACTTTTTGGATTCATTGATATACGTGATGCCTTGCGCAAATTTTCTTTGACCGGCCAGTCCAAATCCTATATTGGCCTTGGCCATCGCCACGGCAAAGGGATCATCAATCTCCTGGGCTTTTTTCAGCGCTGTTCTGGCTGCTTGCTCAGCCTGATCGTATTGGTGGACGCGTAAATAATAGTCTGAAATATTACCCAGAGCAGTCGCCGCAACAACGGGCATGCCGTCGTCTGTGGCAATCTGCAAGACAGTGTTGTAAGCATCCAGCGCTTCGGCGTGCCTGCCAAGATCTGTTAATGCCAGGCCACGCGCCATCATCAGGGATGAAATAGTTTTAGGGGAATCAATTTTCGGTGTTATCGCCAATGCTTCGGTCGTCGTTTCCAATGCTTTTTCTGCATTATGCATGTTCAGATAAAGGCGGGAAATGGCTTCCATGCGGTATAGCCTGGCTTGGGCACGACGCCGTGGTATCTGGTCAGTCAACCGCAAGGCTTCCAGGCAATAAGCCAGCGACTTGTCAAAATTACCTATTGCCAGATGCACCGTGCCAAATGCGATATTCAGACGCATCAGTACTTCTGCATTGGTACTGTCACGTAAGGACTGCTGCGTATCACCCAGCTTGACCAGGGCAAGTGCAAATTTACCCTGATCCAGCAATTGAAGCGCTTCCCCGATCAAGGCCAGGGCAATCATGTCGCTATCATTATGCGCACGTGCCAACTGCATCAACTCGGCATTGGTGGCGTTTGCTTCTTTATTCTTGCCAGCGTCGTACAGAATGGTAATCAGGGTTTTCAACAATTCAGCACGCAAACCGTAATCAGCATTGGCACCAATTTTTGCATTATATGCCTGCAGCTGTCTGAGTGCAGCGGTATTGTCTTTGTCTGCCAGATCATGCATTGCTTCGATCGCTGCAAAATCGGAAGTGTTGTCGGCTCTGACCAAGTGGGGACAGGTCAGAAAAACCAGCAGCAAACTCGCTAAGCATACGCACCATTTCAAGCACTGATTTTGGTGTCGGAGCTGGAACATGCATGCCCTCATGGATATGAAGTATGTAACTTAAACAAGAAAAATTGACAAAACAGTCAAACAGACCTGAAGCAGGCAACAAGGATACGTCTTTCCAGCTGTTTTTGATATGCAGTTTAAAGTCAATGACACAATCTATTACACAAAAGAAAGATAGCAACAGATTTCACTATGCGTGACACAAGCCTGTCGCTTCATTTGTATGACACGAAAAAATTATTATTTAAATAATTTTACTTGCAGTAAAACCCGACTTCTGCACCCGGCTCATTTATAATCAAAGGTTTAGCAATCACCGCAGATCATATTATGGAATTAGCCAAGTCTTTTGAGCCCGCAGAAATCGAACAATCCTGGCGTGGCGAGTGGGAAAAACGTGGATATTTTGCCGCCACCATGGATGAAGGCAAACCTTCGTTCTGCATACAATTGCCCCCACCGAATGTCACAGGCACCCTGCACATGGGCCATGCCTTCAACCAGACCATCATGGATGGCCTGACCCGTTATTACCGCATGCGTGGTCACAATACAGCCTGGGTACCAGGCACGGACCATGCCGGTATAGCCACACAAATCGTAGTAGAACGACAACTTGATGCGCAAAAAATTTCGCGCCACGATCTGGGCCGCGAAAAATTCCTGGAAAAAGTCTGGGAATGGAAAGAAAAATCCGGCTCCACCATCACCGGCCAGATGCGTCGCATGGGTGCATCAGCCGATTGGGATCGTGAATATTTCACCATGGATGCCGAGCGTTCCAAAGTTGTGACCGATGTATTTGTCAAACTGGTAGAACAAGGCCTGATCTATCGTGGCAAACGCCTGGTCAACTGGGACCCGGTATTGGGTACGGCAGTGTCTGATCTGGAAGTCGTGTCGGAAGAAGAAGATGGCTCAATGTGGCATATCCATTATCCGTTTGCTGACGGCTCCGGCCAATTGACGGTAGCAACTACCCGTCCTGAAACTCTGTTGGGTGACGTTGCTGTTGCGGTTGACCCTACGGACGAACGCTATGTCCATCTGGTTGGCAAAATGCTCAAGTTGCCACTGACAGACCGCGAAATCCCGGTAATTGCAGATAGCTATGTTGACAAAGAATTTGGTACCGGCTGCGTGAAGATCACGCCTGCCCATGACTTCAACGATTATGCCGTCGGTCAACGTCATCATCTGGCGCAAATCAGCGTCTTGACATTGGATGCAAAGATCAATGAAAACGCCCCTGCTGTGTATCAGGGCATGGACCGTTTCGTCGCCCGCAAACAAATCGTTGCTGACCTGGATGCGCAAGGTCTGCTGGAATCGGTAAAACCACACAAACTGATGGTGCCACGTGGCGACCGTACCAATGTAGTCATCGAACCCATGCTGACAGATCAATGGTTCATGGCCATGAGCAAGCCGGCACCAGAAGGCACACATTTCCCTGGAAAATCCATTGCTGAAGTGGCGTTGGAAAAAGTCGCTGATGGTGAAATCAAATTCATCCCTGAAAACTGGACCACAACCTACAACCAGTGGCTGAACAACATCCAGGACTGGTGCATTTCACGCCAATTGTGGTGGGGGCATCAAATCCCGGCATGGTATGGTGACAATGGCGAAATCTTCGTTGCCCATGACGAAGCTGGCGCCAAAGCCAAGGCTGCTGCCGCTGGTTACACTGGCGCATTGAAGCGTGATGATGACGTGCTCGATACCTGGTTCTCATCTGCGCTGGTACCATTCTCTACCATGGGCTGGCCAGAAGAAACACCAGATATCAAACAGTTCCTGCCATCCTCGGTACTGGTCACTGGTTTTGACATCATTTTCTTCTGGGTAGCGCGCATGGTCATGATGACTACGCACTTCACTGGCAAGGTCCCGTTCAATACCGTGTATGTACATGGTCTGGTACGTGATTCCAGCGGACAGAAAATGTCCAAATCCAAGGGCAATACCCTGGACCCGATTGACCTGATTGATGGGATCAGTGTTGATGACCTGGTCGCCAAACGCACTGTTGGCTTGATGAATCCCAAGCAAGCGGCCAGCATAGAAAAAGCCACACGCAAGGAATTTTCCGATGGCATCCCCGCCTATGGTACTGATGCACTGCGCTTCACCATGGCCAGCTACGCATCGCTGGGCCGTAATATCAATTTCGATCTGGGCCGTTGTGAAGGCTATCGCAACTTCTGCAATAAATTGTGGAACGCAACCCGCTTTGTACTGATGAATACCGAAGGCAAGGATTGCGGCTTTGGTGCAGATGTTGGTGCAGCAGACCTCGACTATTCACAGGCTGACAAATGGATCATCTCAAGCTTGCAACGCGCAGAAGCAGAGATAGAAAAGGGCTTTGCCGACTACCGCTTCGACAATATTGCTTCGGCCATCTACAAATTTGTCTGGGATGAATATTGCGACTGGTATCTGGAAGTTGCCAAGGTACAGGTGCAACAGGGCAATGAAGCACAACAACGTGCCACCCGTCGCACTTTGCTGCGCGTACTTGAAGCAATCTTGCGTCTGGCTCATCCCATTATTCCTTTCGTCACCGAAGCCCTGTGGCAAACCGTTGCACCACTGGCTGGCAAGATCTTGAACCCGGCTGGCGACAGCATCATGGTTCAGCCTTATCCATTGTTTGTGGCAGAGAATGTCGACACCGCAGCCGAAGCCTGGATGCAGGCACTAAAAGCCATGACTGACGCTTGCCGCAATTTACGTGGTGAAATGCAATTGTCCCCTGCCCTGCGCGTGCCACTGCTGTTGCAAGCTGCCAATGCCGATGACAAAGCGCGCCTGCAATCTTTTGCCCCCTACCTGCAAGCGCTGGCGAAACTGTCTGAAGTAGCCGTTGTGGATGCGCTGCCAGATTCACCGGCACCGGTATCCATCGTCGGCGAATCGAAGCTGATGCTGAAGGTAGAAATCGATGTTGCAGCAGAACGTGCCCGTATCAGTAAGGAAGTCGCCCGTCTGGAAGGCGAAATCGCCAAGGCCGAAGCCAAACTGGGTAATGAAGGTTTTGTTGCCAGAGCGCCTGCACAAGTGATAGCACAAGAGAAAGAACGGGTAGCGAATTTCTCTGCCACACTGCAAAAACTGCGTGAACAACTTGGCAAATTGCCACCTGTGTAATACCTTTAGTTAAAGTAGAGACTCTAAAAATATTGTACGTGGTTAAAACTTTGCCACGTACAATAAAATCATATAAATCAGAGATCTACGTTTTTTCTTTTGGAGACAGCATGAAAAAAACAGTTCCATTCGTATTATCCGCATTCATTGCTTTAGCTGGTTTGCCAATGCTGGGACAGGCTGAAGAAAGCCCGGTCGGTCTTTGGAAGAGCATTGATGATAAATCTGGCAAGCCCAAGGCATTGATACGTATCACAGAAACCGGTGGCGAATTACAGGGCAAGATAGAGAAACTGTTTTTGGAGGCTGATGCGCCGGAAAAAAATCCCAAATGCGGCAAATGTGAAGGTGCGAACAAAGACCAGCCCATAGTCGGCATGACTATATTGACCGGCTTGAAAAAAGACGGCGATGAATACACGGGCGGCAAAATACTTGACCCAGGTAATGGCAAGCTTTACAGCAGCAAACTTAGCGTGATTGAAAACAACAAGAAACTGAATGTGCGTGGTTATATCGGTGCGCCAATATTTGGCCGTACCCAGACCTGGTTACGTGAACAATAAGTTATCTCAGTGTGTAGCAAGAAAATCAACGGGGGCCCATGGCTCCCGTTTTTCATTCACGAAACAACTTGATCTTATTGACGCATTTGTTACTGGCTTGATCCAGATCATTAGCGGCAACCGTAAATTGCTTAGTATGGTGACAAGGAAAATGTTCCTTATTCAAAACTCAGGAGTCTCCATGCAAGTCGATCATCACGCGCTGTCTACTGAATTTCCTCAATTTAAGGAAATCATTCATGAACTGAAACTTGGTAATGCCCATTTCGCAAAACTATTTGACGAATACGACGCTACCGATAAAGCCGTCAATCGCGCAGAAAACGGCAAAGAACATCTGGGCGACGCTACCTTAGAAGACTTGAAAAAACTGCGTATCAGTTTGAAAGATCAGTTATTCCAAATGCTGCAGAACAAGGCGGCTGCTTAAGCTTATTGGGACTAGCCTGCGGTCTGGTCAGATTTAAGGCGTTTTGCCCTGAACACTTGCTGATCAGCGTAAAAAGCCTGGTCCTGCTGTGGCCACCAGCCAGGCAGTCCCAGTACGGGCAAGGGGGTGTAATCTGCCGTACTCAAGGGGTGGCTGGCCAGCTGCGCAGCCACCAGTTGATCCACGTAAGCACATCTGGCAAGTGTATCCCGCTCAAAGTAGGTCTTATCAACCATTAACACCCAGGTATGCGCAGTAATGGCTTTATAGGGCTTAACTAATTTTTCCATCAAGGCATGGCCAAAACACCAGACTTCGGCAATTTGGCCGAATTTGCGTGCCTCGAATTTGTGTGCCTGTTCTACAAACGCATCCTGCCAGGCATGCGCACGCAAGGATGCAATCAATGCAGCACCTGGCTCATTATCTTCCACCACCAGCAGTGCAGCATTTTCATCGAAAATAGTGGCAGCGTCTCGCGCCGGTCCGCGTGACTTGCCTATGCCCATGGCGGCAATCTGGGCAGCCTGCAAAGCATTCAGTTGCCGCTTAATGTGCGGAAAACTCAGCCACACCAATGCGTTGAAAAAGTCATGCAAATTCTCCCTGGTAGGGACCTGTCCACTGGCGCTGATATAAGCTTCATAGGCAACACCCTCGGGTAATTCTTCCTGCGCAATGAATTGTATTGGCAGATCGCGGTGATTGAGTAAGCCGGACTGGGCACTCAATTGATTGAGCTGTGTACGCCAGTCAGCAGGGTTAGCAAACACTTTTTGTGCTGCAGGTAACACTGCTGCGTACCAGCTTTGCGACCAATCTATGTCATCAAAAAAACGTGCACTCATTGCATTCATTACTCAGACTGCACGCATTTTCCAGTGCAGGGTTTCGCCACTGTTCAGAGGAACAATACTGGTATCCGCAAATGGAAGTTCAGTTGGCATTTGCCAATCTTCACGTATCAAAGTGACTGTCGTTTTGTTGCGCGGCAACCGATAAAAATCAGGGCCATTAAAACTGGCAAAAGCCTCCAATTGATCAAGTGCGCCAGCCTGTTCAAAAGCCTGGGCATACAATTCCATTGCATGCAGCGCGGTATAACAACCGGCACAGCCGCAAGCATGTTCTTTCAAGCCTTTGGCATGTGGGGCAGAATCGGTACCCAGGAAGAAGCGTTTGCTGCCAGAGACAGCGGCTTTTACCAACGCTTGCCTGTGGGTTTCACGCTTCAGCACCGGCAAACAATAATAATGCGGACGTATACCGCCTTTGAAAATTTCATTGCGGTTATATAACAAGTGATGTGCAGTAATGGTCGCTGCAATCGGACCACTGGCTTCTGCCACATAGGCAGCTGCATCACTGGTAGTAATATGTTCAAATACCACTTTCAGTTCAGGCATGTCTTTGCGCAGTGGCTGCATGACACGCTCTATGAATACGGCTTCACGGTCAAACAAATCGATATCCGGATCAGTGACTTCGCCATGCACCAGAAAGGGCATGCCGACTTCCTGCATGGTTTCCAGCGTCTTGTAGCAATTTTTCAGGTCGGTCACACCGGCATCAGAATTGGTGGTCGCACCTGCCGGATACAACTTCACTGCATGGACAAGGCCACTGTCTTTGGCACGCCGTATTTCATCTGGTGGTGTGTTATTTGTCAGATACAGCGTCATCAGTGGCTCAAATGACATGCCGGAAGGCAGCGCCGCCAAAATGCGCTCACGATAGGCTGCGGCCTGCGCAGTGGTCGTGACTGGCGGTTTCAGATTCGGCATGATGATGGCGCGGGCAAATTGCGCTGCAGTATGTGGCAAGACGCTTGCCAGGGCAGCGCCATCGCGTACATGCAAATGCCAGTCATCTGGACGGGTGATCGTGAGTTGTTCGAGGGTATTGGCAGAAGTAGAGGCAGTCATGTTAGCTCGTATTGACAGAATACCGGCATTTTACCTTTTCCCTGACTTTTTCTCGAATTCTGGATACTGAGCCACAAATACCTGGCCCCACAAACAAACAAGCCCAACACTTTGCAGTGATGGGCTTGCTCTTGTAGCAAGGGATCGCTCCCTTGCCATGATGACGAACTAAACCAACATTAAGCGATGAAGTCGCCAGCAACGATGGAACCCGTTGTACCAGTCAATTTCACGATAAAGTCAGTTGCATCAACTGTACCAACAGTGCCACCGATGTTTTGGAAGGCGTATGTACCAGCTGCTGTACCTGCGGCTACAGTGATGATGTAAGCCTGGGTATTAGCTGCCAGCGTCGCGCCAGCTGCTGTTGCTGCTGTAGCGATGGCGGCTGCCAGAGTAGATACGTCTGCTGTAGCGATGTTCAGCGCGTTCAATGTTGTTGCTGCAGTGCCTGTTTTGAACACGTCAGCGCCAGCAGCTTTGAAGTTGCCGATGGTGTCCATGGAGCCAATCACAGAACCGACTGCAATCGTATCAGCACCTGTTTGTGTTGTGGACAGGTTGATTGTATCCGCGCCAGAACCGCCTGTGATAGTAGCTGCGCCTGTACCTGTACCCAAGATATTCAGAGTCTGACCACCAGTACCCAGGGTGACATTATTGATTGCAGTTGCAGCAGACTTGGTGAAGTTCAAGGTCACGCCAGCACCGTTTTCATTAGTCACAGTCCAGGCAGCATTGGTACCACCAGTCACGTTCACGGTTTCAACGCCAGTTACTTTGGCAGACATATCCAGCGCGGCAGTCACAGCACCAACGTTCAGGATGTCAGCACCAGCACCGCCATTGATACCATTGGCAGCAACGGTTGCTGTGATGATGGCATCACCAACATTGAATGTGTCTGCACCAGTACCACCAGTAACAGAGATCAAACCAGCCGCTGCTGTGAAGGTATTCGCACCATTCGCCAGAGTATAGTTTTCTACAGTAGCGTTACCTGCGATAGTACCTGCAGTTGAGAAAGTGAAATTATTGGTGCCTGTTGCAGTAATCGATGTGAAAGCAGCATATTGTGCGGTAGTCAGCGTGATGCCCGCATTGCTTGCAACGACCAGGCTTTCGAAGCCAGTGATATTCGCAGCAGCAATATTTGACAAGTCAACCAGACTCAAGATGTCTGAAGTGCCAGCACCTGCTGTAAATGTACCACTGTAAGTTTTACCTTCCATAGTCAGGGTATTATTACCAGTACCCAGATTCACATTGCCGGCCAGCATGGAACTGCCGGAATTGGCCAGGAAGACGCGGTCGTTACCTGTGCCACCGTTGACAGTAGTGACACCTGATGTCGCAACGTTAAAGTACACATCAGTCGACGTATTGTCTGTTGCCAGTGTCTTGATGTTAGTGATGGTGTTGCCGCCGCCGATAACGATACTGCCACCGCCTGTGAAGGTAATGGTGTCTGTATCACCGTTATTACCGTTGATGGTAGTACCAACAAAAGCTGCTGCTGCACCTGTGAAGTTGTCGTTCACACCTGCGACACTGTTGAATACACCGCCTGCTGTCAGAGCGATAGGAGCCAATGCCTGGCCACCACCGTTAGTTGGAGAAGTACCTACTGTACCTGCCGTCACCACCGCGCCACCCGAAACAACAATCGCATTGGAAGTAGTGATGTTGTTCACACCACCGCCAGTCGCATTCGAAGAAGAAGTCACGTCATACACCAG